>CAMMMI010000025.1 GCA_946497905.1 uncultured Clostridium sp.
TTTCTACCAAGTAGACCATAAATTTTACCTTTTTCAAATTCAAAATTTATGTCTTTTAAGACTTCTTTTTTCTCAAAACTTTTTTTTAGATTTTTAACGACTAATTTCATACACTTCTCCTTTACATTCTATCTTTGATTATTTCGTCAATAGAATACCATATATATATAAATTAGTCTAGTGTCTTTTATTATAATTTTTTTATTCTATATTCATTACTGTTTTCACATCATCTGGTAAGTCATTTGTTTGTACTTCTTTCCAATCTACAACTCCACGTATTTGCATTATTTCTAACTCTAAATATGCTCCTTCTCTTAATTCTCTACTTGTCATAAATTGAATCTCTTTTTCTTTTCCATTTTTGCTATATGCTTTTAACGTATATTGATAATTCATATCTCCTGAGCCAGAAACTTCTTCTATTTTTGTATTATCTATTTGAGTATAATATAGATCCTTATGTATAACTAAGAAGTAATATGCTCCAACTAGTAATGCTATTATGATAATTACTGCAATAATCATTGGGATTTTTTCTTTAATATCTTCCATTTTTTAACTCATTCCTCCTCTTTAATAATATTTTTACTTCCAAAATATGTTGCTAAAAAGTATATTCCATAAATTACTCCTATAATAATTGCTGTTGCTATAGTAGAAGGCAATAATTCGTCTGGTGAAGCAAGTACAGCAAGCATTGATAATATAAATTTAATTCCAAATATTGAATGTACTATTGCTAAAACAAGTGGCAACATAAAGAAAATAAATATCTGCCTAAATAATGCTTTATTTATCATTTTTTCATCACAACCTATTTTTCTTAAAATTGTATATCTTTGTTTGTTATCGGAACTTTCAGTTAATTGTTTTAAAGCTAAAATTGCTGAACTTGCAATTAGAAATACAATTCCTAAGTAAATTGCTATAAATATGATAATTGTTGCTAATCCTTTACTTGCTTCTTTTAAACTAATTTTAGATGTTCCATCAAGGTTAATTCCTTTTTCTTTTATATTATTAATAAATTCTGTGTCTCCATTTCCTATTAATGTATTTTCTATTTCTTGTTTACCCGCTTCTGTATCTGCATTATAGTTTGCTACTAAAAGGTATTGTTCTGTATATTCATTTTGTACCTCAAAACTATCTGGTACTAATATAATTCCTGCATTCATATTACTTGAAGACATAAATACAAATCCATATTTACATTCATTATATTTCGAATGATATCTTTTGCCATTTATTTCTATATCTGAGTTCTTTTTTAATGATTGATTTCTTAAATTAGTCATTTGATCAAAATCGCAAAGTACCATATATTCATCATCATTTAAGCTATATTGTTCTTCTCCATATAATGTAGCTATTTTGTTATAATCAGAAAGTTTTATAACTGATTCTGGTGTATCATAAGTTAGCATTGAAAATTGATTTTTGGCTGTTTCGTAATAATCTCCCAAACTAGTTTTTAAAGTCCATTCTGGTATTGCATAAATTGGAACTTCTATAACATCTTTTAATGTATTCATATCATAGCCATTTGTTTCTAAAGTATAGCTTACAGGATGTTTTGAATCTTCTATTTGTGTTTGCGTATTATATATTGTTTTTTCACTATATAAATTTACATAACTTTCTGGTAAATATGCAGTTTTGTATAAATTAACATCTACTGGTGTAAGTTCTTCTAGTTGTGAATCTAATGCCGATTTTATAGATAAACTTCCAGATAATACACTTATTGTCATAAACAACATTAAACAAATGATACTCATACTGATTATATTTGTATTAACTTTATTGTTTAATTGCCTTAATACAAACATATTTGTTCCTTTTAAATATACTTTTTTACTTGATTGTATCATTCGTAATATAAACCCTGATAATGACCAAAATATCCCAATTGTCCCTATAATTCCCATTAGTATAGGTTTTAATAATTCATCTGCTGTATTTAATTCATATACTCCACCTGTTACTCTCCAATACGCATATCCTAGTATTCCAGCTGATATTAGAAATACAAGTATTGAAATAATTGGATTTTTCATTTTTACTTTTTCATTTTTTCTTATAGCAGTTAATAAATTAATTAATTTATATCTTGAGATTGTTAATGTGTTAAAAATAATAACTGCTAAATACATAACTGCAAAATAAATACATGTTTTTATGCAAGCATCTTTTGAAAATACAAAAGTAAATTCGCTCATATCTGCTTCAAATAGTTTTGCAACTAAAATAGACATAAATTGTGAAGCAAACACACCTATAAATATACCAACTGCTAATGACAAAATTCCAATTAATATAGTTTCTAAAAGGATAATTCCTGATATTTGCCTTCTTCCCATACCAAGTGTCATATATATTCCAAATTCTCTTTTTCTTCTATTTACTAAAAAGTTATTGGCATATACAATTAAAAATCCTAATACAATTGCTACAAAAACTGACATCATTCCGAGTAAATCAACTAATAAAGTTATCATTTCTCTTGTTGAAGCAGATACTTTTATCATTGCTTGTTGACTGTCTAATGAGTTAAACATATAGAAAATTGCTACCCCTAATACTAATGTTAAAAAATATATTGCATAATCTTTAAAACTTTTTTTCATATTTCTTATAGATAATTTAAATAACATCGTTCAAATCACCTCCAAGAAGTGTTTGCACCTCAATTATTTTTTCAAAGAATTGTTTTCTTGTGTCTTCACCTTTAATTAATTCATTAAATATCTTTCCATCTTTTATAAAGATAATTCTTTCTGCATAACTTGCTGTGAAAGCGTCATGTGTAACCATTAAAATGGTTGCTCCTAAATTTTTATTTAAATGTTCAAACGTTTCTAGTAATTGTCTTGCTGATTTTGAGTCTAATGCTCCTGTTGGTTCATCTGCTAGAACCATTTTAGGGTTTGTTATAACTGCCCTGCTACTGGCCACTCTTTGTTTTTGTCCTCCTGATATTTGATATGGATATTTATCTAAAATATCTGATATATCAAGTTTTTTTGCTACTTCTTTTACTCTTTTATCTATTTCATGAGAATTTACCTTTTGGATTGTTAATGCTAGTGCAATATTTTCATAAGCAGTTAAAGTATCCAGTAAATTAAAATCTTGAAATATAAATCCTAATTCTTCCCTTCTAAACTTATTTAGCTTATTTCCTTTTAATCTTGTAATGTCTTGGTTATTAATTATAATTTTTCCGGCTGTTACTCTATCAATTGTTGATATACAATTTAATAATGTTGTTTTACCAGATCCAGATGCCCCCATTATGCCAACAAATTCTCCCTCTCCTACATTAAAACTAATTCCGTCTATTGCTTTTGTTAAATTTGATTTGTTACCATAGTATTTTTCTATGTTTTTTACCTCTAATACATTACTCATTATAAAATTTTCCTCCTTTTTCTTAGTTAAAATCGTAATTGTTTTTCGACTTTCTAGTTATATTATAAGATATCATATATTTTTTTGCCATTTATTAATCTTACAATTGTATGACATTTTTGTAAGACTTTAATGCAAAAAAAGAATATGATTTCTATTTTAAAATCATATAACTATTTTTGGGAAAAATTATTCTTACTTCTGTTCCTTTATTTTTTTCCGAATTTAATTCTATTCCTAACCCTAATTTATCACATAATTTTTTACATAAATACAACCCTATACCTGTAGACTTTTGGCCAATAATTCTGCCATTTTCTCCTGTAAATCCTCTTTCAAATACCCTAGTAATCTCTCCTTTTTTTATTCCTATTCCATTATCTTTAATATATAAAATAACTTTATCGCTTTTCTCTTTTGAAGAGATTATAATTTTTTTGTTATCTTTTTTAGCATATTTAATAGCATTTTGTATAATTTGATTTACGATAAATATAGCCCATTTACTATCTGTATATACTTCCTCTGATTTTAAGTTATTTAGTTCTATGGATATCTTTTCATTAAGTAATGTTATTTTATTTTTTAGAATTGCGCCATTTACAATCTCTTTTAAGTTTGTTTTACCTATTATATAATCTTTTTCTACTGCATTGCTTCTAGCATAAAACAAGGCTTGTTCTGTATAGTTTTCTACTTTGTCTAATTCTTCGTCTATACTTCTCATTATTTCATTTTTATTGTATAAGCGACTAGTTTCTTGTGTTGTGAACTGCAAACTCTGATTATCCTTTTGATCTATGTTCTTATTATTTTCTATAATCAACTTATTAGCTACAATTGGTATTTTAACCTCGTGAATCCATAATTCTATATATTCTTTATATTCTTCTTGTATATTTTTATAATAATTTACATTTTCTAGCATTGATTTGCTTGTATCTTGTAAAACTTCTTTTAATATCTTTCCTTCAATAAAATTTGGTGTTTTTATAATTTCTGAAATTAAATATTTCTCTTTTAACTCTGTCATATTATTCATTAATTCACTATAATAGTGTTTCTTCCTTTTATATTCAATTAAAATAGCAAGAGATACTACAAAAATCACTATAACTGCGCAATATATTCTTACTAATATTCCAATATGATATGCTAGTAATAATATTTCTATACTACAAATAGCTAATGCTATTCCAATAATTAATATCATTTTTTCTTTTATGAAATCTTTAAAATTCATTTTAATAAATACCCTTGTCCTCTCCTAGTTTCAATTCTATCTATAAGACCTAATTCTTGTAATTTATCTCTTAATCTTTTTACATTTACACTTAAAGTATTGTCATCTATAAATTCTTGGCTTTCCCATAGATAGTCCATTATTTCATCTCTTGATACTATTTTTCCTTTATTTATGCTTAAATAATATAAAATACTATATTCATTTTTTGTTAATTCTATCTTTTGACTATCTTTTTCAATTACTCTTTCAGCTATGTTTAAAATAAAGTCATTACAGTTAATTTTTTGTATTCCTTTTTCTGATTTTTGGTTTCTTTTCAACAGTCCGTTAATTTTTGCTAATAATATTTGAATATTATATGGTTTTGTTACATATTGGTCAGCTCCACCATATAAACTCATTAGTTCGTCTATCTCATTGTCTCTACTTGTTACCATTATAATTGGTACATCTGATGTTTTTCTTATTTCTTTACATACATATTCTCCATCTGTATATGGTAAGTTAATATCTAATAATACTAAATCTGATTTTTCATCCAAGATATCTTGTATTGTATTATCAAATTTTTCTAAACTTTTGGCTATAAATCCATTTTTGTTTAAAAATGTTTCTAATTCTTTTCGTATTTTTTTATCATCTTCTACTATTAATATTTTTTGCATAAATTTTAACCTCCAAAGTTACTATATGAATTTTTATCACTCATACGCCAATTATTTTATAATATTATTTTTATCTTGTCTATATTTATAACATCTTAAAAAGAAAAATTACTCTATACCTTTTGTATAAAGTAATTTAGGAATTGTAATTTGTGTTTATAATTCTGCAATTATTACTTCATTTCCATGTTTTTTTATAATGTTTATCAAATCTTCAACTTTTAGCCATACTGTTGCAGTATTGTCATTCGGGTGTACTCCTATAATGTGTCTGTCTTTCATAAAGTCTTTATCTATAAAAAATTGAACTTTATGTTCTTTATCATTTAATAATCCAAGTGGAGTTACTGCACCTGCTATTAAATTCATTATTGCTGATAAATCATTTTCACTTGCAAAGCTTAATGGTCTTGTTCCGTTTCTCTTCTTAAATTCTTTTAAGTCAACTCTTTTATCTCCTCTAACAGTTATAAGATAATAATTTCTTTTCTTATCATCTCTAACAAATAAATTTTTAGCATTATATTCTGGATAAGGTATATCAATTTCAGTTAGTTCTTCCATATTATAAACTGCTTTATGTTCTGTTATCTCATACCATATATTTTTAGATTTTATAAAGCTATATATTTCTTCTTTATTCATTTTCAGCCTCCCATAAAAATTACTATTAATATTGCTTGATATATATTATGAATTAGTATCTTTGACTATAATTATACAGTTTTGTCTTTATTCTATAGCATTATTTCCACTTACCAAAGTGTAGTTGCTTTTCAATTTCAGGGTATTGTTGTTCTAATTCTTTTTCATTAGGATCAGCATAACCAATTCCGATAAACACAGGTATCATATATGTTGGTGGAACTTTTAACTTTGCTTTTACAATATCATGTTCTTCATTTAAAGGTATTCTCATAGAACAACCTAACCCTTCAGCAGTTGCTGCTAAAAATATGTTTTCTATAACACACCAAATTGTTGAAAATGGATTTAAACTTGAAACTCCCTTTCCACCATTTATTTCTTTTGATTTAAACACAGGAATTACTACATAAGGAGCATCTTTTAACATTGTGAACTGTCTTGGCATTGCATGTGCATACATTTTTTGACCAAGTGTTATTGGATATGGTCTTGGAACATTTAGATACTTTTCAGCGTCAAATTTATCAGCTATTTTCTTTGCATATTCAAAAGCATATTCTTTTTCTTCGTCTGTTTTTAAGATAATATAATTCCAATTACGATTATGATTCCAAGTTGGAGCTTTGTTACCTGCTTCTAAAATTCTTTTAATTGCTTCAAAATCAACCTCCCTATCTAAAAACTCTCTAACTGTTCTTCTTTTATTAACTACTTCATAAAATTCCATTTTTAATTCCTCCTAAATTTCATTTTTTTCTTCTTGTAATTTTATCATTATCACTTAAATATCCAATTAACAAACTTGAATTATCATCATGATTTTTCATATTGCTTTCTATTGTTCTTTCATTATAATTTGCATAACAATATTTACAATGATGAGGGCAAGTATTATATGCTCCTATATCTACCATTTGCACACACTCGCATTTTTGTTCTTTTCTCGCTTTCCAATTAGGATATTTCTTACCTGTTATTTTATATGCTAGTTCGTGTGATAGACATTCTCCTTTAATAAAACCATATTCGACTAAATTTATTTCTTCAAAACAAGTTTGTACTGTCATATTGTGTTCTTTTGCACTTTTGCTAAAGTTCTCTCCAATTAGTTTATAATCGTTTTCAGTAAAATTTCTTTGCTTTAATATACTTGCATTATTTCTAACATTTTTATAATCATCTATAAATGATACAATTATTTTGTTTACATATCCATCTAATAAATTACATATTCTATCAAATGCTCTTAAGTGATACTCTATGCTATATTTATCACTTAAAAATATTGGATCATACCTAATATATAAATTATCAATTCCTACAATACTAGACAGTTTTTTTATTGCTTCAATTATAGTTTCTTTATCTGGAACATTAGGCTCAATATCTTTCTTGTAAGATGTTAAAGTAACATGGAACAATATTGGTTTATCAATATCTTTTAAATATGGAATAATAGGTATAGGGTTTTTAGTACAAAACAAAATGGCATCTACATCTTCAAAATATATTCTTGATACACTCTTAGGATTAAACGGGTTTCGTACATCAAAAAATCCCTCTTTATATCTATTCATAAACCATTTAGAATAAAATGCAACTACATCTGTTCTTCCTGATACATTTAGTATCATTTACTTATCACCTCACTTTATCGTTTTCTAATTTCTTCATGGTAAAAGTAATTTACAACTATTGGTGGTTCATTTATTGGTCTTTTTAATGAATCATCGTTTCTTACATATTCAAGATTTTGTTCTTTACAAAATACTTTTATTTCTTTGTCTAAATTTTCCCAATAATCTCTATTTCCTTTATTGTATATTTCATTATATATAGGATATAGGCTAGAATGTTTTTCTTTTATATATTTTAATATTGTAGCTTTATAATCTCCTCTTAAATTCAAATTTTCAAGCCATATAAGATTACAATAATCTTTCGTTTTTAAAATTATACTTTTAATGTCTGTTATCTCTGGAAATATTGGAGATATAAAACAAGTTGTTCTAACTCCTGCTTCGTGGAATTTTTTCATTGCTTCTATTTTTCTTTCAATGGATACCGAATTATCCATTTCTTTTCTAAATTCTTCATTTAATGTATTAATAGACCAAGATACTCTTGCCTCTGGAAATGTTTTTATTAAATCTAAATCTCTTACTACCAAATCTGATTTAGTCGCAATACTAATTTTGCAACCACTTCCTTGCATTTCTTCTAGTAAAACTCTTGTCCTTTTATATTTTTCTTCAAGTGGCATATATGGGTCAGTTACTGAACCAATAAACAAATCTTTTCCTGCATATTTTTTAGGATTTTTAATTTTTTCCCAATACTTAACATCTACAAATGTTCCCCATTGTTCAGGATGATTTGTAAATCTTTTCATAAATGAGGCATAACAATATTTACATGAATGAGAGCAGCCAACATAAGGATTAACAGAATAATCTGATACTGGTAAATTAGATTTTGTTAGTATATTTTTTACATTTATTTCTTTTATAACAATATCACTAAATTCTCTAGTTGTTCTTCTTTTTTTTATAACTTCATTAAACTCCATTATCTACGCCTTCCTCTAATTTATTTAATACTTCTTTAAATTTAGTAAGCATTTCTTCTACATCAGTATATCCCAACGTTTCCGCCATTAGTTCTTGTGTTTTATCCTTTCCTAAATCTAAATGTTCTAATACTTCTTTTCCTTTTGCAGTCAATAATAATTCATTATATTTTGCATTATCTTTACTTGTATTTTTTATAACTAATTTTTTTCTTTCTAGTATTTTAAGCGTATCTAGTAAAGATGTGTGTTTTATTTTTAATATTTCTGCAATGTCCTTTTGACATATATTACTATTATCTTTAATTACTAATAATACTTGTAGTTGTGAAAATGTAATATCATATTTTTTTAATCTTTTATTTAAGTCATTTATTAAAATATTAGATATTTGCTTTATTAGTTGTCCTATATTATCCATTTTCTTTCTCCTTTAAGTAGTTTCCTACTTATTATAACATAAAAAAATTATTTTTCCATTATTTTAGAAAAACAATTAAAAAAATGAATAGTTATATTACAAACTATTATAAAACTTGTAATTTGTAGGGATAATTATTGGTTTTCATACCATTTTGCAAATTCCTGCATTGCTTGTACTGAACCATCAATTTTTCTTCTATTTTCTCTTTCTTCTGAATCCATTTCAGCCAAGGTTTTATCAAATCCTAATGGCTTAAAGATATACCATAAGTCTGACCATTTTTCTTCTCTGTTTAAACCTAGAATTTCATTTGATAAGTTCCCGAGGATGTTTTCCATAGAAATAATGTATATTTTTTCCATCATGATATGCCAAGCATTCATTAAATGCACATTTTCTGTTTTCTTTTCCTTCCATTAGTTTTAAAATTCCATTTATTCCTATTGTATCTAATGAAAAGTTCACAAATGCTCTAGGAAATCCATTTAATTCTTCAATTCTAAAATCTGTATCTAAAGCTATACAAGGTCTTTTTACCATTTCAAAAGCTTCTTTTACTTTTGCAGTTGCTATTTCTTTTATATCATCACTTCTTGGTTCGTCTAATTCATAATTAAATGTAGTAAATTTTAAATTCTTAAAATATTTTTCTGCTGATTTTATTTTTCCTGTATTATGTGTTACAAAAATAATTTCTTTTTCCATAATTCATTCTCCTATAATTTTTATGAATTTTTAAAACTTAAAATAATTAAAAGATGACAACTACTATTAAACTATTCATCTTTTAAATATTTTTCCCAGTCCATAAAACCATGCCCTATTCTTAATACTAATGCTTTTGAAACTTCTTCATCTACTATATAAAATACTATATAATTTCTTACATTGATTTTTCTAATATTCTTATGACCTGTTAATTTTTCACTTAAAATTGGCATACTTCCTGCAAGATTTTCTAGATTTTTCAATTCTTGTTTAAATAAAATTTTATACTTATCTGCTATAATATCTCCTGCTAGATTATATCTTAAATACTTTATAATATTTTCTAAATCCTGCTCTGCAGTTTCTGAAATCTCTACTATATATTTTTTCATATATTAAAGCTTCAATCTATTATATATTATCTACTTTATTAAAAACTTCTTCTAGCGAATATACTCTATTTGCATTTATATCATCTATTCCTTTTTGCAATTTTTCTTTCAAATCCTTTTTACTTTTTATTATCACACTATCTGGAGCTTCTGAATCTAAATATGATATTTTTAAATATTCAATGAAATTTATAACTTGGGTTGTAAGTTCTTCTGGTAAAGTTTTTATTTCATCGTATAATCTTTGTTTTTCTATAGACATATTTATTACCTCCTTAAACAATTATAGTATTATTATACTATTTTTTATTAAAAAAATCTATAAATCTCAAAAAAGTTTCATTATTTCATTTTACTATTTTGCTATATAATACCATAAAAAAGAAAATTATTCTACATTTAAAAATTTTGTAAAATAATTTTCTATTAAAATAAAAGGGGATGTTTTGTGCTAATTCTATCAATTAACACTATAACTTATTATTCATTTATCCACTCTAAAACATCACTTTGGCTACTACTACCTGTAAATCCTCTTCCAGTTTGCCAGTTAATATTTTTGTTATAATTTTCTAAATCTCTTTGACTTGCTGAAATTCCTGAACCACCTGATGTGCAAAATGGAATAGCTGTTTTTCCATCTAGATTACATGTGTCTAAAAATGTTAATATAATTTTTGGTACTGTTCCCCACCAAATAGGATAACCTAAATAAATTGTATCATAATCATCTACATCTATTTCATTAGCAATAGCTGGTCTTGCATTATCATCATTTTGCTCTTGATTTGCTCTACAATTATTAGAATTATAGTTTAAATCTTCTGTTGTATATGGATTTTCTGGTTCAATTTCTATTAAATCTGCTTCTAACTCTTTGCTAATATATTCTGCTATATTTTCTGTATTTCCAGTTGCAGAAAAATATATTACTGCAACATTTGAGATTTTACTTGTTTCACGAATTGTGTTTTCCTCTTGACTTGTTTTATTTTCTGTGATTTCTTCATTGTTTAGATTTTCAATACTTCCTTGATTTGTTTCTTCATTGTTTCTATTATTTTGCATCATAAAGTAAATAGCAAAACTTATTATGATAATTAATATTATTATTAATAAAGTAATTATTTTTTTGTTCATGACTTTTCCTCCTTAAATTTTATTTTTTATACTTATTGAACAAACTTTATATTATGAAGTCTATAAACTTCATCTAAACTTGTAATATTTATATTCTTTCATAATTTTTCGCAAATCTTTTTCTTGATAAAATGGATGCAATTCTATTTGATTTACTGCTGGAATAATTTCGTGTGTTAAAATTAAATCTACTAATCTATCTATTAGGAAATTACTTACACCTATTGCTCTTCTTTAAATATTTTCCTAATCTACTTTTTCTACTTTTATTGTTCCTGATAATTTTTTAATATCATCTTTACCAGAAATACATTCCCCTAATTCATATAAGCTACTACCTTTTCCATAATCTTTATAAAACATTACCACATCTCCCCAAGGGGTATAATAGCAAAGTGTTCCTTTTTTTGCATCTGCTAATGGTGTATTGGAAGTAGTTAATTTTTCTGGATAAAATGTTTTTTCATTATCACTAAAATTTTCTACTTTTACTTCTAGTGGTAATTGATTGTATAGATCTTCTGCTGCCTGACTACCATTTAATTCAAAAATTATTTTAATATCATTATTTGTTACAGAAATTTGTTTTTTCATATTATTATTTTCCTCCTCTACTTCCATATTTGATGTTTCTTTTAAATTACTTTCTAAAATTTTGTTATCTTCTTGCGTATTTGTTTCTGAATTTGTATTTACTGTTTTTTCATAAACTAAATATACTTCACCAATTAATATTACTATAATTATTGGTATCATTACCATTAGTGTTTTTTTCAAGCTATCTCCACCTTACCTTTATAATTTTTTTCATTAAATAACTTTATTATATTTTCAGTTTCTTTTTCCGTAAATTGCATTCCTTTTAAAATTTTTCTAAATCCCTCAATATTTTCTAATTCATTCATTAGATAGCCCCTTTAACTTTTCTTAATATATTTATACTACACTTTATTTAAAATGTCTAATACTTATTTCGTATTATTAAAATGCTTGAAAAGCATAATAACTAATGTTATACTATTGATATCTCAAATAAATTTATTATGAAAGGGTTATTTTTATGGAATTAAGATTATTGAAATATTTTTTAGCAGTTGCAAGGGAACAAAATATAACAAGAGCAGCTAATTCGCTTCACTTAACACAGCCTACTCTTTCTAGGCAATTAACTGAACTAGAAGATGAAATAGGAAAAAAACTTTTAATTAGGGGTAGAAGAAAAGTAACTTTAACAGAAGATGGTATGTTATTTAGGAAAAGAGCAGAGGAAATTACAGATTTAGTAGAAAAAACAAAATTAGAGTTACAACCAAAAGATAATAAGGTTCGTGGCAATATTTTTATAGGCTCTGCCGAAACAGATGCAATTAGATATGTTTTGCAAATTGCTAAAGATTTAAAAAATAAATATCCTAAAATTAATTATCAAATATCTAGTGGAGATAAAACTGATATAAGCGAACAACTAGATAAAGGGTTGATAGATTTTGGAATTTTAATGGGCAATATCGATAAAGCTAAATATAACTATATTGAACTACCTCTAAAAGACCGTTTTGGTATTTTAATGAAAAAAGACTCTGAACTTGCTAAATTAGATAAAATTTCTCCTGATGATATGTATAACTTGCCACTTATTGTATCAAGACAATCATATAGTAAAGAATTTTCGGAATGGCTTGGAAAAGATTTTGATAGTTTAAATATTTGTGCTACATATAGTTTGTTATATAATGCTTCTCTTATGGTAGAAGAAGAATTAGGATATGCTTTATGTATTGATAAAATTATTAATACAACAGGTAATTCTAATCTTTGTTTTATCCCTTTAGATCCTGCTTTTGAAATAAATGTGTCATTCGTTTGGAAGAAGTTTCAAGTTTTTTCTGAACCTGCAAAGTTATTTTTAGAAGAATTACAAAATACTACATCTCAAATAAAAACATAGCCATACTTTGATCTTTAAAAGAGCAAATTTTTTTAATTTGCTCTTTAGATTGTAATTTGTATAGGCGTTTTCTTTTATTTTTAATACCAATCATGTTTTTCATCTCTATTAAGTGAATTGATAGTATCCATTTCTTCGTCAGTTAGTTCAAAATTAAATAGGCTAATATTTTTTAATTGATGGTCTCATCACTTAATAATTCCTTTTGATGACCTCTACCACCTAATGGATACCAACCTTCTATTGCAATTCCTTTACTGTGCATATATTCTAGAACGAATTTTTCCATTTCTCACATATTCTTCCATTATCTTATATGCTTCCACATCATTATCTCCAGGATGGTGTAATAATATTAAATCAATATATTATTTTCTTGACTTGGTTTGCTATTATCGTTTCCCTTATTAGTAAACATATAAGCACATACACCTCCAATTACTAGAATTGTAATAACGATAAATATTATTATTTTACTTCTCATTTATAATACACACCCTAATTCAAATTTGTTTTAAAAAATTCTACTATTTTATCAAATGGAATTACATCTAAATTATCATATAAATCTGTATGAACAGCATTTGGAATAATCATAACTTCTTTGTTATCTGTGTATTTACTATTCTTTATCATATCATTATAAGCATCTTTACTAAAATAGCAAGAATGTGCTTTTTCTCCATGTATCATTAAAACTGCATTTCTAATTTCATTAGAATATTTTAAAATTGGTTGATTTATAAATGACATACAACCTACTTTATTCCAACCTGCGTTAGAATTTAGACTTCTTTTATGATATGCTCTTCCTTTATAATATTCTGAATAATCTTTAACAAAAAAAGGTGCATCTTCTGGAACAGGTAATTCCATACATCCACCAGCTCTTTCATAAGAGCCTGTTTTGTAATCTATTGTTCTTTGTTCATTTAAAGCTTTTTTTGTTTGATAACGAGTTTCTTCATTATTTCCTTCATCAAAATAACCATTTGCATTTACTCTTGACATATCATACATAGTAGAGGTAACCGTTGCTTTTATTCTTGTATCTAGTGCTGCTACATTTAAAGCAATTCCTCCCCATCCACATATTCCTATAATTCCTATTTTTTCTGGATCAACATTTTCTTGAACTGATAAAAAGTCTACTGCTGCTTGGAAATCTTCTGTATTTATATCTGGACTTGCCATATATCTTGGAGTACCAAGACTTTCTCCTGTAAATGATGGATCAAATGCTATTGTTAGAAAACCTTTTTCTGCCATAGTTTGTGCATATAGTCCACTACATTGTTCTTTTACTGCTCCAAAAGGTCCACATACTGCTATTGCAGGTAGTTTTCCCTCTATATCCTTTGGCTCATATAAATCAGCTACTAATGTTATTCCATAACGGTTAGCAAAATTTACCTTTCTATGATTTACTTTTTCACTTTTAGAGAATGTTTTATCCCATTCTTGAACTAAATTTAATTCATTACTCATTTTATTTTCCACCTTTCTTGTAATTTTTTGGAATTTTATCAACTTCCAACGTTGGAGAAATAGATGTTACATTTTCAACTACTTTTTCAGTACCTGCTTCAATGGCAGTTTGATAATACCATTCTTTATATTCAAATTCTTGAAGGCATATATTCTGCTATTTGTTTAATTGAATATGACATTATCATTTCTCCTTTCCAAAAATATTATACAAGTTCAAGTAAGCTTTAAGTCAATAGTTTTTATAAAAGTTCATATAAAAATTTTTTAATTCTTTATATGAACAAGGCAAATTACTACTGATGTTCAACTTACTATTTCATTTCTTCTTCAATAACATTTACTATTTCATCTAATTCATTCTTATATTGTGTATCCCCAATACCATAAAAAACATAATTATCTTTTCTAATTAAAATGACATATTGTTCTTCATTGTTTATTACATATTTTTGATAATTTCTACTACTCTTAACTATATATTCTGGCTTTATGTTATTATCTGTCTCGTTATTTGCCCAATATTCCATATTTCTTTTAGCATCATTATCATTTCCAAATTCATATAGGTAGCACTTAGTATATTCATAATTCTTAGAAATTGTTACTTGCTTCGTATTTTTACCATTATATACACTTTCTTTTATTTCTGCCTTGTATCCATTTTGCTCTAATGATACTATGTAATTATCCATTTGATATTGCTTTAATGTGCATAAGACGATAGATACTAGAACTGTTATAGTAAATAGAACAAACATTACTTTTCTTACTACTAACCATCCTTTAGAGTTTATTACTTTTTTCTTTTTTAGGTTATTGCACACAGAAAATAAATATTTTATCAATTCTTCTTTTGTTCCACCGTCTAAATTATTTTTATTTAATATAATACCCATATTATATTTTAGTTTTAGAATAATTAAATTTTTGGTTTCTATAATTCCTATTATTTGACTAAAATCATAACTTGCAATATTTCCTTTCTTTGAGGTATATACAATTTTTTCTTTGTCGATTTTAACATTTCCTTCCTCGTCTTCATTGTTATTTAAACTTTTATATCTCTTATATTGTAATTTATTTCGCCCTGTCACTTTCTTTAAAAGTGCAAAAATTCCAAGTAATACACCAAATGTAATTACTGTTTCATAATTTTTATAGATTATACATAAAATCAACAAAACTAATACTACAAATAACATTATTATACTTGATTTGTTTGTTGCTATATATCCAGCCGAAAATTCTTTATATGTTTTATAATCTAATGTATATTTTGAATTAAATTCTCTTTTATTTTCCTTATCCATTTTATCAACCACCTTTTATTATAATATTTAATGTCAATCATTTGTTTAGTTAGATTTATAAAGCTGTTCCTTTCTTTGGTACAGAATATTTACTTGTATCTACACCTTCTAATTCTAAAAGTTTTAATTTATTATTTATTCCTCCACCATATCCGGTTAAACTTCCATTTGTTCCCACTACTCTATGGCAAGGTATAATAATACAAATAGGATTCCAACCTACTGCTGTTAAATTTTCCCCATCAGAATTTAAAGTAATGATTCCAAGTGGAGATTGATATTTTTTACTATAAATCATTATTGCCTCCTATATATTCCATTTATACTTTTTTAAATCAACACATTTTTCATTTTTAAATGCTACTCCTTCATCTTGTAATAATCTTTTCTGCTCTATAAAATATGGTGCTATTCTTCCATTACAATTTACAACT
Source organism: uncultured Clostridium sp. (assembly GCA_946497905.1). Lineage (GTDB taxonomy): Bacteria > Bacillota > Clostridia > TANB77 > CAG-508 > CAG-269. The sequence continues at coordinate 16,393 of CAMMMI010000025.1, forward strand.
CTATGACAAGGATATTTTCCATAAAATTCTGCCATACTTAATATTTTTCCAATTAAACGAGAGTTTTTAGGTTTTCCTGCCAAATATGCAATTTGTCCATAAGTTGCAACATTTCCTTCTGGTATTTCTTCAACAATGGAAAGAACTAAATAAATCAAATCATCATTTAATATTTTTGTCATTATATAGCTGTTCCTTTCTTTGGCACAAACAAATTACTCATATCGACTTTTTCGTGTTCCAATAAATATTTTTTTCTTTTTACTCCTCCTGCATAACCTGTTAAACTTCCATTACTTCCTACAACCCTATGGCATGGAATAATAATCGAAATTGGGTTATGCCCAACAGCACCTCCGACTGCTTGTGCTGACATTTTCTTTATTCCTTTTTCTTTTGCTATTTGTTTTGCTATATCATTGTAAGTTATTACTTTACCATAAGGAATATCACAAAGTATTTTCCATACACATTTTCTAAATTCACTACCAACAGGTTCTATTTCTAATTCATTTATTTTTGGTTTTTCTCCACCAAAATATCTATCTAGCCATTTTTTTGTTTTATTGAGAATCTTATTATCCTCTACTTCCTGTAATTCTTCTTTGAAATTTGATAAATAATATTTTTGATTTTCTATCCATAAACCAATTAATTTATCGTTTTTTGTGGCAAGTAAAATGTTTCCAACTGGTGAATTATAGTATGTTGTATATATCATTTTTTCACATCCTATCTCATCTTAAAATCATTAAAGTTAATATTATTATTTTCTTATTGTACTAATAATCTATTCTTTCAATTTTGAAAATTACAGGTCTAGTTCCATCTGAACAGCAAGCTATCATTGTATTTTCTTCTTTCATCCAACCTCTCATAATAGAACCACCTTGTAATCCTGTGTAAATATATCTTGATATTGCATCCCATAACTCTGAACAATGTGGCATTTTTGGTCCTCCGGCAACAGTATCTGGATTAGCATTTGTTTTTACTAATGTATTTAATCCCATGTGCCAAAAATCATCTTTTTTGCCATCTCTTTCAAAAATAAATTCATCTCCCACATTATAACAAGGACAAGGTCCTGCTTTTGGATCAGCACAATACTGTTCCTGTAATTCTGGATATAACTTTTTATCAATAACTGTAACCTTTATTTTATGTTTCATGATACTTTTCCTCCTTTTATTTTATATAATATTTCTTTATTTGCTCCTTTATCTGCTAAAACAATCAATATAACTGGAGCTCCATAAAATGGATCAATTCCTTCTTTAAATCCTGCTATTTTTCTGTTTTCCTCTGCTATCTTATCACGCATTCCTTTATTTGTAACAGCAATTATAATTGGTGATTGTTTTCCCATACCTGTTGGAGCATAAGTTCCTGCTTTGATAACACTATTTAATTCTTCATTAGTTATCATATCTGGCTTAAATTTTCTACAACTTCTTCTTTCTTCTAAAACTTTCAATGTTTCATTAATTTAAAATATCTCCTATAAGTTACTAATTTATGTTTCGATTATATCATAACGAGCAAGTAATTTTCAACTTAATTACTTGCTCTGTTTATTGTTATTTATCTCCTACTTATGAAATGAAATGCAAAACAATAGGAATAAGCAGAATTAAAATTGCACCTACTACACATATAGCAATCACTTTTTGAAAACTTCGTTTTTGTTGTTCACTCATATTATTATACCATTTCATACACTATTACCTCCTAATAAATTAAACAAAAAATTACTATAAGTTTATAATATTACAAAATTTTAATTTGTATTTTATTTTTTTCTTGATTTTATTTTATCAACTATGTAAACAATAATATCTAAAAATATTCCAATCATTAGACCAAATATTATTTCTTCATTTTTTTCGCCCTGTGCTAATTTTAATATTCTACATATAAATACTGAAATAATTGGAATAAATATATAGGTTAAATATTTATATAAATTTTATATATTTTTATTGACTTTTTACATATAAATAGCTTATAAT
>CAMMMI010000026.1 GCA_946497905.1 uncultured Clostridium sp.
AAAAAAATGAATATTCAAAAAACATTTGACATATAATAAAAAATATAGTATACTATATTTAGCTTAAGCAAGAGAATTATCGAAGAACTCGAATGTTCACGAGATATGTTGACCACATATCTCTTTTTTTGTGCAAAAAATAAAGGCAGTTGACCAGACTGCCTTTGATTAGTTTGTACTAATCCTGAGAACTTTGGTTTTCATCGTTTTTATTATTACTAAGTAATAACAAAACGATTAATCGCCAAATTAAATCGAAAGAACTCAAGATGTTCACCTCCTTTCTCAAAGTTTTCCTTTGGAAAAGGATGGATTTATTATACTTTAATTTTCTATTAAAAACAATGCTTTTTCAATAATTCAATAATTATTTTTATTCAGCTTTATTCTTATTTCTACTTTTATATACATTTGCTTGGTTTCTACATTGACTACTATCATATTCAGCTTTAGGATTTTTAGCATAAAAAACTTTACCACAATGTTTGCATATCTTTAAAGGATTTTTTTCACTACAAAGCATAAATCCAAAAGACATATCTATTGCTTGTTTTAAAGAATTAGGTTGCCAACATATTTCAGGATTTTTTCCATACATATTAATTTTATATGGTACACCAGAAAAATAATATTGACTTACTTCTTCTTCTATATTAAATTCTTGAACATCCTTATTTTGTTTGTCAAAAACTTTTTTAAAAATACTATACATCTGTTTTGCATATTCAACAATCCAATCAACCTTTTCACAATAAAAATTAGAATATATTAATTGATTATTTAATGATGTTTGTTGTAACATTCCTTGCAAATCAGATGTTGATTCAATAACCACTTTTCCATCTGTTATTGTGTAACTCATCTCATCGCTAGTAGCAAATGGAAAAAATAATTCAAAATAGTCTTTTGTTTTCATTATACAGTTTTTATTAATAAAATTATTTTCTTTTAATGTTACTTCATCCATTAGCATGAAATCCGTGTTAATTGGTGCTTCAACCATAAATCCTAATAAGCCATATTGTTTAACAAAAAGGTAAGCACAAGTAAATTTTGTATGTTCATCATCTGAATCTGAACATATCCTTCCCATATTTAATAAATCGACAATAATTTGATCCATTTTACTAAACATATCATATAAATCTCTAATGTTTATAAAACCTTCTGGATTTGGCATAAGATATTGTTCTTTTCCTTTATATTTAGCTTTATAATCTCCATATCTTATATACGAATAAGGACTGTTACTTTTAAAATTAAATTCCATGATTTTATTCTCCTAAAAATTTTTTTAAAAATTTCATTGTAATATATTGACATATTACAATTATTACTTTATAATAGTTTCAAATATTAATAGTTGAAATATAATAATATATTACAACAATTATTATAAAATGTCAAGAGCTACAACTATATAAAAAATATGTAGACAGAAATTTTACCAAATTAATTGAAAGGTTGTGATTATTATAGATACGAAGAACTATATACTAGAAAAATATTATAATGAACACGAAAAACCATCTATTATTGCTAGAGAAATAGGTGTTAATCCCTCTTATATCACAAAAATAATAAAAAATGATACAAGATATATTCAAGAAAAAACATATAGAACACAAATTAGTAAAGAAAATCGTAAAGTTGCAAAAAGAGAATGGATTAGAAATAAAAGACAAAATGAAACTGACAAAGAGTTATATGAATTTGTGAAACAACAACATATTGAAGCAAGTAAAGAATTATCTTATTCCTTTGAGATGAGTGATTTAACATATAGAAAATGGAATCCAAATGCTTATCACACAAATAGTAAAGGTAATCTAGTTATAGATAGAAAATTAAATGTTGGCTCAGATGTTCCTAAATCAATAAATAGAAATATAAAAATACCAACACAAAAATATAAGAAAAAATATTGTTATAGTATTTAATTAGTCCTATTGTAGAATAGGTCTTTTTTTATATAAAGATTCCAAAAACAGCAGACTTTAGTCGAAGTTTTTGGAAAAGAGGAACAAAAGCGAAAAGATAAAAGTTCTTGAAAAGAACTTTATTTTGAAGCTTATTGTGACGAGAAAGGAGGTACAAAAATATGGTTGATATGAGAGAAACTTATACTTTAATGTTTACAGACTATCCGGACATTGTTAATCTTGACCAAATGAGAAAAATGTTAGGTGGAATTAGTAACACTCTTGCATATCGTATGTTAAGAGAAAAGAAAATAAAAAGTAAAAAAGTTGGCAGAGAATATAAAATTCCTAAAGTTAATGTTATCAAATATATAATGACAGAACAGTAGGAATTTTTTAGTTATCATGGTATAATACAAAAAATATCAATGATAAGTTAAATCTAAACTGTTACAACGGAAAGGAGTAAAATGATAACAGGTAGCTTACAAAAAAAGAAAGGTCTTTATTATGCTGTTTTGAATTTATATGATGACTATGGAAAAAGAAAACCAAAATGGATTCCTACAGGTTATACCATAAAGGGAAACAAGAAAAAGGCTGAAGAAAAATTAGAACAATTTAAAATTGAATATGAACAAAAATCAAAAATACAATTAAGAGATCCAAACATATATGATAAATACAAAAATATTTTGTTTTGTGATTATATGTTAGAATGGCTAGAAAAACAAAAAGGAAAAGTTGAACAGACAACCTATATCGGTTATGAGCAAGTTATTAAAGGTAGATTATATCAATACTTTAAAGCAAAGAAAATTAAATTAGTAGATTTGAAACCTAAGCATATTCAAGACTTTTTCGATTTACTTTTTAGCGAAGGTCTTTCAGGAAATACTATAAAACATTATAGAGCAAATATTAGTAAAGCTTTAAAAAGTGCAGTTATTACCGAGATTATTGATAGTAACCCTGCTACTAAATTAGAGCCTATAAAAGTAAAAGAATATACCGCAGATTATTATACTCAAGATGAATTATTAAATTTAATGGAAATAATAAAAACTACACCTATCGAACTACCAGTAATTATTGCTGGGGTATATGGCCTAAGGCGTGAAGAAGTTATAGGTATAAAATGGAATGCCATTGATTTTAATGATAAAACTTTAACAATTAGGCACACAGTGGGTAGAGGAAAAATTAATGGTGTTACACAATTTATATTCAAAGATAGGTCAAAAAGCGATTCTGGTTATAGAACTTTACCCTTATTTGATTTTATTGCTGATTTACTGAAAGAATATAAAAATAAGTATGAAGAAAATAAAAAGTTTTTTGGAAATACTTATGTTAATGATTATAATGAATATATTTGCCTAATGGAAAATGGAGAGTTAATGAAACCAGGATTTCTATCTCAAAAATTTAGTGAAATATTAGATAAAAATAATTTAAGGCATATTAGATTACACGATTTAAGACATAGTTGTGGCACTTTGCTTGTAAGAAATGGTGTACCATTAAAAGACATACAAATATGGCTAGGTCATTCTAATTTTCAAACTACTTTAAGATATGCCCATGCAGATGTAGAAAATAAAAGAATTTCTGCAAATGTAATTGAAAACAAATTAGCACTAGATACAAAAAAAGAACAAATTACCAAACTCGCACTTTAGGTAACTTGTTTCTAAAAATACATTTCTAACTTAATAAAAATTCTAATTTTGGAAAAGTGTTAGAACTTTTGTTAGAACTTTGACTATTTTTAAAATTAAAACACCAAGTTTGAATCTTCCGAAACACTTGGTGTTCTAATGGTGCAGATGGCCGGAATCGAACCGGCACGGTTTATTCAACCGCAGGATTTTAAGTCCTGTGCGTCTACCAGTTCCGCCACATCTGCAAATAAACATTAACACTGGTATTGTAATGACAATTGTTATTATAATATCATATCATAATTTTGTCAATACTTTTTATAAAAAATTTTCAAACTAGAGATTTTACTTTTCTAATTAATCTAATTTTATAATCCATAACTTATATATCCATATTATTTTTATTATTATTCAATATATATTTATTCCTTGCTACAAAAAGTAGATATATATACCTATAGACTGTATAATAAATATATTTAAAATATTGGAAGTAAATAAATTATTTGTAGCCTCTATTACACCATACATAGTATCCGTATCCTGCTTATTATAATGTCTTTGAGCTTCGAAAAAAGTTATAAATTCAGGAATACTTGTAACTATTCCTAAAAATAGCCCAATAATAAATTGAGGTATATTAAATAGAGTTGCTAAAGTTTCAATAACACTACCCAATAAATCTCCTAAATAAAATAATAAAATTCCAGTTATTAATATGAACAATATATTTTTTATAACTTTAGATACTTGTTTTTTTCTATTTTTTTCTTTTGTTAAAATCATATCTTTCATTTTTTCATTTTCCGCTTTTAAATACTTTATATGTGTTTTATTACTTATCACTCTAAAAAGAATATATAAAAATATAAATACGGGAATTAAAACCTTATTCATCTCAATATTTAACAATATCAATAAAATAGGTATTATTATTGTAAAAGCTATCATTAACATATCTACTTTTATAGCTTTATTTTTTATTTTTCTTATATTTTTATTTATCACTATAGAAGTTATATATTGTAAAAAATTTATTATATTAGAACTTAATACATTAAAAATACTAGTATCAATAAGACCACTAAAACTAGATACTGAAATAGTAATTAATTCAGGAATTGACGTTGCAATTCCTGCTACTTCTCCTACTGTTTTCGGTTTTAAATTAAGATTTTCTCCTAAGTTTCTTAAATTTTTTACTAATATATATTTTGAAACTAAAACTATAAGTCCTGAATATATTATAAATTTTATAAACTCTAAAAACATATTATCACCAAAATATAATTAAAATTACTTATCTATAATTTATTTTCCCCAATTTATTGCCATTTATTAGAATTTATTATATAATTATATCATTCATTGACTTATACAAGGGGGAATTATATTATGATAGATATTAAATTTTTAAGGGAAAATCCTGAAATTGTAAAAGATAATATTAGAAAAAAATTTCAAGATCAAAAATTAAGTATGGTTGACGAAGTAATAGATTTAGATAAAAAAAGTAGAGAAACACAATTAAAAGGTGATAACTTAAGATCTGAAAGAAAATCTTTAAGTTCTAAAATTGGTGAATTAATGAAAAATGGTAATAAAGAAGAAGCCGAGAAAATAAAATTACAAGTCAATGACATTAATAAAGAACTTGAAGAAAATGAAAAATTAGAAACTAAATATTCAGAAGAAATAAAAACAAGAATGATGAAAATCCCTAATATAATGCATGAATCAGTACCTATTGGTAAAGATGATAGTGAAAATGTAGAAATTCAAAAATTTGGTGAACCTATAGTTCCTGATTATGATATTCCTTTTCATGGAGAAATTTTAGAAAAACTACATGGACTTGATTTAGATAGTGCTAGAAGAGTGTCTGGTCAAGGCTTCTACTATTTAATGGGAAATGTAGCTAGATTACATTCTGCTGTTTTGACCTATGCTAGAGATTTTATGATTGATAAAGGTTTTACTTATTGCATTCCACCTTATATGATAAGAAGCGATGTTGTAACAGGTGTTATGAGCTTTGAAGAAATGGATGCAATGATGTATAAAATTGAAGGAGAAGATTTATATTTAATTGGTACAAGTGAACATTCTATGATTGGTAAATTTAAAGATCAGATATTAAAAAAAGAAGATATGCCTTATACAATGACATCATATTCTCCATGTTTTAGAAAAGAAAAAGGAGCTCATGGTATAGAAGAACGTGGAGTTTATAGAATACATCAATTTGAAAAACAAGAAATGATAGTAGTTTGTGAACCAGAAGATAGCTGGAATTGGTATGATAAAATGTGGTCTTATACAGTTGAGTTTTTCAGAAGCATGAATATTCCTGTAAGAACTTTAGAATGTTGTTCTGGTGATTTAGCAGATTTAAAAGCTAAATCTTGCGATGTTGAAGCTTGGTCTCCAAGGCAAAAAAAATATTTTGAAGTTGGAAGTTGTTCTAACTTAACTGATGCACAAGCTCGTAGGCTTGGAATAAGAATTAAGGGGGAAAATGGTAATTATTTTGCACATACATTAAATAATACTGTTGTTGCTCCACCTCGTATGCTTATTTCTATTGTTGAGAATAATTATCAACCTGATGGTAGTGTTATTATTCCTGAAGTTTTAAGACCTTACATGGGTGGACTTGAAAAAATAACTCTTTAAAAATAGTAAGGAGAATATTATGATAATAAAAAATCCAAAATTTGAAATATCTGCCGTAAGCCCAAAACAATATCCTAAAAACGGATTACCAGAAATAGTATTAGTAGGAAAATCTAATGTAGGAAAATCAAGTTTTATTAATACAATGATAAATCGAAAAAAATTAGCTCGAACTAGTAGTGAACCTGGTAAAACTCGTCAAATCAATTTTTATAATATTGATGATACATTTTACTTTGTTGATTTACCTGGTTATGGATACAGCAAAATGTCAAAAAAAGAGCAAGCTCAAGTAGGTAAATTTATTGAAGAATATTTGTTTAACAGAAATGAAATAAGTTTAATTATCTTTTTAGTTGATATAAGACATAATCCTACTGCAAATGATAAACTTATGTACAATTATATTATTTCATCTAAAATACCTTTTGTCATTCTTGCAAATAAAGCAGATAAAATTGCAATTACCAAGGTTGATATGGCAACTAAAAATCTTCAAAAAGAATTAAACCCTATTGGTGATATTCCTACATATCCTTTTTCTTCTGAAAGGAAAATTTATAGTGATAAAATATGGAATTTAATTGAGAAATATATTTAAGAATATAATAGAAATTTATATATATTTTCGAAAGAAAAAGGGACTTTAATATAAAATATAATTTTATTTAAAGCCCCTTTTTATTCATGTTATTTTTTAACAACAACATTTACATTTTTTTGTTTTTTTCTTATTACAAATCATTAGTATGATTGTTAAAATTAACAATAATCCTAGTATAATCGCTAGTACTATAATTGCTGGTAATGCTATTAGTACTATTAAAGCTAATGCAGCTCCTATTAATAATCCTATAACAAAAGTAAATAAACTTAATAATATAACAAATATAATTCCTAGGCAGTTTTTCTTTTTAGGACATTTATCTTCTTTATTGTCATAACAATAAATTGTCTCTTGATTATCCATATAAAGTCACCTCCTATATAGTATCACTTTGATACTATATTATATATTATGACAAAAAAAATTTATTTGTTCTAAAAAAGAATTTTAAAATTCATATTTTAACAAAAAATTTATGAACATTTTTACTATGATTTAATATAACATAAAAAATAGTGAAGCATTTGATATTTTTATATTTATAATATTTTGCTTCACTATTATTTTTAATTTTTTTCTATTTTAGTTATTACTTTTTTAGCTTTCTCTCTTTCTAGAGTAACTACATGACCACACCCTAAACATTTAAGTTTAAAATCAACACCTATTCTTGTTATTTCCCATAATTTACTTCCACAAGGATGTTGTTTTTTTGTTCTTACTATATTTCCTATACTATATTCCATAATTACTCACATCCTTTTTATTACTTATTTTCAACTTCTAATAAATAAATATCAATATCCATTAATGTAAATAGCTTCTATAAAATTTTATAAAGTTTCAATAGCCTTTTGAAATCTTTCTTTTATTTTATCTTTTCCTAGTATTTTCATTATTTCATACATATCTGGTGTGTTTGTTCTTCCTGTTAGGGCAATTCTTAATACTGTACTTACATCTCCAACATGTGCTTTGTATTTATCTGGGTTTGCTTTAAATTCTTTTACTTCTTTTGCAAATCCCATTTCTCCTGATAATTCTTTTATTTTATCAAACCATGTTTGTTTATCATCATTTTCATCATAATATTTTTCTATATACGAATTTAAAACTTTTTCTATATCTTGCTTTTCCTTTATAACTTGATATTCATAGTTTTGGACTTTTGAATAGAATTCATTATCATACATATATTCAATAATATATTTTATATCCGACCATTTTGCTATATCTTTTCTTGGCTTTTTGTTTCCTCTTTCTATTCCTAAAACTTTTAATGCATAGTCTTTATCTTGTAATATGTTTTCTAATTCTTTATCATATTGTTTCGCCCATTTTATAGTTTCATCATAAACCTTTTCTGCTGAAAATTTTGATATAACTGTTTTTCCAACATCTAATAGTTTTGTCATATCAAATAAAGCTCCACTAACACTCATTTTATTTAGTTGTAAATCAAATTCTGATATGTCTAAGTCAGGATTTGCTCTTCTCCAATTTTCAAAATTTGAATTTGCGATGTTTAATAAATATTCTTTTACTGCTTCTTTAGGTATCCCTAGTTCTTTATAATATGAAACAGCTGCTTCTGGATCTTTTCTTTTGCTTAATTTTCTTTTATTTCCATTATCATTTTTCATTATTGGTGCAATATGTGCATATTTAGGAGCTTTAAATCCTAATTCATAAAATAATTGTAAATGTAATGGAACTGATGATAACCATTCATCTCCACGAATAACATGTGTAGTTCTCATTAAATGATCATCTACAACATGTGCAAAATGATATGTAGGTAATCCATCTGATTTTATTATTACTATATCTTGGTCATTTTCTGGGAACTCTACATTACCTTTTATTACATCTTTATGTTTTATTTTTCTATCTTCTCTTCCTGGTGATTTAAATCTTATTATATAATTTTCACCATTTTCAATTTTTTTAGCCATTTCTTCTACTGTATTATTCCTACATTTTGCCCATACTCCATAATATCCTGGTCTGATTTTTGCATTTTCTTGTTTGTTTCTTATTTCGTCTAACTCTCCTGGTGTACAAAAACATGGATATGCTTTACCTTGTGATATTAAGTATTTTGCATATGCTTGATATATTTCTTTTCTTTGAGATTGTTTATATGGACCATATGCACCTTCACTGTCATTTTCATTAATCATGCCTTCATCTTGTTCTATACCAAAATCTTTTAAAGAATTTACTATTTCAACTATAGCATTTTTTACTTCTCTTTTTTGATCTGTATCTTCTATTCTTACAAAAAAAACTCCTTCTGTTTGTTCAGATAATTTCTTTGCAATTAAACCTTGATATATTCCACCTATATGTGTAAAACCTGTTGGACTTGGTGCTATTCTTGAAACTATTGCACCTTCTTTTAGATTCCTTTCTGGATATTTTTCTTCATAATATGATATATCCTTTGCTTCTGGGAATATTAGTTCTGATAAATCTTTATAATCCATATTTTATCTCTCCTTATCTTAATATTTGTTTAATTAGGGACAGTTCTTAATATGCATTTTTGCTAACAAAAGAACCGTCTCAATTAATTATACTTCCATTATTATAGGAATAATCATTGGATTTCTTTTTGTTTTCATAAATATATAATCTCTTAAATTTTCTCTAACTGCCGATTTTATTGTTGCCCAATCACGTATTCCTCTTTCTTCACATTTTTTTATTTCATGTCTTACTACTGATTTTACATCATCCATTAAACTTTCTGATTCTCTAACATATACAAATCCTCTTGATATTACATCTGGTCCTGCTACTACTTCTCCCGTTGCTGATGACATTGTTAATACAATAACTATTAAACCATCTTGTGATAAATGTTGTCTATCTCTTAAAACTATATTTCCTACATCTCCAACTCCTAATCCGTCTACTAATACTCTTCCGCTTTGTACTGAACCTGTAAATTCTGCTCCATCTTCATTGATTTCTAATATTCTACCATTTGACATCATTAATATATTACTTTTGTCTATTCCCATACTTTGTGCAGTTTCACTATGAGCTATTAGTTGTCTATATTCTCCATGCACTGGAATAAAGTATTTTGGTTTTGAAAGGGCTAAAATTAGTTTTTGTTCTTCTTGGCAAGCGTGTCCTGAAACATGTATTGCTTCTAATGAACTATATACTACTTCTGCTCCTATTTGCATTAAGTCATCTATTACTTTTGATACAAATTTTTCATTTCCTGGAATTGGTGTTGCTGATATGATAACTAAATCATTTGGTGTTATCTTTACTTTTCTATGATCACCTGCTGCCATTCTTGTTAATGCTGACATTGGTTCTCCTTGGCTTCCTGTTGTGATTATTACTAAGTTTTCGTCTGGATAATTATTTATCATATCTATATCAATAAATATATTTTCTGGGCATTCTATATATCCTAATTCTCTTGCAGTTTCTATCATATTTATCATACTTCTTCCACAAACTGCAATTTTTCTATTATATTTAACAGCTGAATTAACTATCTGTTGCACTCTATGAACATTTGAAGCAAAAGTTGCTACTACTATTCTTTTTGTACAATGTAAAAATAGTTTGTCAAATACTTCTCCTACTGAACTCTCAGACATTGTAAATCCTTTTCTTTCTGAGTTTGTACTATCTGACATAAGTGCTAATATTCCTTTATTTCCAATCTCGGCAATTCTTCCAAAGTCCATTAGCTTTCCGTCTATTGGTGTATAGTCTACTTTAAAATCTCCTGTATGAAGTATTGTTCCTGCTGGTGTTGTTATTGCAAGCATTACTGAATCTGGAATACTATGAGAACTTCTTATAAATTCTACACTAAAATTCTTTCCTAATTGAATTGTTTGTCCTTGCATTACTTCTATTAGTTTTGTACTTCTTAATAATTTGTGTTCTTCTAGTTTATTTCTAATTAAACCAGCTGCTAATCTTGTAGCATAAATTGGTATATTTATTTTTTTCAATAAATATGGTACACTTCCTATATGATCTTCATGTCCATGTGTTATTATTAAACCTTTTATTTTATCAACATTTTTTTCAAGGTATGTTATATCTGGAATAACTAAATCTACCCCTAACATGTCATCTTCTGGAAATGATAATCCACAGTCTACAACAATGATTTCGTTCTCATATTCAAAAACTGTTATATTTTTTCCTACTTCGTGTAAACCTCCTAATGGAATTATTTTCAATTTTGATTTTTTAAATATTGATGAATTGTTTTTATTAGTTTTACTAGATTTATTAGATTTTCTATTTCTTAAATTATTTGTAATTTCTTTTTCTTCTTTTAAATTATTTTTTGGTTTTTCTATATTGTTTTTTTCTTCTTTTATGTTTTTATTTAATTTTTTTTCATTTTTCTTTGTATATGGTCTTTTAGTTTTTTCTTTTACTAATTCTTTTCCTACCTCTTTTTTTGTGTTTCTAGATCTTGTATTTTTTCTAGATGTTTTTTCTAGTTTTTCTCCATTGTTTTCTAAATTCTCTTCTGTCATAAAATTCTCCTTTCTTGTTTTTATATTTTTATTAAACTCAATTTTTGTACATAGTTAAATTTCTAAATAAATTACAAATAAAAATTAGTTTAATTAATTAAACTAATTTGATCTAAATTTATTATAACCATATTATTCCCATATAAAACTAATACCATTTATTTTTATATTTTTTTCTCATCTCATTAACTATATAAAATAAATAATTCTAAATCCGATCAATACTTTTACATGTGTAATATTATACTATATTTTTTTCCAAAAGTCAACGAACAATAATGGACTTTTTTTATCTTTTTTTCATAGGGACTTGCCACGTTTAATTTTTTATTGTAATATAATAAAGTAAATTGAAAGAATTAAATTTACAAATAGAAAGGAGTGTAAAATATCATCTAGCGCCAGAACACATTTATTTTTGTGTTGACGAGGTCTAAAGTTATCGAAAATTCGGCGGATGCTTTAGTGGCTTAGCTTAAGTCATTAGTATTAATCAAAAATCAATAGCAATATTGTAACAAAAATTAATATATTAAGCTCAAACAAATTCTTTCAATACCTAAATACATTGAAGGAGGAATTATAATGTGTGGAATTGTAGGTTACATTGGAACACAAAAAGCCAGTCCTATCTTAATTAATGGACTTATGAGATTAGAATACAGAGGATATGATTCTGCTGGTATTTCTACTATTGAAAAATATGGTATATCAATTATGAAAGATAAAGGGAGAGTAAAAAATTTATATAATATAAATGGTATTGAACAATTAGAAGGAAACATTGGTATAGCACATACTAGATGGGCAACTCATGGCAAACCTTCTAAAGAAAATTCCCACCCTCATATGGATAACTCAAAAACTTTTAGTGTTGTACATAATGGTATTATTGAAAATTATAATGAATTAAAAAAATTTTTATCTGATAATGGATACCACTTTTATTCTCAAACAGATACTGAAATTATACCTAATTTAGTTCATTACTATTACTCAAAAGATAATAATAATGATGATCTAAAATTTTTAAGAGCATTTAAAAACGCATGTAATGAACTAATAGGAAGTTTTGCAATTGAAATAATATGTAAAGATTATCCAAATAATATGATAGTTGTACGAAAAGATAGTCCCTTAGTTATTGGAAAAGGAGAAAATGAAAATTATATTTCTTCTGACATTCCAGCTATACTTTCTTTTACTAGAAATTTTTATTTATTAAATGATTTTGAATTTGTCTTATTGTCAAGAACTGATGCTAAATTTTACGATAAAAATCTAAAACCTATCAATAAGAATACTCAAACTATTGAATGGAATACTGCAAGTGCCGAAAAAGAAGGTTTTGAAGACTATATGCTAAAAGAAATATTTGAGCAACCAAATGCAATTAGAGAAACAATAGGAGCAAAATTTAATGAAAATTCTAAATGTGAGTTTGATGAATTAAATTTTTCAAAAGATTTTTTAAGTAATTTTAATAAAATATATATTATAGCTTGTGGCACAGCAATGCACGCAGGGCTTGCTGGGAAGAATGCCATCGAAAAGCTTTGTAAAATTAATACAGAAGTAGATATTGCTTCTGAATTTAGGTATAGAGCCCCTTTGGTTAATGAACATACTTTATGCATATTTATTTCTCAATCAGGCGAAACTGCTGATACTATCGCTGCTTTAAAATTATGCAAAGAAAAAGGTGCTAAAACTATTGCTATATCTAATGTCATTGGAAGTTCTATTACAAGAGAATCTGATTATTCAATATATACTCATGCTGGTCCAGAAATAGCTGTAGCTTCTACAAAAGCTTACACTTCTCAAGTAGTATTACTAGTAATTTTAGCAATATATTTTGCTGAAATATTAGAAATAAATACTAATGAATTATCTTTATTAAAAAAAGAAATTCTAAAATTACCTAAAAAGATAGAAGATACTTTAGATTTATCTTCTAGAATAAAAGATTTTTCTAAAACAGTTTACCAAGAAAAAGATATATTCTTCTTAGGCAGGGGTATTGATGAAACAGTTGCAAAAGAAGGTTCTTTAAAATTAAAAGAAATATCTTATATTCATTCTGAAAGTTATGCTGCTGGTGAATTGAAACATGGGCCAATTGCATTAATAGAAAATGGCGTTACTGTTGTAGGCATTATGACAGATCCTCAATTAGTTGAAAAAACTATTAGTAATTTACAAGAAGTTATTACACGTGGTGCAAAAACTTTTGTTATAACAAATCAACATATTGATAACTCTATGTTTGATTTTATAGTATATATTCCTGAAACTAGTCCTTTTATATCACCTGTACTATCTATCATACCTTTACAATTATTTTCTTATTACATTTCAAAGGAAAAAGGATTAGATGTTGATAAACCTAGAAATCTTGCCAAATCGGTTACAGTTGAATAAATTTTATATAATCAAAGAGATAATATATAGTTTTTTTATATATTATCTCTTATAAAATATTTGCAAATTTATTTTTATAATTATTTAACAATTTTTAATTTTATAAATATCACCATTTTAACTTACTAATAACTTTATTACAATAAGACAAATAGCACCTGGTAAACCTAATAATCCGTATTAATATACTCGTAAAAATATTTAATCCTATATGAAAATTGAAATTCGTACCAATTAAATTTATTAAATAAATTGTTAATCCCCCTAATATTGAATTAAAAATTAATTTTAATATTTTTTTTAGTGGAACTATAAAAATTTTTCCTATTAAAAAAATAAAGCATATACAAGCTAAATATGTAATAATATTTTCATTCATTTATTTTCCTCCAAAACAAAATCTTTTTATTATTACAATTTTTATGCTTGTATCAGGACAATTATTACTTAATATTTTTTCTATCCTGCTTGCTCATCTTCATCTAAAAGTTTTAATTTTATGTCATTTACCATATCTACAACTAATCCTTTAGTTTTAGCTAACTTTATTAAATAGTTTAATTTTGCTTGATTAGCTTTTATTTGATAAGTATAATAATCAACTAAATCATCTTCTGCATATTCAAAATTTTTATTTGCTGACTTTAAATCTTCTCTTGTTTTTATTATACTTCTGATTATCTCAATCTCCTTTTCTACTTCTGTTTTTTCTATTATTTTTTCTTCTTTAATATATTCTTCTATCATAAATTTTCTCCTTTTTTTGGTAATTTTTATTTATTATATTCATTTCATCGCTTTTTTATTCAATAAAAAGCTCATTTTTTTGCTGAAACCTCTTGTTTTTTTCGTCATTTTATAGGATAATATATATGTATGATAATAATTAATGAAAGGATTTTTTTGATGAAATACATTGATAAATTTTTGAAAATACTAAATACAGATAGAAATACATTTGCTACTTATGTATTAACATTAGTTTCTGTATATTTAGCAGTAGATAGAATTGTTGAAATGTTACTTATGATATTTACTGGCGTTTCATACTCATATTGGGGACCTATTGAATATACATTTGCATTAGCATGTCCTATTTTTGCATTTCTATTTTCAGGGCCTTCAAAATTTGCAACTTCAAAAGCACATAAAGTAACTTTATTTTATATTTACACTATTGGCTTATATATAATAGCTTTATCTATGTTTACGCAATGGCTTAATATGGGAATTTGGTTATTATTATTGTCAGTTCCAAATTATGTAGAAATAATTACAGATTTTTCTGATTTAGTAATACCAGCCATGATTAGTATATCTTTATATTTGCCATTAGTAACTATATATCCATTTTTCCGTAAGTTATACTTTGGCGTAAATGATAGTTTAGATCAAGTTCGTTCTATTTGGGACTATGGAGGAATAAGCTTAGCTAATAAAAAAGAAGGACATGGCCCTTATACTTGTGAAGTATATCTTTGTAACGATAATGAAACTGGAAAAACTATAATTATTCCTGAATCTTCTAGATATCAATCATTATTTGTTTGTGGAGGATCTGGAAGTGGAAAAACTTCATTAGTTTATGAACCTTTAATTGCAAGAGATTTAGAAAGAAAATTTTTCTTTAGAGAAGTATCTAAAGAATTAGGTTTTACATCTTTAAAAACTAAATTAGCTGTTCTAAATAGACCCTATGATAATGATTATTTGAACAATAATTTTAGTTTAGACATGTTAATTCCTACTGAAGGAAAGGAATCTTTATATAAAGCATACGTAAAAAAAATGATTTTAGACTCTTCTAGTGATATTGTTTATAAAAATTTAGGGCTAACATTAATGTCACCAGATTATGAAATCATTGAACATATATCAGAGGTTTGTAAAAATTTTGGGTTAGAATATAATGTTATTGATCCTTCTAATTCTAATTCAGTTGGATTAAATCCTTTTGTATACGATGATCCAGCTAAAATTGCAATAACAATATCATCTGCTTTAAAATCAATGTACACAAATGCACACACAGAAGCTCAAGATGTCTATAAAGAAGATATTTCTATACAAGCAATAGAAAATCTAGCAATTATCTTAAAAGAAATGTATCCTCGAATGAATGAGGGTTCTCTTCCTAATATGGAAGATATGCTAAAGATGCTGACTAATTTTGATTTAGTAGAAAAAATGTGTGAAATTCTAGCTCATGATGAAGAATTAAGAGAACAATACAGTATCCAGTTATCATACTTTAAAAAGCATTTTTACAAAACTGGCTCAGCTAGAGAAGAAACTGAAAAAAATATATATGCAGCAGTAACTCAATTGGATAATTTACTAAGAATACCTGGTGTAAAAAATATTCTATGTAATCGACATAATAATATAGATTTTGATGATATTCTTGCTAATGGAAAGATAACATTTATCTGTACAAGAAGAGGTGATTTAGGAGCTGCAAATCACAAAGCTTTTGGTTTATTTTTCTTAATCGCTATGCAAAATGCTGTATTAAGAAGACCTGGAAATGAAAAATCAAGAATTCCTCACTTTTTATATATTGATGAATTCCCTGATTTTATATGTAAAGCTACAGAAGCCATATTCACAATGTATAGAAAATATAAAATAGCTACAACAATATCATCTCAAAGTTTATCACAATTAGAAACACCTAATTCACGCGAAAATTACAGAACTGTTATATTAGCAAACTGTGCTAGTAAAATTTTCACTGGTAATGGAGAATTTAATGAATTAGAGTGGTGGTCTAAAGAATTTGGTACAAAAAGGGAATGGAAATTTGGTGTTAGTATGGACATGGGGAAACTTGAATATGATTCAAAAGTTTCTGGAGTAAAATGGGATTGGGTTGATCACTTCAAACCTGGAAAATTACAAACATTAGGAGCAAAAGACTGTGCTTACAAAATTAGAGGAGACAATGGTAAACCAATGATTGGACCTGGTGGTTTAAAATTTTTAGAAGCTAAATACAAAGAACCTCATAAAATTAAATCATTTGATTTTGGTAAATATTCTGATGGTGTAACAACAGCAACTGAAGATGATGAAAATTATAATAGGAAAAAATTTGATTTTAGGCATGTGGATTTTACTGACGAAAGTGATGAAACTAACCCTATTCAAACAGACACTACAGATTCAAAATACTTATTTGATAATGAAAATGCTATAATTGTAAATTTAAAAAAGAAAAATAATTAAAAATTTATATTAACTTATTTTAATGGTTTTAAAATCCTCCTAAATATATAAAAATATTTAGGAGGATTTACTTATATTATTTAATAGTTAATTTTTCAAATATCTATATAATACTTTCAAATAAAATTTTATTTTAGAAATTTAATATTCCTATAAATTCTAAAATTATTCCTGATATTACTCCTATAAAATACAACAATCCAACGATTTTTAAATTTTCCTTTATTCCTCTATTTGTTTTAAATAATACTGCTAGTCCAACACCTGCACCTACCAATAATCCTGAAATCATAGTTGCTGCCGAAATTAAATTTTCTAAATACATTTGTGTCAATATAACAGATGCTGCACAATTTGGTATAAGACCTATTAAACTAGCAATTATTGGTCCTAAAATTGGTTTATTCAATATTATACTTGCTATTGTTTCTTCTCCTATTAAATGAATAATTATATGCATTAATAATGATATTATTAATATAAAAATAAAAATATTCAAAGTATGTTTTAAAGAAGATTTTATTATTCCTTTTTCACAATGACAATGGTCTTTTTCACATAAATCTACTATTTTCTCTTCTTCTTTATCTTTATTTGTTAACCTTAAAACAAGATCTATAATAAAACCTGCAACCATACCAATTAATATCTTTATTCCTAATATTTTTAATATTACATCTATTGGAACTGCTTCAGAAATAAATATTGGTAACATCTCATCAGAAGTAGATAAATAAACTGATATAAGTGTTCCTAAAGTTATTACTCTTCCTGCATATAAGTTAGTTGCAGAAACAGAAAATCCACATTGAGGAAAAGCACCTAATATACTTCCTACTAAAGGTCCTATCTTCCCTGATTTCTTTATTGTCTCTTTTGTTTTTTCCTTTGTTTTATGTTCAATGTATTCCATTATTAGATATGTAATAAATAAAAATGGTAAAAGTTTTACACTATCTATAATTGTATCTAATATAATATCTATCATAATTACTTCCTCTCTCTTAATGTTTTTTATATTATCACATATTATAGATTTTTTCAATAGCTGTAACTATAAATACAGGATAAAGACATGAAAAAATTTTTCAAAGCCTGAAAATAATATAAAAATCAA
>CAMMMI010000027.1 GCA_946497905.1 uncultured Clostridium sp.
TTATTTAAGTATATACATTTATTTTTTATCAATTTAGTACGTAAACGTGTAGAAATATTAAATTCCTGATTTAACACATCATTTACACATTTATATAAATTATTTTTATTTATGTATTTTAATAACATCATTGAAGACCCTTCTTTAATTTAATATTTTTACTATTATATAAGATAAAAGTAGATATAGCAAATTTTTATATAATAAATTATTAAATAAAATTTACACAAATAAAATAAATCATTGATTTTATTTAGATAAAAAGATATAATATACAAAAAGAGAAAGAGTGATGGTATATGAAGAGTGAAAAAGGATCAGTAACATTATTTGTATTAATAATATTGTTAGTAATTACAGCATTTTTTATAGGTATATATGTATTAAACAAAAATAAAATATTAGAAGCACAAATAAATCAAGCAAGAATTGAAGAAAACTATAATAATACGAAAAAAATTGACCAAATATATGAAGAAGTATTAAGTAATGAAGAAATTAATGGAGGAGAAAATGAGAATAAGATATAAAAAATGGGCAAGACCAGAATTAGAAGCAAGCAAATTTTATATAGATAATCCAGAAGATCTAAAAGGAAATTGGAAAGAAAAATTCAAGAACCAAAATAATCCAATACATCTAGAATTAGGATGTGGAAAGGGACAATTTATTTCTAATTTAGCTGTAAAACATCAGGATATAAATTATATTGCAATAGACCTAGTAGACGCGATGTTAGGACTAGCAAAAAGAAATGTAGAAAAAGTGTATAAAGAAAATAATTTAGAGCCAACTAATATATATTTAACAAGATTTGATATAGAAAGAATTTTGTTGATATTAGATAAAAAAGATGAAATAGAAAGAATATATATAAATTTTTGTAATCCTTGGCCAAAAGGCAAACATAGAAAGAAAAGGCTTACACATACAAGACAATTAGAAAAATACAAAGAATTTTTAAAATCTAATTCAGAAATATATTTCAAAACTGATGATGACGATTTATTTAATTCAAGTTTAGGATATTTTGAAGAGACAGGATTTGAAATAGTAAAAAAAACATATGATTTACATAGTGAAAACATATTTCAAGAAAATATAGAAACAGAGCATGAAAAAATGTTTTCAGAACAAGGAATAAAGATAAAGGCATTAATAGCAAAATTAAAATAAAATTCTAGTTATAATATATTATTATGAAAAGAGATGAACTAAAAAATGGATGTTGAAGACATAAAAAATCATTGTAATGATAAAGAATATATTATCGAAGCAGTAAAAGAGAATGGAAAATTATTAGAATATGCATCAGAAGAACTAAAAAATGACAAAGAAGTAGTATTAGAAGCTTTAAATAATGATGGAGAAGCCTTAGAATTTGCAAGTAATAAATTAAAAGCAGACAAAGAAATTATAATGCTAGGCATAAAAAATGCACCTTGGACAATTTGTTATGCTTCAGACAAATTAAAAGCAGATAAAGAAGTAATGCAAGAATGTTGCAAAAATTATGGACAAGCTTTATATTTTGCGAGTGAAGACCTAAGGGATGACAAAGAAATTGTCAAAGAAGCAGTAACTAATAAAGGAATTATAATAAAATATGCAAGCAGTAGATTAAGGGATGATAAAGAATTAGCAACAATTGCAGTAAAACAAAATAAAGACTCATATCATTTTATTACAAAGAACTTACAACAAGATGAAGAAATTAAAAATTTACTATAAAAACTAATCAACAAAAGAGTATATTATACTTGAATCATAAATTTTAATTATAATTCAAAGTATAATGTACTCTTCTATTAATGATATATGTAAAAAATATATCAAAAGACTGTCAAGGATGAAGACATAGTAGTAAAATTATATAAATAGAAAATAGGACAATAGAAGATAAATATCAATTATGTTGTGGTAAAAATTGATTAAATAATTGTTCACGGCATAAATTTTCAAACTTATCATCAAGATTTTCTAAAATAATATTTTCGTTATATTTTCTATCTAAGCAATATTTTATTATATAATCAGCAAGTTCTGGATTTTTTGAAAGTAAAGGACCATGTAAATAAGTTCCTATAACATTATCTTTAAAAAAACCTTCTTGAGTATCGCCAAACTTATTTCCATTACCATATAAAACATTTCCAAAAGGAGATGAAATATTAAATGTTTGTCCACCATGATTTTCAAAACCAATCACTTTAGTAGTTAAATTGTTTAAAGTAACATCAATTACAATATTTCCAATACATCTTTTTTTTCTATCATTGATAGCTTCTGTATAATAATCAAAAACTTCTAATCCTGGTATAATATTACCATCAACATCTTTATAATATTTACCAAACAATTGATAAGCCCCACAAATAAGTAAGAAAAAAACATTATTATCAATAGCTTTTCTAATATCATCCTTATATTGTATTAAATCTTTAGCCAAAATACTTTGTTCTTGATCAGCGCCACCACCAGCAAAAATTAAATCATAATCACAAAAATTAGGTTCAGAATCACCAATGGTATATTCTTCAATAATGCAGTTAATTCCTCTTTTTTCTAATCTATACTTTAAAATTTGTATATTACCAAAATCGCCATAAAGTTCTAAAATATCAGGATATAAATATAATATTTTAAGTTCTTTCATTTTTCAAAATTCCCTTCTTGTGCCAAAGGGGACGGGTTATTTTGGCACACTTATTTATTATTAATCAAATTCAAATTTACCAACAGAGTGTGCCAAAATAGCCCGTCCCCTTTGGCACTTATTTTGACAAGAGTTCTTTTCTTGTTGGTTGTAAAGCTGTATAATTTGCAATAACATATTTTTTAGAATTAGTAGAGTATAGATCATTTACAGCGTCATTTAAACTCAAATATGGAAAAATCTTACTACTATCAAATCCAGCAGTTTTTATTCTTATTGCAATGTCATAAGCTCTAGTACCAGAAGTTATAATTCTAGTAACATTTTTTAATTCATCAAAATTAATATCCCAAATCCAAGATACATCATGACCATCTGCTAAATTATCATTTAATACAAATAGCAATTCTTTTTTATCGTCATCTTCATTTAATATTCTAAGACTTACATTTGCACCAGTTGGATTTTTAGCTAAATTAATTATAGTTGTATTTCCTTTTATTTCTAATTCTTCTAGCCTACCATTATTAAGTTGAAATTCAGAAAGTGCATATTTTACAATATTTCTATCTATGTTATATAAACTTACACAAGCAATAACAGCTGTAAAATTATAAATATTGTATATACTATTGAATTTAGTAGTATAAGTAAAATTGTCAATTTCGAAACTTTTATTTTTTAAATCAACATTTGTTGCTAATTTATAAATTTTATTTTTACCATAATCACAATTAGGACACTCAAATTTTCCTATATGAGAATATTGATAATATTCATATTCAAGTTTGGTATTACAAAATGGACAGAATTTTCCTTCTCCAGCTTCTTTTATTTTTGTAGTTGCAAATGCATATTTTTCAACACTGTAATAATATATATTTTCATTTGTAGGATTAGCTTTTGCAAGTCTTGAAACATTAGGATCATCACTGTTTAGTACTAAATTTCCAGTGTAAGTTTTTAAAAATTCATTAATTCTTAGTATTAATGATTCAACTTCACCATTTCTATCTAATTGATCCCTAAAAAAGTTAAGAACTACTAATGTATCTAATTTTAAATCTCTAAAAACCACAGGAACATAACTCTCATCTACTTCAAACACCAAGTAATCAGCCTTTATCTTACCTGTTAAAGAACAGTTTTTCATTAAAGTTGAAAGTATTCCAGTTTCCATGTTATTTCCTTCAACATTACTTATTACTCTACAGCCAGCTTTTTTTAAAACATATCCAATAGCATTATTTGTCATTGTTTTTCCATTTGTAGCTGTAACAGCAATTATTGGACAATTAATTTTGAAATATTTAAAAATATTAGGATTCCAATCAAATGCCAATTTTCCTAGAAAATTACCGCCATTTTTTCTGAGAATTTTTAATCCTATATTTAAAATTTTAATTATTAATATTATAAAAAAGTTTTTCATATAAAATCTCCTTAATTTTGATAAATTATATCATATGATAAAAGACATATCAATAAACATTTTTAATTTCCTGTTAATTTGGTTGCTACTAGTTACAATTCACAGCCATATCAAGGATAATAACAGCAATAAATATAGTATTTTGAATGCGATTGGAGTAATTTTAGAAATTCTTTATTAATTTTTTGGAAAATGTTCACGTTGAGCGAAGCGAAGACTAAGTGAAAACATATAAATATAATTTTATTAAACTATTGTAATTTAACTTAAATAATAGTATCATATAAAAAATATAAAAATCTTATAGAAAAGGAATAAAAAATGATAAATTTAAGTTTAGAAAACAAAAATTTTTATGTAGCAATAGATTTTGATAAAACAATAACATCATATAAAAGTCCAGACTCATGGGCAAGTGTTGCACAAACTAAGTTTGTAGGTCAAGAAATAGTAAAAGAAATGGATGAATTATATGAGAAATATAGGCCAATAGAAATGGATTATTCAATTGGTACAAATGACAAACAAATATACATGAAAAAATGGTATGAAGATTGTATGGATTTATATCATAAATATAATCTAACTGAACAAAAAATGCATCAATCCATACAAAGTAGTAATATGTATTTTAGAAGTGGAGCAAAAGAATTTTTAGAATTAATGTATAAAAATAATATTCCGGTTGTTATTTTATCAGCAGGTATAGGGAATGCAATTAAACAATTTTTAAATGATAATAATTGTTTATCAGAAAATATGTATATTATAAGCAATTTTATAGAATTTGACAAAAATGGAAAAGCGAAAAAATTTGACAATTCTAAAATAATTCATACATTAAATAAAAATATGAAAGGTCATCTGCCAAAAGAATTTGAAGAAAAATTAGTAGATAAAAAATATAGATTACTTGTAGGGGATTTAATAGAAGATATTAAAATGGTTGATGAAAATGAATTAGATAAAACATTAAAAATAGGTTTTTTAGAAGATAACATAGAGAATAATCTTGAAATATATAAAAAATACTTTGATGTTGTTTTACAAGGTGAAGAAGCAACTTTTTATCAAATTGTTAAATTGTTTTGTTAAATTTTAATATTAAAATTTAAAGCTAGTGAGATTGACAAGTATATTATGCAAATATATGATTACTTATACATTATAAAAAAAGGAGAAATAAAATGAAATGGAATCAAATGTTACCAGAATTTGATGTTTTTAATTTGAAAAAAAGTTTAGAGTTTTATGTGAGTTTAATTGGATTTAAAATAATATATGATAGAAAAGAAGACAAATTTGCTTTTTTACAACGTGAAAATGTTCAAATTATGATACAAGAAATTGACAAAGAAAACAATAAGTGGGGTACAGGAGAATTAAAATATCCACTTGGAGTTGGAATAAACTTTCAGATTGATGTGACTAATATTGAAGAAATATATAACAAACTAAAAAATGCAAACTATAGTATATTTGTAGATATGGAAGAACATTGGTATAGAAAAGATAACTTATTAATGGGGTGTAAAGAATTTTTAGTACAAGATCCAAATGGATATTTATTAAGATTTAGTCAAGATTTAGAAGAAAAAGAAATATAACCTTAAAGGAAAATTCAAAAATTAATATTTCATTTCTATCAAATCTTTCCAATACTTTTTAGGCATGTATTGCATTTGGCATTTAGGATTTTTTCTTTCTTTAATTGCAATAGTTTTAAAAAAAGCCTTCCACAGATTCTGATATAGTTTTTCATTTTCAGTAAATTGTGGAATATTTATATTTGTACTGTCAATTATTTCATAAGTTTGACCATTATATAAAAAACACAAATTTCTGTATTTATCATGAATAATAAAATATTGATTAGGAAGTCTATTAATAAAATGATGTCCTAAAGGTTCAATTATATTATTATCTGGATGAATTGAAGCATAAAATAAATTGTCTTGTACTTCGACAAATCTAAGTAAGCCTTTTAATCTATGACACTCAAATAGAACCCTTTTTCTCATAGAGATAACTTTATATACATAAGAATTTGTTAACATGTTATTTATTTTAGAACCAAGTTCAAAACCTTCACATAAATATTTTAAAATATTTATATCTTTATCTTTTTCATTTGATAAAAAGGCATTATATGAATTATATAACGCTTCATAACAAATATTTTTCTCAATACCTACAAAAACTCTTTTAGATTTTTCATAATTAGTATTTATATATAAAGTTTTATCTAAAAAATTAGGAATATATAAATCTTTAGAACATATTTGTTTAGGTAAAGTTTTATTTGAATAAACATCAAATAAAATAGTCAAAAAACCATCAAAAGTACCATCATAAATAAATGTTGTGTTTATAAGCTTCCAGTTAGACATTTTATTTTATCCTCCTTTGTTGGGCTTAAATTATCAAAAAGTGATAATTGCTCAAAATTTTTATTAGGTATAGATAATCGTTCTTGATAAATAAGATTAGTTTCTATAAAAGATTGATTAAATTTATAAACTTTATCATAATATTTTCCTTTACATGTTATAAAATATTTTGCTCTTTTCATTACAATTCCAAGTTTTTTCAATTCTTGAAAATCAAGCAAAAAAGTTCGTCTAGCTCTGATTATTTTTTTAGCACTAATTACCCCAATTCCTGGAACTCTAAGTAATGTAAAATAATCGGCTGTATTTATTTCAATTGGGAATTTTTCAATATTTCGCAAAGCCCATTCACATTTAGGATCTAAAATATTATTAAAATTTGGATGAGTTTCATCTAATAACTCATTTGCTTTAAAGCCATAAAATCTAATAAGCCAATCAGCTTGATAGAGTCTATTTTCTCTAAGAAGTGGAGGAGAAGAGAGCATAGGTAAATTTTTATCATTATTTACACTTATATAGGCAGAATAATACACTCTTTTCAAGTTTAATTTATTATATAAACCTTCTGACAACTTTAGAATTTTTAAATCACTTTCAGGTGTAGCACCAATAATTAATTGTGTAGTTTGACCCGCAGGTACAAAATTAGGCTTAAATTTATTTTTATCTAATCTATTTAATTTTATATTATTAGAAACATAAGACATAGGTTGTAAAATATTAGCTTTTTCTTTTTGCGGAGCTAGTAATTTTAAACTATTATTAGAAGGTAATTCTATATTAATACTCATTCTATCAACTAATTTGCCAAGTTTATCAATTAAACTTTGGTCTGAGCCAGGTATGGTTTTACAATGAATATAGCCATTAAAGTTATATTCATTCCTTAATATAAGTACAGTTTTAATAAGCATTTCCATTGTATAATTAGGAGAACGAATTACAGCAGAACTTAAAAATAGTCCTTCTATATAATTTCTCTTATAAAAATTAATAGTTAAATCAGCTACTTCTTGAGGTGTAAAAGTAGCACGTTTAACAGAATTGGAAGAACGATTGATACAGTACTTGCAATCATATATACAACTATTGCTAAATAATATTTTTAAAAGAGAAATACATCTTCCATCAGCACCCCAACTATGGCAAATGCCTGCAAAGTTGCCATTACCTATACCAGTTGTATTATTTTTTCTTTTACTTCCACTTGAACTACAAGAAGCATCATATTTTGCTGAGTCAGCTAATATTGTTAATTTGTCTAATATTTCCATAATCAAGCACCTCTTATGATATGAGTTTTATATAAATAATATCTAAGATTATCAAATCAAAACCAAACATTTGTACCATTATAACAGATAAAAAATAAAATGTCAAACATTTTTTTGTAAAAACTTAAATTCGTAATACAACAAATAGGAAAAACTTGATTTTTCTTTTGAAAATAAAAATTGTTTATTTTCACTTTGAGCCTAAGTAACTTAAAGTTTCATATTGTTTCCTATTGTATAAAAAATTAGTTACAATTTATACTAAAAATAGTATAAATCATAACTAATTATTAATAAAAGATTTAGACCTTTTTTTTATAAATCTATAAAAATCAGAAGGATTACCAACAACAAAACCAGATTTATTTATCAATATAGCATGTGTTTTATCAATATACAAGTAAAAAGAATCAACATTTTCAAAAACTTTATATAAATCCTTGTACTTAATTCTAATAATATTTCCATTATTATCTATAGTAAAAAAATGCTCATAAAATTCAAATGTGAAAGTTTTTTTATTCTCTATTTTTTCTTTATAATCTTTTTGAACATCTGAAACAGGTTTTATAAATCTGTAAAATATAAACCCTGTTAAAAAAATACAAAATATAATAGCTGTGCTATAAATATGAAAGTTAACTAAATATACAATGCATGTAAGTATTATAGCTATAACAATAATATTAAGTAGTATAAATTTAAAACGATATTTATTCCTATGAAATGCTAAAAATTCATTATAAGAAGTTTTAGAATATGTAGTTATATTTTTAAATAAAATTTCCAATTTAATCACCACTAAAATTATATCATAATAAAATAAAAAAGTAATCACCAAAAATAAAAAATATTAATATAGTAAAATATAATAAATGAAAAGGAGGAGATTGTGGGATATTCGGATAGAGAATTATTAGCAAGAATTGTGCAATGTGAAGCAGGTGGAGAGGGCGATAACGGTATGAAAGCAGTTGCAACAGTTGTAATGAATAGGGTAAATGTATCAGAAGGAGAATATTCAAGAATATCACAAGGAGGAAGTATTAGAAATATAATATTTCAGCAAGGGCAATTTGATTGTGCAATGGAAACAATAAGAAATCAATATAACCCACAAAATATTTATAATATGAACCCAACAGATGTGCATTATAATATTGCAGATTGGGCTTTATCAGGAAACAGACTAAATGAAATGGGAGATTGCCTGTGGTATTTAAATCCATTTAAACCTATTTGTGATAGCACATTTCCATATAATGGGTCAGGTGTTTTTCATACTAGACTAGGGGAACACTGTTTTTATAGACCTACAGAACTTTATAGGCAAACTTAATATTACATCTTATATAGTTAAAGATTATAGAGCTTTTTAGGGCTCAAAAAAAGGAGGTATCATGGAAAATAATCAAGAAAATGAAAACAAAAGAGAAGATAGAAATGTTCAAATAAATCAAAATACACCAGAAATTTTGACAAATAATATTTATACGCCGGCATTTTTAAGAGAACAGATAGGAAAACTAATGAGAGTTGAATTTTTAATAGGAACAAATAATTTAGTAGACAGAATAGGAATATTAGAAGATGTTGGGGCAAGTTATATATTACTTCGTGCAATTGAAAGTAATAACATTACATATTGTGATATTTATTCAATTAAATTTATTACGATATCATCGTCAAATATTTATGGAAATATGAATAATTTAAACAACATGAATAATATGGGAATGAATAATAGATATAATTTTTATTAATATATTTGATTAATAATAACCATTAACCAGTAGTTACGATTTACAGCTATATTGGGCATAGTATATCAATAAATATACTATGCCCAATATATCTGTAATCGTAAATATTAATAACCGGAATTTAAATATATTAATATTTAGCTATTGCATGTAAAAAATACTAATGATATAATTTACAAAAAGAATAAATAAATTATAATGCAATAAAAATTAAATAAATTATTCAAAAATCATAAATAAGGGAAGTGTTATATAGATGTATGATGTAATAATTATAGGAGCAGGACCAGCTGGTATTACTGCAAGTTTATATACACAAAGAGGAAATTTAAAAACATTAGTATTATATAATGAAAAATCAGGACTAGAAAAAGCAGCGCATATAGAAAACTATTATGGATTTGAAAATGGAATATCTGGCGAGACATTGTATAAAATAGGAATAGAACAGGCAAAAAATATAGGTGTAGATGTAATAAAAGAAGAAGTTACAAAAATAGAGAATAATATAGATTATTTTAAAATTGTAACACCAAAAGGAGAATACACATCAAAAGTATTAATACTATCTACTGGAAATAAAAAAAATAAACCTAAAATAAAGGGAATTGAAAAGTTTGAAGGCAAAGGTGTTAGCTATTGTGCGATATGTGATGGATTTTTCTTTAGAAATAGAAGTATATCAGTTATTGGAAGCGGAAATTATGCAGTATCAGAAACAAATGAATTAATAAATATAGCTAATGACATAACTATATTAACAAATGGAGAAAAAGCACCAGAAATAAGAGCTGATAATGTAAATATAGATACGAAAAAAATTGAGGAAATAATAGGAGAAAATAAAGTAGAAGGTGTAAAATTTAAAGATGGTACAGAAATTCAAACAGATGGAATTTTTATTGCTCAAGGTGTAGCAGGAAGTGCAGATTTTGCAAAAAAATTAGGAATAATCACAAATAAAGATAATATAGTAGTAAATTCTAATATGGAAACGAATGTAAAAGGAATATTTGCATGTGGAGATTGTACAGGAGGTTTATTACAAGTATCAAAAGCAGTATATGAAGGTGCAAAAACAGGTTTAGAAACAATAAAATATATAAGAAAAAATAATAAATAAAAACATATATTTTACGATGATACATATTGTGAGTATTAAAAAGATAAAAATGGAAACTATAAAAATATAGATATAAAGTTTCAAAAATATTTTAAACAAGGAGGGATAAATAATGGCAGTATTAAAAATAACACAAGAAAACTTTCAAGAAGAAGTTACAAAATCAAATATACCAGTCATAATAGATTTTTATGCAGATTGGTGCGGACCTTGTAAAATGATGTCTCCTATAATTGATAACATTGCTGAAGAATTGGGAGAAAGTGTAAAAGTAGGTAAAGTAAATATTGATGATAATAAAGATTTAGCAATGCAATTTGGAATAATGAGCATACCTACAGTTATTATTTTTAAAGAAGGAAAAGCTGAAAAAACGTTTGTTGGATTAAGAGACAAAGAAGAAATACTAAATGGCTTAAAATAGAATTTATTGTTTATTGAATAGGAAACAATAATTTATTTTGATGCATAGGAAATATTGTATCAAAAATGTTTCACACAACAGATGCACACAATTTTACATACATTGTTTCCTATTCAATAAAAAATAGTTTTAATTTATTTTTTTAGAAATACTTTTTGAACATATAATTTATTAGCGATAGATTGAGTAACATTTTTCAAAATATATTGCTCTTGAGATAATCTTTTATCAAAAGTATAATCATTAACACTAAAAATAACGAAAATAGAATTTTCTAATTCTTGGCAAAAAGTATTATATGCTCTTTTTATAGGAAAATTTTTAGTAGCTAAATTAATTAATTCGTTGATATCATTAATGCTGTAAACTTGTTTCAAAGTACAAATAACAAATAATTTAGCAACATGTATTTTATTATATTTCTTCTTAACTGGAGCATCTAAAATGCCATGTTTTACGTAATTATTAATCATAGTTTTTGTAATAATTTTATTATCTTTATTATTTGTTACATTTTCCTCTTGAAAAAATTTTCCTAAAAATGTATCTAAATAGCTAACAAGTTGGTCTATATACAGATCAACACTAGGGAATTCTTTCCATCTAGGAATATGAAATTTTGAAACAGTTTTATATATAGAATCATCTATTTTTTCCAAATTTAATCCACTCCTTAGCATAAATATATTAACATGATTAGGAAACTTAGTCAACTATTGACAAAGTATTTTTAATGTGTTAATGTAGTATTCAATACTAGATGATGTGGATATCAATGTCGAAAAAACAATATTTTTGAACAATGAAAGGAATGTGTTTAAAATGGAAAAAAATAAGTTAAGAGAAGTTCCAAGATTTAAAAATATCAAAGAGATTATCTATAACTCTGTAAAACTTTATCCAAATAATATAGCATTTAAAATCAAAACAAAAAAAGATGAAAAAGAAGTAGAATATAAAGAAATAACGTATAAGGAATTCTTAGAAGATATAAATGCCCTAGGAACAGCTTTATTGGATATAGGGCTTGGTGATAAAAGAATAGCCATTATTGGAAAAAATAGTTATCAATGGGCATTAACATATGTTACAAATTTATTAGGAAATATGGTTTCAGTTTCATTAGATAAAGGACTACAAATAGGAGAATTAGAATTATCTTTAATAAGAAGTCAAGCAGATGCAATTATATTTGATGAAAAAAATTTAGATGAAATTAACAAAATCAAAAATAATGGAAAAACAAAAATTCAAAAATATATATGTATGTCAAAATTAGAAGGATATACATGTATAGAAGATTTGATAAAAAAAGGAAATGAATTAATTAAAAAAGAAAATACACATTTTATAAACATGCAAATAGATGAAGAAAAAATGAGTGTTCTATTATTCACATCAGGAACTACAGAACAAGCAAAAGCAGTTATGCTTTCACAATATGGAATTGCAACAAATATATATGATATGCAAATAGTAGAAGATTTTAGACCAACAGATGTAAATATAGCATTTTTACCATTCCATCACATATTTGGTTCAACAGGACTACTAGTAATGCTATCAAGTGGCATAAAAACAGTATTTCCAGATGGATTAAGATATATAAAGGAAAATTTAAATGAATATCAAGTCTCATTATTTGTGGGAGTTCCGATTTTAGTAGATAAGATGTATCAAAATATCCAAAAAGAAATAAAAAAGCAAGGAAAAGAAAAAATAGTAAATTTAGGAATAAAATTAACACAATTTTTATTAAAATTAGGTATAGATATAAGAAGAAAAGTATTCAAAGAGATTATAGATCAATTAGGAGGAAAAATGAGATTTATAATTTCAGGAGGAGCACCATTAGATAAAGAAGTAGCACAAGGATTTGAAAAATTTGGAATACACTTAGTTCAAGGGTATGGATTAACAGAAACATCACCAGTTATAGCAGCAGAAAATGACAAATATCAAAAAGCAGGTTCTATAGGTTTTCCAATGAGACATACAGAAGTAAAAATTGTAGACAAAGACAAAAATGGTATTGGAGAATTAGTGGTAAAAGGACCAAATGTAATGATAGGATATTACCAAGACGAAGAAAGAACAAAACAGGTATTAAAAGATGGATGGTTTTATACAGGAGACTTAGCGTATATGGATAAAGATGGCTTTTTATTTATAACAGGAAGAAAAAAAGATATAATAGTTTTAAAAAACGGAAAAAAAGTGTTTCCGGAAGAATTGGAAACACAAATAAACAAAATAGAAGAAATAGAAGAATCTTTTGTATATGGAATGCCAGTAAATAATGATCAAAATGATTTGAAAGTCTCAGTAAAAGTTGTATATGATGAGGAAATAGTTAAAGCTAAATACCCTAATATAAAAATAGAAGAATTGAAAAAGATAATATGGGAAAAAATAAAAGAAGTAAATAAAACGTTCCCACAATATAAATATATAAAAGGGATGATACTAACAAAAGATCCTCTTATAAAAACAACAACAAATAAAATAAAAAGAAATGAAGAAATGCGATTATTAGGAATATAAGAAAGGAATTAGAGATGACAGAGAAAGAAAAAGCAAAAAAAGGATTGTTATATAATGCTAACTATGACGAAGAATTATTAACAGAAAGAATAAAGTGTAAAGAGAAATGTCAAATATATAATAATCTAAATCAAACAGATTTAGAAAAAAGAAAAGAGATATTAAAACAAATATTAGGAAAAACAAAGCAAAATTTTATAATTGAACCTAATTTTTATTGCGACTATGGTTATAATATTGAAATAGGAGAAAATTTTTATTCAAATCATAATTTAGTTATACTAGATGCAGTAAAGGTCTCATTTGGAGATAATGTATTTATTGGACCTAATTGTGGATTTTATACAGCAGGACATCCTCTTAATGCTATTCAAAGAAACCAAGGCCTAGAGTATGCAAAACAAATATCTGTTGGAGATGATGTATGGATAGGGGGAAATGTGACAGTTTTACCAGGTGTAAAAATTGGGTCTAATGTAGTAATTGGAGCAGGGAGTGTAGTTACAAAAGATATTCCTTCAAATGTAGTAGCTGTAGGAAATCCATGCAAAGTATTGAAAAAAATATAAAAATGGTATATATTTGGTATTAGAAAGGAATGATGTAAC
This sequence comes from uncultured Clostridium sp., assembly GCA_946497905.1. Lineage (GTDB taxonomy): Bacteria > Bacillota > Clostridia > TANB77 > CAG-508 > CAG-269. The sequence continues at coordinate 14,218 of CAMMMI010000027.1, forward strand.
ATGGAAAGAAAAGATGCAATAAATTTATTAAAAAAATATAATAATGAAGAATTTCATATAAGGCATGCTATAACAGTAGAAAGTGTAATGAAATATTTAGCTAAAAAGTATGGGTATGACGAGCAATTTTGGGGAATTGCTGGATTGTTGCATGATATAGATTTTGAACAATATCCAGAAGAACATTGTAAAAAAGCACCAGAACTTTTAAAAGAAATAAATGCAGAGGATGAATTGATAAGGGCTGTATGTAGCCATGGATACGGAGTTTGTTCAGATGTTAAACCAGAACATTTAATGGAAAAAATTTTATTTGCTGTAGATGAATTGACAGGAATTATTTGGGCAGCTGCTAAAATGAGACCTTCAAAAAGCACTAAAGATATGGAGCTTCCAAGCTTAAAGAAAAAATTTAAAGATAAAAAGTTTGCTGCTGGATGTTCAAGAGATATAATTAGAAGAGGTGCAGAACAATTAGATTGGGAATTAGATGAATTATTAAATTTGACACTTGAAGCAATGAAAAGTTGTGAAGATGAAATAGAGGAAAATTTATTAGAGATAAAGTAAAAATATTAAAGTGAACTTTTTAATTAAAATCTAATAATTAAAAATGGATAAATTTTTACGTATGATAAATAAAAGTACTGAGAATATAAAAAGGAAAGAGAGTAAATATTATGGAAATATTAATTGGACTTTTAATACCTTTTTTGGGAACAACTTTAGGTGCAGGAATAGTATTTTTTATGAAAAATCAAATAAATGCTAAAATTCAAAAGTTTCTATTAGGTTTTGCTTCAGGAGTAATGATTGCGGCATCTATATGGTCTTTAATGATACCATCATTAGATATGGCAGAACAACAAGGAGAGGTGTCGTGGCTAGTAGCAGGTACAGGGTTTCTAATGGGAATTATATTTTTATTGATATTAGATACATTAACTCCACATTTACATTTACATAGTAAAAAACAAGAAGGAATAAAAGCAAAATTGAAAAATTCAACCATGCTAATTTTAGCAGTAACTTTGCATAATATACCGGAAGGAATGGCTGTAGGAGTAGTGTTTGCAGGAATGTTAGTAGGAAATGTGGGAATGACATTAGCAGGAGCATTTGCTTTAACAATAGGAATTGCTATACAAAACTTTCCAGAAGGAGCAATAATTTCAATGCCATTAAGAGCAGAAGGAATGTCAAAAGGAAAAGCATTTTTATATGGTACTTTATCAGGAATAGTAGAACCTATATCAGCAATAATCACTATTTTACTAACAAGTTTTGTAGTTCCAATATTACCATATTTATTATCATTTGCAGCAGGTGCAATGATGTATGTCGTAGTAGAAGAACTTATACCAGAAGCACAAGAAGGAGAACATTCCAATATTGGGACGATAGGAGTTGCTATTGGTTTTGTTTTAATGATGATATTAGATGTAGCTTTAGGATAATATTTTTACCAATTTGGGGACGCGTCTAAAATTACAAATTTTGGACGCGTTCCCAAATTGGTAAAAATTAGTAAGTTATTTTTCCGTTTAATAAATCATCATTATCAATCCAATCTTGTACATCTATAATAATATATTTATTCTTATCTTTTTGTCTAACAATAACATTATCAATGCCAGCATTAATAATCATTTTTCTACACATTTGACAGCAATTAGCATCATTTTCATATTCATTTTTATTAGGATTATAGACAGTAAGATATAAGGTAGCACCAATCATATCTTGACGTCTTGCACTAATTAAAGCGTTTTGCTCAGCATGGACAGAACGGCAAGCGTCATAACCAGCATGCCTAATATCTGGAAAAAATTTTTTCTTGCAACAATATCCTAAATCAATACAATTTTTTCTTCCTCTAGGAGCACCATTATAACCAGTAGAAATAATCTCGTCATGATTTACAATGACACAACCAATGTGTTTTCTTAAACATGTACTTCTTTGTGCAACTGTTTCAGCTATATCTAAATAATAATTAATTTTATCAATTCTATTACTCATAATATCAATCCTTTTAAAGTATTTTTGTGAGAGTATTATAACATTTTAAGTAAACAAATGCAAATATAATTAAGTGATAAATTTAGTGAGTTTTTTGTATCAAATATTTAAATTATGTCTAAAAAATCAACTCATGGAAATAATAAAAATAGAAAGAATATGTTTATAAAATATTTATTAAATAAACTTTATAAACACATTAAACAAGGAGGATAATATGAGATCATTATGGTTGGAAGAAAATCCAATAAAAAAATTTTATGAATTAGAAAAAGATGAAAAAGCAGATGTATGTATAATAGGGGCTGGAATATTTGGAATATCCACAGCGTACTATCTTAGTCAAAATGGATATAAAGTTGTTTTAATAGAAAGGGATAAAATAGCAAGTAAAGTTACAGGGCATACAACAGCTAAAATTACAAGTCAACATGGACTTATTTACCATTATCTATTAGATAAATATGGAATAGATTTTGCAAAAAAATATTTTAATGCAAACCAAGAAGCAATATTAAAAATAGAAAAAATTATACAGGAAAATAATATAGATTGTGACTTTGAAAGGCAAATAAATTATGTATATACAACAAATAATGAAGAGATAGATAAGATAGATGAGGAAATAAAAGCACTAAATAATATAACATCAAATGCAACTTTAGTTGATAAAACAGAATTGCCATTTCAAATAATTAAAGGAATAGAATTAAGAGAACAGGCACAATTTAATCCTATAAAATATATAAAAGGATTAATAAAAAAGTTAGAAGAAAATAAAGTAAAGATTTTTGAAAATACTATATGTTTTGATGTGAAACAAGATGGTGATGGATATATTTGTTATACACAAAACAATAAAATAAAATCAAAATATGTCGTAATTGCAACACATTACCCATTTTTAAATGTACCAGGCATGTATTTTGCTAAAATGTATCAGAGTTCTTCATATGTAATAGGTGTAGATACTAAGACAGACCTTTTTTCAGGTATGTATATTAATATACAAGCACCAATTTATTCTTTTAGAACAGCTTTAGATAAAGGTAAAAAAATATTATTATTATGTGGTTTAGATCATAAAACAGGAGAAAATGTAACATATCAGGATAGTTATGGTAAATTGGAGCAGAAGGTTAAAGAGTGGTATCCAAATGCAGAAATAAAATACTATTGGAGTACCAGAGATTGTATAACATTAGATAAAATTCCATATATAGGTGAATTTTCTAATATTATGCCTAATATATTTGTTGGAACAGGGTTTAATAAATGGGGGATGACATCTTCGAATGTAGCTTCAAGAATTATTACTGATATGATAATGGAAAGAGAAAATGAATATATAGAAATATTTAAATCAACAAGAGTAAACCCAATAGTAAATAAAGAAGAAGTTAAAAATATGGTTATACAAACGACAAAATCCCTTGTAGTAGATAAATTAAAAAAGGAAAAGCTTAATCTAGATGATATCGAAAATGAAACAGGAGGGATAATAGAGGAAAATGGAGAAAAAATAGGAATATATAAAGATACAGAAGGAAAAATTCATGCTGTAAAACCAATATGTACACATTTAGGATGTTTGTTAAACTGGAATGAAGCTGATAAAACTTGGGATTGTCCATGTCATGCATCTAGATTTGACTATACAGGTAAAAATATATATAACCCAGCTTTAAAAGATTTAGAAAAAGGTTAGTTAAAAAAGTAAAATCCACATAGTGTAAAAAATTAATTGTATGGAAGAA
>CAMMMI010000028.1 GCA_946497905.1 uncultured Clostridium sp.
ATTATAAGCTATTTATATGTAAAAAGTCAATAAAAATATATAAAATTTATATAAACAAAAATATGAATTAGAGTGACGAATTACAATTTGAACAATAAAATAAAAAACATCCAACTCGAGAGATGATAAATGCAAAAATATTAATAAAATACTACACAAAACTAAAAAAATGTGATAGAATAACCTAGAAAGTTTATTTAATTAAAAATTTGAAAGATTAGTAATAAAGGAAAATAAAAAGGAGGAATTGACCATGTCAGGACATTCAAAATGGCACAACATACAAGCCAAAAAAGGAAAAGCAGATGCAGCAAGAGGAAAAATATTCACAAAACTAGGAAGAGAATTATTAATAGCAGTAAAAGAAGGAGGACCAGACCCAGCAGGAAACTCAAAGTTAAAAAATGTAATTGCAAAATGTAAAGCGGCAAACATGCCAAATGACACAATAAACAATGCGATAAAAAAAGCTTCAACAAGTAACGAAAATTATGAAGAAATTACATATGAAGGATATGGACCAAATGGTGTAGCAGTTATTGTAGAAGCTGCAACAGACAATAAAAACAGAACAGCAGCAGATGTAAGACATGCATTTGACAAATCAGGAGGAAATTTAGGAACAACAGGATGTGTATCATATATGTTTAACAAAAAAGGAGTTATAATAATAGAAAAAGCAGAAACTTCAATGGATGAAGAGGAATTAATGATGCTAGCATTAGATGCAGGAGCAGAAGATTTTCAAACATCAGAAGAAATATATGAGATTACAACAGATCCATCAGATTTTACAGCTGTTCGTGAAAAACTAGAAGAAGCAGGACTAAAATTTTTAGAAGCAGAAGTTCAAATGATACCAACAACAACAGTTAGTCTTGATGAAAAAGGTATAGAAAAAATGGAAAGACTAATTGAAAGATTAGAAGACTTAGATGATGTTGCTAACATTTATCATAATTGGGAAGAATAAAATTATCAAAATATAATAAGTTGTTCCAATGGAGGTTTTTTATGAAATCAAACAAAAGCAAAAAAATAGTGATAATTTTAATAATAGTCACACTATTAATATTAATTTTATCAGGTGTTGCATATATGTATTTTGCAACAGATTTAATTAGAAGTAAAAAACAAATATTTTTTGAGTATGCTTCACAAATAATAGATGAAAAAAAGGGATTTATTTCGAATGATATAATAGAATATTATAATAAAATCATAAGCGAACCATATGAAAATAGTGGGGATTTAACGTGTAATGTAACAGATGAAGCAAATCAAAGTGAATATGAAACATTAAATCAAATGAACATATCTTTTGATGGTATATTAGATTTAAAAAATAAAAATTTTGAACAAAATATAAATATAAATTATTCTCCAGATGTTGTTTTCCCTCTTACAGTAAGAAAATTGTCAGATACTATGGGAGTGCAAACAAAATATATTGGAAGTAAATATATAGCTGAAAATATATTTGATATACAAACACAAAGTAATTTATCAGATAATATTGAAAATTTGGAATTGCCAAAAACTATTAACAAAGAGCAACTAAAAGTTGAGTTAGATAAATATCTTGAAATAATAAATTCGCGATTATCAGGCGATAAATTTTCAAAAGTTGATAATGGATACAAATTAACTTTAACATACCAAGAATTAAATGACTTAGAAATTGTTTTATTAGAAAATTTAAAAAATGATCAACAATTATTGAGTAATATAAATGAAATGTTTTCTACAAATCTTACGTCAGCTGATATAGATAATATTATTCTAGAACTTAATGAGGATACAAATAACCAAGATGATAGTATTGATATTATTTTATATACAAGCAATAATAAATTATCTAAGATTGAAATAAAAGATAATGATAACTCATTTATTATAGAAAAAAATAGTGATGATGAAAATTTAAAATATTCAATGACCTTAGCAAATATAGAAGATAATGAGAATATAGTTTTTACTATGGAATATAAAGGACTAAATTCATTACAAAATATTGAAGAGACTTACACTTTAGAATTAAATATTATGAATTCAAAAACTAAAAATATAGAAACATCATATCAAGATGAGAATGAATCAACAGATAATGAATTAAATAGCGAAGAGGATATAAATGCAGAACTTGAAAATACTAATACTTCTAATGAAGAAGATACAAATATAGAAAATGGATTTGAAAGTAGCGAAAATGAAAGTAATAACACAAACATTAGTGAAAATGATAATGAAGAAACGCAAAAAATAGCATATAAATATCAGTTAAATAATAAAGTGAATTTTGTAGAATCTGCAAATATAGAAGAATTAACAAATAGAAATGCAATAATATTAAGCGAATATGACCAATCACAAGTAGAGAATTTAATGAGTTCAATAATAGAAAGAATTACAGAAGTAAACAAAGAACAAATGGAAGAACTAGGACTTAGTGAGACAGAAAATCCATTACTAAAATTTATCCCAACTATGTCAACCTCAAATTCTGCAAATAGTATAGCGGAAAGTTCTATATCAGAATTAGAAGGAATAGAAATATCAGCATTTAATGCTAAATTTGAACCATATCAAAGTACAAACTCTATGGGAACAACAACAAGAGGTTTATTGACAGTAATTCAAACAAATAATGAAGAAGAAGGAACTCAAAAAATAAAAGAAATAAATTTTGATGGTACAGAATATGAAGTAACAGATCAAAATATAGTATTTATAAAAAGTTCAATAGAACCAGAAAGTTATTATAGGATAGAATTTGAAAAAGATACAGACACAGGAATTATATATAGAGTGGTTATAAATAAGAAATAATAGTTCTAAAAATAAAATCTAAAACATATAATATTATGAAAAATAATATTATATGTTTTTTTGTGTTAAAGGCGATGAAATATAATTTATATCCTATAAATAAATTATTATATACAAAACACAAAATTAATAAAAAATAGGAGAAAAAATGAGTGGAATATATGAAGTAATAAGGTATTTCCCGATAGATATATATAATATATTAAAAAATATATTTGAAGACAATAAAATAATAAGAGAAAACATAGAAGAAATACGAATAAGAGTACAAAAACCAATAATTTTAAAATTAAGATATGAAGACGTTGTTATAAATCATATAGTAGATCAACGAGAAATATTACAAACTTTAGAAAAAATATGTGAAAATTCCATCTATGCATACAAAAACCAAATATGCGAAGGTTTTATAACTGTAAAAGGTGGACATAGAGTAGGGATTACAGGAACAGCAGTAGAAGAAAATGGGAAAATAATAAATTTAAAATATATAACAAGTCTAAATTTTAGAATAGCAAGACAAATACTAAATTGTAGTAATAAAATTATAAAAGAAATACTAGATATAGAAAATCATACAATTTTTACAACATTAATAGTATCACCACCAGGAAAAGGAAAAACCACAATATTAAGGGATACAATAAGAAGACTAAGCAATGGAATGGAAAATTTGAATTTTAAAGGTAAAACATGTGGAGTTGTAGACGAAAGAGGAGAAATTGCAGCAATGTATAAAGGAATACCACAAAATGATGTAGGAATGAGGACAGATGTAATAGAAAATGTATCTAAATATAAAGGAATGAAAATTTTAATAAGAACAATGGCACCAGAGATAATAGCATGTGATGAGATAGGCTCAAAAGAAGATATAGAAGCAATACAAGAAGCAACAACAGCTGGAATAAAAGGGATTTTTACAATGCATGGACGAAATATAGAAGATGTTAAAAATAATAAAGAAATATATAAATTAATAGAAAATAAGCAAATAGAAAAAATAATATTTTTATAGGTTCTATAAAAATATTAACTGAATATAATATATATGAAATATAAAAGGACAACCAGCAAAGAGTACACATCAGAAAGGGATGGGATAAAAATGGAAATGATAAAAATATTTATGTTATTTTTAGTATTTATAACATCAGCATTAATAGGAAAGTTTTTATCAAAAAAATATGTATATAGATTAGAAGAGTTAGAAGAAATACAAAATTCATTAAACATATTCAAAAGTAAAATAAAATTTACATATGAACCAATACCAGAAATATTTGAAGAAATATCACAAAATACAAGAAAAAATATAGGTCTTATTTTTTCAAAAGCAAAAGAAAAGATGAATACTCTAACAGCTACTATTGCGTGGGAAGAAACATTAGATGAAATACTTAAAGAAAATAAAACAAACTTAAAAAAAGAAGATATAAACATATTAAAAAGCTTATCTAAATTACTAGGACAAACAGATGTAGAAGGACAAGTTAGTCAAATAGAAATAACACAAAATTTTTTAGAAACTCAAATAAAAGAAGCACGGAGAGGAAAAAGTAAAAAACGAAAAATTATATAGTAGACTAGGCACGACAATAGGATTAGTAATAGTAATAATTTTAATGTAAATTTAGTAAATCAAAAAATATAAAAAATCAAAGAATATATATAACAAAAATAAAGAAAATCAAAAAGAAAATAGTCAATATGATAAGTAAAACTCACAAAGAACTTACAAAGGAGAGAAGTTTATGGATATAAATTTATTATTCAAAATAGCGGCAATAGGAATACTAGTAGCAGTATTACACCAAGTCTTAGTAAGAGCGGGAAGAGAAGACCAAGCAATGATGACAACTTTAGCTGGATTAGTAATAGTATTAACAATGGTAATAAAAGAAATAAGTGGATTATTTGATACAGTAAGGACAATATTTAATCTATAATTGATGTGATAATAATCTTTGACTCTTCTTATACAAGATAAAAGCAGTATATGAAAGGAGCAAGCAAAATGGATATTATAAAAATTATTGGTATTGCTCTGATTGCCCTAATAATAATTATAATTCTAAAACAATATAGACCGGAATTTGCTATATATGTAAGTATATTAACAGGAATATTAATTATTTTATTAATAACAGACAAACTATCAGACATAGTACAATTATTAAATTCTATAGCAAATAAGGCGTCAATAAATACAGAATTTCTTGCATTACTATTAAAAATTACAGGAATAGCATTTTTAGCAGAATTTGCAGTAAGTATTTGTAAAGACGCAGGAGAAGTAGCAATTGCAAGTAAAGTAGAAATAGGAAGCAAAATAATAATTATAGCTATGTCTATTCCAATAATATCGGCATTGTTAGAAATAGTATTAAAAATATTACCATAAAAGGAGCTACTAATGAGAAAAATAGTTTGTTTATTTATAACTATAATACTAATAAATTTTCCAATGCAAAAAATATATGCAAACCAAAGCACAAATGAAAATAATAGTGAAAGTCAAACTTTAACAGAGCAACAAGAAGAGTTTGGAATTAATGATTTTGTACAAGAATCAAAACAATATACAGGAGATTTTTTCGAAGATATTGATATTAATAAAATTCTACAAGATGCATTAAAAGGAGAGATAGATAACGATACAATTATAAATAAAATATTAAATTTATTAGGAAAAGAATTCACATCAGCACTAGGTGCAATAGCTGGAATATTAGCAATTATAATTATACATAGTATATTAAAATCCATAAGTGATGGCTTAGAAAATGATAATATATCAAAAATAATATATTATGTTCAATACATATTAATAATAACAATAATAATGTCCAATTTTTCTGATATAGTAAAAATTGTACAAGATACAAGCAATAATTTAGTAGGATTTATGAATATTTTAGTACCACTATTAATGACTTTAATGATATATACAGGAAGTATAGCTACAACTACAATATTAGAACCAATAACATTATTTCTAATAAACTTTATAGGAAATATAATACAAACAATATTAATACCATTAGTTCTAGTTGTTGTAAGTTTAGTAATAATTTCAAAAATATCTGATAAAGTACAAATAGGAAAAATTGCAAAATTTTTAAAATCGGGAATAGTATGGTTTTTAGGAATTATCTTAACAGTATTTGTAGCAATGGTTTCATTAGAAGGAACTCTATCAAGTAGTGTTGATGGAATAACGGCTAAGACTACAAAAGCAGTAGTAAGTTCAGCAATACCTGTAGTAGGAAAAATATTAGGAGACGCAGTAGATACAGTTTTAGGATGTGGAATAATATTGAAAAATGCAGTTGGATTTGTAGGAGTAATTATTGTAGTAGGAATATGTATTATACCAATATTAAAACTTACAATTCTCACTATAGCATACAAAATTCTGTCAGCTGTAACAGAACCTATAGCAGATAGCAAAATAGTTGATTTACTAGAACAAATAGGAGATATATTCAAAATCTTTCTTGCAATATTATGCTCACTCTCTGTATTGTTAATAATTGGGACAGCTTTAGTAGTAAAAATTTCAAATACAGGAATGATGTATAGATAAGGAGATAAAATGGTAGAATTTTTAAGTTCATGGGCAAAAAGTCTAGGACTAGCAATAGTTATAGTTTCTATTCTAGAAATGTTATTACCAGATAATAAAACTAAAAAATATATAAGAATGATAATGGGAATATATATATTATTTAGTATAATATCACCATTCATAAAGAATAAAGAAATATTGGACATAGGAAATATAGATTTAGAAAATTATAAAACAACACAAGCAACATCTGTAGATCAAACTTCTATGGATAAAAGAATAATACAATTATATTCAGAAGAATTAGAAAAAGATATAAAAAATAAAATGCAAGAAAAAGGATATGATGTAACAGAATGTAATGTAGAAGCTAAAATAGGAAATGAAGAAGAGGAAACACAAATAACAAAAATCAAATTAAATGTAAAAAAAGGAGAAAACAATCAGGGAAACGAAAAAGAACAAGATAATACAATAGAAGATAAAATAGTTGTAGAAGTCCAAAAAATAAAACCAATAGAAACTAAAACAGAAAATAATGGTAAAAGTACAAATAATAATGAAACAACAAATAATAGTGAAAATACAACAAAAATTACCAATGCAGATATTCAAAATATAAAAAAATTTTTAATAGAAGAATATGGGGTGAGTGAAAAATGTTTAGAGATAAATTAAAAAATGTCTTTAACAAAGAAGAAGGGGAAGGAAAAGAAGGAAATAATAAAAGAAAAATTGAAAATTTAGTTGTATTTTTAATAATACTTATAATAACAATTGTAGCAATAAATATAATATGGAATGGAGATAAAAACACCAGTAAAAATACTAACAATACATCTACAAAACAATTAGCATCAAATAACACTAATAATACTATAGACATGAATAATAATATAGATAACACTACTAATGATAATTTAAAAGAAAGCTTAGAAGAAATACTTGCAAAAATAAAAGGAGTAGGAGATGTACAAGTTTTTATAAATTATTCTGAATCAAACGAAATAGTACCGATGTATAATGAAAATTCAAAAGTAAGTAACACAGAAGAAAGTGATACATCAGGAGGGACAAGGAAAATTCAAGAAACAGATTCACAAAAAGAAGTAATATATCAAGAAGAAAATGGAGAAAAAACACCCATAACCCAAAAAATAGTCCAGCCAAAAGTTGAAGGTGCAATAGTTACTGCAAAAGGAGCAAATGATGCAACAGTAAAAACAAGTATTATTCAAGCTGTTGAAGCAGTAACAGGACTTGCCACACATAAAATTCAAGTTTTTGAAATGAATTAATATTAAAAACAAAATAAAAATAATAATTTATTTAAGAACAAAAAATTTTATACATGAATTTTATATATGTAAGTGAACAAAAAATATATTTTAAGGAGAAAGCCTATGAAAAAAATATTAAAAAAGAACCAAGTTATTATTTATATTATAGCTTTAATGTTAGTTACAGCAGGATATTTAAATTATACAACAAACACAAAAAATGCAGATTTAGAAACAAGTATGCAAATGGAATCAAATGATGATACACAGTTAGCAGATATAGGAGATGCACAATTAGTAAGTAGTAATGATGTAGTATCAGAAGAAGAAACAAACACAATATCTAATAGTACGAATGAAACAGCTCTAACAGAAAACACACAATTAAATCAAAATACTATAAATACAGATGGAAATACTAATTCAACTACAAATGAAACAACTATAAATACAAGTACTACTCAACAAAATAATAATGATTATTTTGTAAAATCAAAATTAGAAAGAGATACAATGTATTCTCAAATGATAGAAACATATGAAAATGTATTAAACAGTAGTAATTCATTAGAAACTCAGAAACAAACAGCTACACAAGAAATAACAAAAATAAATGAAACTAAAAATAGTATAATGATTTGTGAAAATTTAATAACAACAAAGGGATTTTCAAATAACATTGTATTTGTAAATGGAGATAGTATAAGTGTAATAATTGAAGCAGAAGAATTAAAACAAGAAGAAGTTGCACAAATTCAAAATATTATTTCAAGAGAAATGAAGGCAGCAATTGAAAATATACATATAGCTACTAAATAATTACCAATTTTGGATGCGTCTCCAAATTGGTAAATCCTTTAAATTTTGTAAGATATATGCAATAAAATAAAAACAGCAAAAAAATGTGATAGTAATAATTAGTGCAAAAATAGAGTTAGTATTTACTAAAGAAAATGTATGTAATATAAAGTAACTACATAATCCAGCAAAAATAGGTTTTAAAAGATAATTTTTAAAATCTATTTTAAATTTTATAAGTTTCCATAATTGTATGAAGCTGATAGTAAAATTTAATAATTCACTGACTATGATAGACACAATGAATCCCCAAATGCCTAATACAGGTAGTAAAAAGTATAATAAAATAATAGTAACAACTAAATCTGTAATATTTCCACACATAACAAAAACTTGTTTTTGCATACCTTTTAAAACGCCGTCTATTACAGTATCCATATACATAAAAAATACTAAAGGTGATAAAAACCTAATCCATGTAGCACTTTCTAAATTCTGATATATTGCTAAACTTAGTTCATTTGCGAATAATAGGAAAATGAAAGATACGCATATAGAAAAAACAGAAGTTAATTTAAATATTTTATCACATATAATGGACAATCTATTAATAGAGCTAGTAGCATGAAATCTAGAAAATTCAGGTATAAGTAAATTACTAAATGAAGTTATAAATATATTAGGAAAAACTAAAATAGGCATTACCATACCTTGGATAATTCCATAGCTAGCAAAAGACATTGAAGAAGAAAGACCAGATTTTTCAAGTCTTGTAGGTATTATTAATTGTTTTATTGTAGATAAAGCAGAACGTATATATGAAGTCAAAGCAACAGGTACAGACAGTTTAGCAATTCTTCTAAAATTACCATAACTACTTCTAAAAGAAAAATAGCGATTTTTTTCATATAAATAGCAAATATATATAACAGAAAAAGAAGCAATCTCAGCAATAACATCAGCTAAAATTAAAGAAATACAAATATCTTCAACACCTTTTGAAATAGATTTTGGTAATAAAATTATTGTTACAATAATTTTAAAAACAAGTTCAAAACTTTGTACAAAAGCTGTTTTATAAGCTTTTCTAATAGCAGAAAAATATCCATTAATGCAAGATGACATAGCAATAAAAGGAAGCCCAATAGCTATATAGAAAAGAATTTTTTTACTAACTAAATTATTTAAGCAGACTGAAATAATAAAATCGGAAAAAAGCATTATTAAAACACCTGAGATTATACCTAATGTTAGGCTTAAGCTCATAGAAGTTCTTAGACTTTGAAAAGCTGTTTGTTTATTATTCTTTTCTAATTCTTCTGACACAATGCAAGTAGTAGCCATGCTAATACCAGAAGTAGCAATAGTTACGAAAAATAAATAAACAGACATAATTAATGTAAAAATTCCAATTGTTTCAGCACCTAATTTATTAGATAAATAAACATTAAATCCTAATCCAACAAAACGCATAAAAAGTGCTGATATTGTAAGTATTGACCCATTTATTAATAAAACTTTAGCTTTTCTCAAAATATCACCATTAAATATTATTATAAAATGAGTAAAAAAAGAACTAATAATTATTCTATCAATACATAATATATTTGTTGTTATACTATGTATGGAGATATGTATATTATTAATTTAACTAAAAATAGTATTGATTTTATATAAGTCAATATGATAAAATCATAAAAAAACAAGGAGGTAAAAAGAATGCTAGAAAATATTGAGGTATTATGTCATAATTCCATAAGAATGAACTTAGACAAAAAAATATATGTTGATCCATTTCATGTAAAAAATGAATATAATGATGCAGATATAATATTAATTACACATTCGCATTATGACCATTTTGATGAAAAAGATATTAATAAAGTAAAAAAAGAAGATACAAAAATAGTTATAACATGTGACTTATATGACAAAACAAGAGAATTAGGTTTTAAGAATGAAAATATAATAGTTATGAAACCATATGATAAACGAACCATTAAAAATATAGAAATAGAAGCTATACCAGCATATAATACAAATAAAAATTTTCACCCAAAAGAAAATAATTGGATAGGTTATCTAATAAATATTGATAATATAGTATATTACATTGCTGGAGATACAGATATAACAGAGGAAAATAAAAAAATAAAATGTGATGTGGCTTTTGTTCCAGTAGGAGGAACATATACTATGACATCACAAGAAGCAGTAGAATTAGTAAATATAATAAAGCCAAAAATTGCTGTACCAGTTCATTATGGAGAAATAGTAGGTAGCAAAGATGACGCAGCTAATTTTGTAAACAATTTAGAAGAAGGGATACAAGGGACAATTCTAATTAATTAATGATATATTTGATGAAATATTATAAATACTAATGAAATGCTAATACAACAAATTAACACTAAAACCTTTATTACATATAATAAATTAAATATGTGTAATGGAGGTTTTTTATGAAGAAAAAAATAAGTATTATTTTAAATTTTCTAGTAATTATTACAGTCATATTATTTATGAATACTAATTTTGTATATGCAATAACTCCAATATCAACTTTAGAATACCAAGGAATTGATGTTAGTAACTGGCAAGGATACATAAATTATGATAGAGTAAGAAGTGATGGTGTAGATGTTGTATATATAAAAGCAAGCCAAGGTTCAAATATAAAAGATGCATATTTTGATATAAACTATGAAAACGCAAAAGCTAATGGACTAAAAGTGGGATTTTATCATTTTTTAACTGCGACAAATACAGAACAAGCTGTAGAAGAAGCGAGGTTTTTTGTTTCTGTAATAGCTAATAAAGTTCCAGATTGTAAATTAGTATTAGACTATGAAGTATTTGGTGGAGTAGGAGTAGAAGAAATAAACCAAATTGCAGAGGTATTTTTAGAAACTACAAAAAGACTAACAAATAAAGAAGTTATTTTGTATAGTGATTTAAGTAATGCACAAAATTTATTTGGAAGAGAATTATCAGAAAATTATGGATTATGGCTTGCATATTATGGAGATTATAGAGAGTTAGAAAATGTTCAAACAAACTGGGAAAATTTTATGGGAATTCAATATTCAGATAGAGGTAGAGTAAGCGGAATAAATGGATTTGTAGATATGGATAAATATTCAGAAGAAATATTTTTAGGTGAAGTCTCAGAAATACCTGTAATAGAAAATCCAAAGGAAATAACAAATACTAAAACTATAAATTATACAATAAAAAGAGGAGAAACATTATGGGGTATAGCAAGGGAATATGGAACAACTGTACAAGAGATTGCTAATATAAACAATATACAAAATCCAAATTTAATTTTTCCGGGAGAAACTATCAGAATATTAACTAATTCAACAGTTAGAGGAGAAGAAACAAGAGGTACGGGTGATATAATTTATACAGTACAAAGAGGTAATACATTGTCAGGAATTGCACAAGCATACAATGTAACAGTAAATCATATTGTAGAATTAAACAACATACAAAACCCAAATTTAATTTATCCAGGGCAAAAACTTAGAATAACAGAAAGTAATATACAGGATTTAAATCCTATACAAAATAGTAGTAGTACATATGTAGTAAGAAGAGGAGATACCTTAACATCAATATCAAGGAGATATGGCGTTTCAGTAAATTATTTGATTAGAATAAATGGGATTCAAAATCCTAATATAATCTATCCAGGACAGTTATTACAAATTTAATAAATGATTTGGTATCTATTAGGAAAGTCATGCTGACTTTTCCTAATAGAGAAAATCCATTGCACACAATTTTGACTTTCGTAAAATTGGTACAGATTCTACAATAATATAGGACTAATTTGTTCTCCATTCAAAGCACTTTCTATAGTTCTAATTATATATTCTGGATCAAAAACTATAGACCTAGGTTTAGTAATTGGGTTATCTTGCCTGAAAGGCACAAAATAATAATTTCTTCTATTTAATAATTTTCCTATATTTTCAGCATTTCCACTTAGACCATTATTAGTAGAAGGCGCAATTACTAATGGTCTTTCGTTTCTTAAATGAGATTTAGCAGCCATTACTGCTGGAGTATCTATTATATCACAAGCCAATTTTGCCAGAGTATTTCCAGAACATGGAGCAATAATCATTATATCAGTCATTTTTTTAGGACCAATTGGTTCAGCTCCTTGTATTGTATGAATTATTTCATTTCCACTAATGTCTTCAATTTCCTGTATAAAATCTTTAGCTTTACCAAATTTTGTGTCTAAAGTATAACTATTATAAGACATAATTGGAATTATTTCCGCTTCTATTTTTTTTAATTCTTTCATTTTAGGTATTACTTTTTGAAATGTGCAAAACGAGCCAGTAAGTACAAATCCTATTTTTTTTCCTTTTAAGTCCAAGAATAAATTCCTCCTTTCAAACAACTTTTATATATAATATGATATTATGTAAATAAAGTTTGCTGCAAAATAATTTTTTATAAAATATTTAATAATAATACCTTGTCATTACGTTTTAAATATAATATAATCTAAAAAAGAAATGAGGGAAATATGGAAAGCAAAAAAGAAAAAACAATATTAGGAAACAGCATTTGGAAAATATTTTTCTATTTTATTATTTATAGTTTCTTTGGATACATAATAGAAACAATCTTTGGAATTGTAACAACAGGGAGATTTGAAAGTAGGCAAAGCTTCCTATATGGGCCATTCTTAGGAATTTATGGAATAGCAGGAGTTATACTAATAATATTCATAAAATACTTTAAACAAAACAATCTAACAATATTTGTAGCCGGATTTATAATAGGTTCATTAACAGAATATATAATAAGTTATGTAACAGATATATTTCTACATACACAATGGTGGGACTATTCAGATAAAATATTAAATATAAATGGAAGAATCTGTTTACTTTATTCAGTATTTTGGGGAATCTTGACAGTCTTTTTAGTAAAAGTGATAAATCCTAAAATTGACAAAATCTATGACAAAATAATAAGTAGATTTAACAAAAGGAGTATAAAAATATGTTTATCAATACTAATAGCATTTTTAGCAATAGATTGTGCGTTAACAGCATATGCACAAGAAAAATTTATAATAAGAATGGTAGTAGAAAATGATATAAATGTTGAAAATTTAGAAGAATATAAAAAAGAATATGAAAAAACTTATAATAATAAAATAATATCAAAAATAATAAATACATTATGGAATAATAAAAAAATGATAAAAACATTTCCAAATATAAAAATAGAAGATATACAAGGAAATACAATATATTTAAATACTTTATTACCAGAAATAAAACCATATTATATAGAATTTTTTGATAAAATTCCAATTTCGGACACGTCCCAAAATTGGTAAAACCCAATTTTGGATGCGCCTCAAATTGGTAAAGGAGGAAAATAATGGCATATATTGAATTTAAAAATGTTTGTAAAGAATATAAAATGGGAGAGATAATAATTAAAGCCTTAGATGAAACTAATTTTTCAATAGAAAAAGGGGAATTGGTTGTAATAGTTGGCCCAAGTGGAGCTGGTAAAACAACAGCATTGAATATTTTAGGAGGAATGGATAGCATAACTTCAGGAGATGTGATAGTAGACAATAAAAATATATCTAAATTAAAAAATAAAGAACTTATCAAATATAGGAGAGAAGATATAGGATTTGTATTTCAATTTTATAATTTAGTACAAAATTTAACAGCAATAGAAAATGTTGAGTTAGCAACTCAAATATGCAAAGATTCTTTAAGTCCTGATGAAATAATGGAAAAGGTTGGTTTAAAAGATAGAAAAAATAATTTTCCATCACAATTATCTGGAGGAGAGCAACAAAGAGTTGCAATAGCAAGAGCAATAGCTAAAAATCCTAAATTATTATTATGTGATGAACCAACAGGAGCATTAGATTATAAAACAGGAAAGCAAATATTAAAATTGTTGCAAGATACTTCAAGAAAGGAAAAAATGACAGTCTTAATAATAACTCATAATGCAGCGATTGCACCAATGGGAGATAAAGTTATAAGATTTAAAAATGGAAAAGCAGAAAGTGTAGAAATAAATAATTCACCAACACCAATAGAAGAGATAGAATGGTAATAATATTTGAACTGAGGTGAGAGTGTGTTTAAAAAAGCATTATTAAAAGATAGTATAAAAGAAATAAAAAATTCTTATAAAAGATTTATATCAATAATGATAATGGCATTATTAGGAGTAGGCTTTTTTGCTGGATTAAGAGCTACATCACCAGATATGTTAGACACAGTAGATACATATTTTAAAGATCAAAATGTATATGATATACAGGTAATATCAACATTAGGTTTAACAAATGAAGATATAGAAGCACTAAAAAATATAGAAAATGTAGAAAATGTATATGGAACATGTACTCAAGATGGATTAATAGAATTACAAGAAAATGAAATAGTATCAAAGATTATGACTGTTGAAGATATTAATAAACCCAAATTAATAGAAGGTAATATGCCACAGAATATGAATGAATGTGTAGTAGAAGAAAGTTTCTTAGCAGGGACAAACAAAAAAATCGGTGATACAATTACAATAGAAATAGAAAATCAAGAAAATTCTAATGGTGAAGAAGTAGAATATTTAAAGCAAAAGGAATTAAAAATTGTAGGAACTGTACAAAGTCCATTATATATTTCTTTAGATAAAGGAACAAGTAGTTTAGGTTCTGGAGAAGTCGATTATTTTATTTATATATCAAAAGAAAATATTAATATAGACTTCTACACAGAAATATATGTAAAAGTAAAAAATAGTGAAAAATATAAAACAGGGACTAATAGTTATGAAAAATATGTTGAAACTGTAAAAAGTAATATTGAAGAAATAAAAGAAGAAAGAGAAGAAGCTAGATATCAAAGTTTAATTACACAAGCTAATAATAAAATAATAGAAGCAGAACAAGAATTTAACAAACAAAAACAAGATGGAGAAAATCAAATAGCCCAAGCAGAACAAAAATTACAAACAGCAAGAGAAGAAATAGAAAAAGGTGAAAATGAAATAGTAGCAAATGAGAAAAAAGCAAATAATGAATTTTCACAAGCAGAAAAAAAGCTAGAAAGTGCAAAAGCAGAATTATTAAAAAATATAACAGAATTTAATAATAAAAAACAAGAAGCAGAACAAGGGTTAGCTACAGCAGAAACACAAAAACAACAATTAGAAACAAATTTAAATAGTATAAATGCAGGACTAGAAGAAATAAATGTAAACTATAATCAGATATTAGCAAAATTAAAAGATCCAAATTTAACAGAAGAACAAAGGATAATATTAGAACAATCCAAAAATCTGCTAGAAAATCAAAAATTAGAACTAGAAAATAATAAGAACACAATACAAGCAGGAATAAGCCAAATAATAAATCAAATAACTTCAGCAAAGCAAGAACTTGCAAATGCAGAAGCACTAATTGAAAATGCAAAAATTGAAATACCAAAACAAGAAGCAAATTTAAAAGCTGAAAAATCAAAAGCATATAATCAAATTGCAAATGCTAAAAGTCAGTTAGAAAGTGCAAAAGTAGAGTTACAACAAGGGGAAGCAGAATTAGAAAGTAGTAAAACAGAATTTAATGAAAAAATAGAAGAAGCAGAAGCAAAATTAATAGATGCCAAAGAAAAAGTAAATGAAATAGAAAATCCAGAATGGTATATACTAGATAGGAATGAGAATACAGGATATAGAAGTTTTAAACAAGATACAGAAAGTATAGAAAATATAAGCTTAGTGTTCCCAATTGTATTTTTTGCAATAGCAGCACTTGTTTCTCTTACATCAATGACTAGAATGGTAGAAGAACAAAGACAAGAATTAGGAACTTTAAAAGCATTAGGATATAACAAATTCCAAATTTCTATAAAATATATACTATATTCAAGTTTAGCATGTATTATAGGTTCATTAATAGGAATGAACTTAGGATTTCAATTATTACCAAGACTGGTATGGAAAATGTATAGCATAATGTATATAATGCCAGATATTTCTATTGCTTTTAATCATGCATATTCTTCATTAGGATTAGGGCTAATATACATATGCATAGTAGGTGCAACAATATATGCAATTTTAAGAGAATTACTAAATCAACCTGCAATTTTATTAAGACCTAAATCTCCAAAATTGGGGAAAAGAGTTTTACTAGAAAAAATAACACCTATTTGGAAAAGATTAAACTTCTCACAAAAAGTAACAATAAGAAATATTTTCAGGTACAAAAAAAGATTTTTGATGACTATTATTGGTATATTTGGATGTACATCTTTAATATTAGCAGGATTTGGATTAAAAGATTCAATATCAAAAATATTACCATATCAATATGAAAAAATATTTAATTATGATATGCAAGTAACATTGAAAAGTTCTTTAAATAATGAACAAATACAAAATGTTATAACAAACATAAAAAATAATGACAAAATCACAGATATAATAGAAACAAATATGTTATCAGGAGTAGCGAAAAAAGATGATACCGAAAAAGACATTCAAATAATTGTACCTAATGATAATGATGAACTTGATAAATATATAAATTTAATAGACAATAAAACAGAAGAAAATTTAAAACTAGACAATGACGGTATATATATAACAGACAAATTAGCAGAACTTTTAAATGTAAAAGAAGGGGACACAATTTCAATTGAAACAACAGATGAGGAAACTAAAGAATTCAAAATAACAAAAATTGTAGAAAACTATGTTTCACATTATGTATATATTTCAAAAGATTTATACAATGCAAATTTTGAAAATGATTATTCAACAAATGTATTATTATTAAAAGACAAAGATTTAAACGAAGAAGAACAACAAGAACTGTCAAAGCAAATGTTACAACAAAAAGAAATATCTACAATAACATTAACATCAACACTTATGAATTCATTAAATGACACTATGAACTCATTAAATTACGTAGTACTAATTTTAATAGTATCAGCAGGATTATTAGCATTTGTTGTATTATATAATTTATCAAATGTAAATATAAGTGAAAGAATAAGAGAATTAGCCACAATAAAAGTATTAGGATTTTATGATAAAGAAGTATATAAATATGTATCAAGAGAAACAATGCTATTAACAATAATAGGAATATTATTTGGATTAGTTGGAGGATATTTTTTGAATTTTTATATAATCGGAACATGTGAGATAGAAATGCTAAGATTTCCAAAAGTAATAAACTTTATAAGCTATATATATTCAATAGCAATTACTCTAATATTTACGATAGTAGTAAATATAGTTACATATTTTTCATTGAAGAAAATTGATATGATATCAAGTTTAAAAAGTGTAGAGTAATACTAGGGGACGTTCCTTTAATCCCTAAAATTAGGGACAATGGGGACGGACCTCTGGAA
>CAMMMI010000029.1 GCA_946497905.1 uncultured Clostridium sp.
CAGATATAGTATATAAAATAAAAGGAAAAGAAATATTTTTTCTAATAGAGCATCAGACGAAAATAGACAAAAAAATGGCATACAGAATATTAGAATATAGTATGGAAATAATTAGAGGAAGAATAAAAAATATAAAAGGACAAATAGAAAGAGCAGGGCTACCAACAGTAATACCTATAGTAATATACACAGGAGAAAAACTATGGAATGCAAAACAAGAGATAAGAGAAATACAAGTAGAATTTGAGACAATAAAAAAGGTGAAGACAATAACAGGATATAATTTAATAGATATAAGAGATAAAGAAAAAGCAATAAAAGATAATTTATTTATCTCAAAGATATCAATAATAGAAAGATTAAAAAATACAGATGAAATAATAGAAACAATAGAACAAATATACAATAATTTGAACAAAAAAGAAGATAAAAAGAAACTCTTAGAAATAATCAATTATTTATTAGAAGATGAAATTAACAAAGAAACTTTAAAAAAGTTAAAGGAAAAAATTATAAAAGAAGGAGGAATCGAAATGATGCATGCAAAAGAAGTATTAAGAAGAGACAGATTAAAAGAAATAAAAGAAGGAGAAAATAGAGGACTAGCAAGGGGGATTATAGAAGGAAAAATAGAGGAAAGATTAATTATAGCTAAAAAATTGTTAGAAGAAAAAATAGATGTAATTTTTATTGCAAAAGTAACGGGATTAACGAAAAAGGAAATAGAAAATTTATAGAAATTTGTAGTAATATAGAAATGTAATAGCTAAATACAAACAAGTAATTAACTATTACATTTTTGTTGTAATTTATAGCTATATCAAGTGTAAATCTTAAGCATTTTTTATACAATAGTAAAGTTACCCTTTCTATTGTATAAAAAATGCTTCGCACAACGGATGCACACAATTTTACATACGTAAAATTGGCGCAAGAACAAATTTACGGAAAGCCTAAGATAAATGTTAAAAGTTGTACAAATGTTAGGGCTTTCCGATTTGTTCTTGAATAGGAAAAATCGAGTTTTTCCTATTCAAGAACATCGCTTTGCTCTAACAAATGCACACAAATTTTACTAAAGTAAAATTTGGCGCACGAACAATGACGCGGGCTTTTGAAATGTCATAAACAGAGAAAATATAAAAAAAGCCCGCTATTGTTCTAAAAAAAGATATAAATAAAATATCATTTTAAATGATATTTTTGAATTAACATGAAAAAGGAAGTATTAATAAGGAATTCAATAAAAAAAGATGAATTTTGAAAAAAAATAAATAGCGACAAAATTTGCCAAAATATTACAAAAATGTTATAATTTACCACAGAGAGGATTTTTATGGGAAAAAAATTTTTAGAAAAAAATGTATTAGAGGCAACATTTGAACGCTTAGAATTAATATTTAACAATTTTGAAAATATTTATTTTAGTCTCAGCGGAGGAAAAGACAGTTCTGTAATGGTACAATTAGCAAATATAGTTGCAAAAAAGTTGAACAAGAAATTTGATGTTCTATATATTGATTTTGAAGCTCAATACAAACATACTATTCAACATATACAAGAATTAAAGGGATTATCACAAATAAGAGACTTTTATCATGTAGCATTGCCAATAGCTTTGAGAAATGCAGTGTCTGTTTTACAACCCAAATGGATATGCTGGGAAGAAGAAAGCAAAGATTTATGGGTAAGAGATATGCCAGAAGATAGTATTAATATCTCAAATTGTCCATTTGAATGGTTTGAAAAAGGTGAAGAATTCGAAGAGTTCATAATTCAATTTGCTGACTGGTATCAACAAAAGTACAAAACTTCAGTTGCATGTGGGGTTGGAATTAGAACAGATGAAAGTTTAAATAGATTTAGAACAATAGCATTTCAAGATAAAAAGGTAACATATAAAAATTATAATTGGACAACTAAAATAAGATATCATGAAAAATATTTAGATGTTTACAACTTTTATCCAATATATGATTGGAGAACCGAAGATATATGGGGAGCTGTTAGTAAATTTGATTTTCAATTCAACTATATTTATGAATTGATGTACAAAAATGGGCTAAGTATTTATGAACAAAGATTGTGTCAACCTTTTGGAGATGATCAAAAAAATGGCTTAAATCAGTTTAAGGCTTTAGAATATGAAACATGGGGAAAAGTTTTAAATAGAGTAAATGGAGTTAATTTTGGTAATATCTACTGTAAAACAACAGCATTAGGAAATATAAAATCATGTAAACCAAATTTTATGACTTGGCAGGAATATTCTATATTTTTATTAGAAAGTATAGGAATATATAATTATGACTTAATGAGACATTATTATAGGAAAATAAAAAAGTTTATGATTTGGTATCAAAATAAATATGGTGTAAAGTTAAAAGATATTCCAGATACAGCAGAATGTAAACTAGAAAATCAAAGAAAGGCAATTTCTTGGAGAAGAATTGCAAGAGCCATAGAAAAAAATGATTTTTATTTAAAACGATTATCATTTGGTCAAACAAAAAATGATGATAAAGAGTTACAGATTTTAATACATAAGTGGGACAATTTATTAAATAGAAAAACGAAAACTGATGATACAACTTTACAAAAAGTTATAGCTATGCAAGACGCATAAAAGGAGTAATATTATGATTTTAAAAATGACAAATAGAGATGAAGATTTTTATAAGTATATGGGGAGGTTTTTTGGGTCAAGAATAGTGGAAAGACAAACAAATGATAGAATTTATGATGACCCAAATAAATTATGGTATATATACATAAATGATGAAAAACCAGTAGCTTTTGTTTCGATGGAAAAAAATGCAATTAAAAATATTTATGCAATAAAAGATAAATATCTTGAAGAACTATTAGAAGAAATAATGTGTGAAAATAAAATATCAAGTAGTATAGTAACAAATTTGTATTTAGAAATATATCACAAGTGTGGATTTGAATTTTTAGATACAAATAATTATAAAAACTTTGTTATTATTTATACATCTGAAATTAAAAAGAGAAAATCAGATAAGATACAAAAAATAGATGATGAACATAGTGAATCAGCTGAACAAAATAGCAGATTGGCTTTGGTATGAAAGAAGGCATAAAAATGAGTGAGATACAGTTTCCAGTATTGGGAGTAAAAATGGTAGATATAGATAAGGTAGAGGCAAACGATTATAACCCAAATAAAGTTGCACCACCAGAGATGCAGTTATTAAAACATTCAATAGAAGAAGATGGATATACACAACCAATAGTAACATATTATGATGAAAAAAATGATAAATATATTGTAGTCGACGGATTCCATAGATATAGATGTGCGAAAGAATATTTCCATTTAAAACAAATACCTATAGTAACAATAGATAAAGACTTAGAAAATCGTATGGCTAGTACAATAAGACATAACAGAGCAAGAGGAACACATCAAATCGTAGATATGTCACATATAGTGTTATCATTAACGCAAAGTGGATGGTCAGAAAAAGAAATATCAAAACATCTAGGAATGGAATTGGACGAGATAATAAGATTAAAGCAAATAACAGGACTAAAAGAAGTATTTGCAAATCATAAATTTAGTAAATCATGGGAAGAATTTGAGGTAAATATGAAACAAAAAGATAATAAAAATAGGAAATCTAATGATTAGATTTCCTTAAAAAAGCTATTTTCAACCCCATTAAGAGTCTTTCCTTTATATATATATCCATTATATATTCCACCATTATCGTCATTTAGATCTAAATCTATTGTCATTGTGTGTACAAATTTTTGATTTAAATTATTAATTATATTTATTCTAAAACTAATAGAACATTTTAAATCGTCTAAATTTATATTGGCTTCTTGAAGAACTTTTCCATTAAAAGAAACTGTTTTCTTATCTGGAGAAACGGAATAATTTTTTAATAAATCTTTATTCATATAGCCTAATGATATTGGGTTTGAACAATCTGTATAAAAAGTAGGGTCTGAATAGTCACTATTTTCATTTTCTGAATTTGTGTTTACAATATTGAAATCTATTCTATCTGTCTGATTTAAATCCTTATACTCTCCAAAATTTAGTGGATTTTTATAATTTATAAATCTTTCACCATTTTGTGCATTTGATGTAATATTAATATTATCAATATAAAGTTCTTTTATAGTATTTTCATTAGTAAGTTCAGAAATTGTACTAGTATTATCAATATATATTGCTATATCACTAAATTGAGAAATACTAATATTTTCTAGTGATTGTTCTTTTGTCTTGTCAATTGCTGTCGCACTACTATACAATAAAACTCTTTGAACTGTAAAAATAGGATTTTCATTTTGTTCAGCAATATTTACAGCATCATTTGCAAAAGTGTTTTTGGCATAAATCTTATAAAATATAAAATGATAATAAAGAAAGGATAATATTAGTAAAACAACTATGAAAATAGTAAATATAGTTTTTTCATTTTTTATTTTTATTTTCTTTCGCATAATACAAATACTCCTTTCATTATGAATTTAATCTATTATATAGCATTTCCATATATGAGTAAACTTTTTTATACCAATCTTTATCACTTGCATATCTTGTATTAACTCCTTGTAATGTAGGTCCGTTGTAATACCATGCACTTGCAGTTTCTCCATCATAAATTTTTGTACCAGATGGATTTAAATAATATTTTACTAATGATTTAGCAACTGTTTCAATACATTCTTCATATGACTCAAATTCAAATGAAGATTCATAAGGTGTTTCATCATAAGAACCATATCCAAATAGATTATTTTTATCTTTTGCTATTTCAGAAGTACCCCATGCACTTTCATGAATTGCCATAGAAGCCAAGAATATACCATTTATATTATATTTTTTCTCGATATTATAAAATACAGTATAATTTTGTTCAAAAATTTTATTAGTATCATTAGAAAGTCCAGTAAATATTTTCTTATAATCATTTAAGGTTAAACCACTAACTTTATTTAATTCCATATCAATATTTACTTTAATTAAGATTCTTTGAATTCTATTCTTTTCAACAATACTTGGTGTAGTATAAGCAGAAGTTAAATTTTTAGTTTGAATATACCCTTCTATACCATCAAAAGAAACCTTACACCACTCTTCATTAGGTAATTCTACTAATTTCACGTCTATGTTTTTCTTAACTTCAGCAACATCTGTAGCGTTAGATTCAGTGGAATCTTTTAAAGTTACATCATTTAAAAGATACATTGTATCACCCAAATGTACTTTGTGTTTAGCTAAGAATTCAGAAGTACCTAAATCAATTATTTTTTCAACAGGTGCTTGTATATTTTCCTTTTTTAAAATTATTTCTTCTACAAAAGTACCATTTTCAAAAGTTTTTACAACACTGACTTTATCTTTACCCAAAGCACCTTCTTGAATTACAATTTCTTCACCTTTAGGAAGAGTTGGATTATTGTTATATTTTGTTTCAAATTCAACATCACGTTCTTCTTCTACTTGTTCTTTTACTCTATCCATACCAGAATTTTCAGATATAATGTTTTGTACATTTAAACGATGTCTATTAAGTTCATATTCTGAAACTTCTGTTGGAACTTCTTCTTTGGCATAACTTTCAGCAAAAATATTATTTTTTGGAGAAAATGTAGCAATACCAAGAATTAGGACTATTAAAATTAGTAATATATTAGGTATTCCTAATTTTGTTATAGTATGTAAAAAAGAAGTATTAATATGAAAAGAATAATTAAACTTTTTATTTTTACTTTTAAATTTATTATGATTTTTTATTTTAGAATTTATTTTGTATGTATTAGATGTATTTTGATTTTGCATAGATTGTAATTCTTTAAATACATCAGATAAATTCCTATTTTCATAATTTGAAGGTATTTGATCTTTTAACATATTATTTCTCACTTTCAAAATATAAATATATACAACATTATTATATAATATTATACAAAATATGTCCATAAAATTTTATAAAAAAACATATAGAAAATATTACTAGTTTAAAAATTATATAGATGTTACAACTCATAGCTGTATAGGAGATAATACATCAATAAATATATTATTTTTCGGTTCATTACATAATTTAAGAAATTCTAAATTAATTTTTTGGCACTCTTTCACTTAGTCCTCGCTTTGCTCGACGTGAACATTTTCCAAAAAATTAATAAAGAATTTCTAAAATTACTTCAATCACATTCAAAATAATATATTTATTGATGTATTATCTCCTATACAGCTATGAATTGGAGCATATGAACAATTTAAAGTATGAAATTTTGTGTCAATTGCTTGCAAAATCTGTAAAATAGTATATAATATATTTATGAATAAAAAAGGGGGTGAAAACATGAATTTAGAGTTGCTAGAAAAAAGTATAGGATATAAATTTAAAAACAAAAGTTTATTAAAACAAGCACTAATACATAAATCATATGCATATGAGAATAAAGTAGAAAGTAATGAAAAATTAGAGTTTTTAGGAGATAGTATTTTAGAATTTGTTTCAAGTAAATATATATACAAAAAATATCCAAATTTAAGAGAAGGAGAAATGACTAAAGTTAGAGCTACAGTTGTATGTGAGGAAAGTTTATACAAAATAGCAAAATTGCATAATTTTAGTGATTTCTTATATCTTGGAAAATCTCAACTTCATACAGGGGAAAACAAAAGACCAGCTATATTGGCAGACAGCGTAGAAGCAGTAATAGCAGCAATATATTTAGATAGTGGAATACAACAAGCAGGTAAATTTATAGAAAATAATCTAAAAAAAGAAATAGAATATGCAACAAAACATGTAGGGTTTAAAGATTATAAGACAGTATTACAAGAGAAACTTCAAGAACATGGAGATGTTAAAATTGAATATGAAATAACAAAAGAAATAGGACCAGATCATAACAAATTTTTTGAAGCACAAGTAAAATGTAATGGAAAAGTACTTGCAAAAGGAGAGGGGAAAAGTAAAAAAGATGCACATATGCATGCAGCAAAAAAAGCTTTAGAAAATATAAAATAGAAAAGAGGTAATTTATGAAAAAGAACTATATAATACCAATATTTGTTCCACATTTAGGATGCCCAAATGATTGTATATTTTGTAATCAAAAAACAATTAGTGGACAAAAAGATAGTATGACAAAAGATAAAGCAAAAAAAATTATAGATAATTACCTAGCAAATGTTGATACATCAGATGGAAAAATAGCGATAGCTTTTTTTGGGGGAAGTTTTACAGCAATAGACGAACAAAAACAAGAAGAATTATTACAAGTAGCATATGAATATATAGAAAATGGAAAGATAGAAGATATTAGAATATCAACTAGACCTGATGCAATAAATAAACAAATATTAAAAAGACTAAAAAAATATAAAGTAAAAACTATTGAATTAGGTGTTCAATCAGCAAATGATTATATCTTACATAGAGCAAATAGAGGACATAATTTTGATGATGTAAGAAAAGCATCAAAGTTGATAAAAAGGTATGGATTTAAATTAGGACATCAAATGATGGTTGGTTTACCAGAAAGCACAAAAATTGATGAATTAAATACAGCAAAAGAATTAATAAAATTAAAACCTAAAATGATAAGAATATATCCAGTATTAATTGTAAAAAATACTAAATTAGAAGAAGAATACAACAAAGGAGTATATGAACCATTACCACTAGTACAAGCAGTAGAAATATGCAAAGAATTAGTAAGAATGTTTGTTAACAAAAAAATAGATGTAATAAGAGTAGGATTACAAAACACTGATGAAATAACTGAACCAACTGAAAATAATAGCCAAGTGGTTGCAGGTCCATATCACCCAGCTTTTAGACAATTGGTAGAATCAGGATTATGGTATGATTCAATAGTAAGTAAAATAAAAAAATTAAATGTAAAAGTAAAAGAAGTAGAAGTTACAGTAAATCCACTTGATAGTAATAATGTAATCGGGCACAAAAAAGAAAATGTTATAAAACTAAAAGACTTGTATGATGTAGATCTTATACTAAAACAAGATGAAAAGTTAAAACAAGGTAAGTCAAAAATAGAAATAACAAAAACATATAATGATTTCTTAGAAGAAAAAGAAACAATTAAAAAGTAAAATATAATATTAATTAAAAAAATATATAAAGTTAATAATAAGATAATATAAAAAATTCAGAAAAAATTGATAAGATATGTTATAGATAGAAACAATTATAGGTACAAGAGAATAAAATTACCTTTATTTACAAATAATTGTAATAAAGGTGATTTATATATGGAAGAAGAAAAATACAATATTAAACAAGTCATATTGGAAATATTAGAAACTATATTAGGATCTTTAATAATAGCAATAGGAATTTCTCTATTTTTATTGCCAAATCAATTATCTTCAGGCGGAATAGCTGGAATTGCAACAATAACATATTATTTATTAAATATACCAATGGGAACAACAATGTTATTAATAAATATTCCTTTATTTGTATTTCTTATATTTAAGATTGGAAAAATATTTTTCCTAAAATCTGTTGTAGGAACAATCTCTTTATCAATATTTATAGATTTTTTTGACCGACTAGAACCATTGACTGGAGACAGATTTTTAGCATGTATTTATGGAGGAATAATAATAGGAATACGGAACTGCAATAATATTAAAAGCAGATGCTTCAACAGGAGGAAGCGATTTAGTAGGAAATGTTGTAAAAAAGTACAAGCCGACAATAAGAGTAGCAAATATTATTACAATTATAGATATAGTTATAGTTGGGTTAAATATGATATTTTTTAGAGAAATAGAAGTAGGTTTGTATTCAGCAATAAGCTTATTTATAATGGGAAAAATAATAGATATATTATTTGAAGGAATATATTTTACTAAGTTAGTATTAATAATATCAGACAAAAGTGAAGAAATATCTAAACAAATAGTAGGAAAAATACAAAGAGGTGTTACTGGACTCTTAGGAAAAGGAATGTATAGTAATACAGATAAATTAGTACTAATGTGTGCTGCTAACAGGGGAGATATTAGTCATATAAAGATGATAGCAAAAAAAATAGATTCAGAATCTTTTATAATTATAACTAACTCTAGAGAAGTAGTAGGCTATGGATTTAAAAACATTTAGTAGGGGACGTTCCTCCAATCCCGAAAATTGCCAAATTGCCAAAGGGGACGGGCTATTTTGACAGATTGCCAAAGGGGACGGGCTATTTTGGCACATCTTATTAATTTTATAATTATTTTTTTCATTGATTAAATTACAGTGTGCCAAAATAGCCCGTCCCCTTTGGCAATCTGTCAAAATAGCCCGTCCCCTTTGGCAATTTGGCAATTTTCGGGATTGGAGGAACGTCCCCTTACAGGAAGGAATGGTAGTAAAAATGAAAGAACAACAATATATAATAGAAAATATGAAATCATTTGAATTGAAAGACATTTTTGATTGCGGACAGTGTTTTAGATGGAATAAACAAAATGATAATAGTTATACAGGAGTTTTTCAAAAGAACGTAATAAATGTAAGAAAAGAAGATAATAAAATTATATTTAAAGGAATATGCGAAAAAGATATAAAATCTACAATTGAGTTTTATTTTGATTTGAATAGAGATTATGAAGAAATAAAAAATAAACTTTCTAAAATAGATAATAATGTCAAAAAAAGTGTAGAATACGGAAAAGGAATACGAATATTAAATCAAGACTTATGGGAGACTATAATATCATTTATTATTTCAGCGAATAATAATATTCCACGTATAAAAGGAATAATAGAGAGAATTTCAGAAAAATATGGAGACAAAATCGAATGGAATGGAAAAGATTATTATACATTTCCTACACCAGAACAATTAAAACATGTTACAGTTCAAGAATATAGAAGTTTAGGATTAGGATTTAGAGATATTAGGTTATATGAAACAACGAAAATGATATTAGATAAAAAGGTTGATTTAGAGAAAATGAAGGACAACAAGAATACTTTAGAAGTTAGAGAACAACTGTTACAATTGTCGGGAGTAGGACCTAAAGTAGCTGATTGTATATTATTATTTTCTACTTTAAAAAGATTTGAAGCTTTCCCTATAGATGTATGGGTTAGAAGAGTAATGAATGATTTATATATAAAAAATGAAGATGAGACAAAGGTTAGTAAAAAACAAATAGAAAAAATTGCAGTAGAAAAATTTGGAGATTTAGCAGGTCTAGCACAACAATATTTATTTTATTGGAGAAGAGAAGTTTAGTTTGTGTAACATATATGTAATAAAAATGTAATTAAAAAATAATAATTACCGAATAATGCAAATAGATAGTAGTTTATGTTACTATCTATTTTTTTCATACAATAGGAAAATTATTCTTTCCTATTGTATGAAAAACGCTTTGCACAACGGATGCACACAATTTTACATATATAAAATTGGCGCAAGAACAGATTTACGGAAAGCCTAAGAGAAATGTAAAAAGTTGTACAAATATTATGGATTGACAATTTGTTCTATTTACAAAAATCAAAATATGAATTAAAATTATATAGAGGATATTATACTTGGGAGGAAAAAATAGTGAGAAAAAAAATATTATCAGTTTTACTTATATTAATATTTATTATATATTTCATAAATCCAGTAAAAGTATTTGCAGAAACAATATCAGTAAATAAATATGTAGCATTTGGTGATAGTATCGCAGCTGGATATGCATTAGATGATGTAAATGATGGATATGTAAATCTGGTTACAAAAAGTCTAAATACTACTTCTGAAAATTATGCAGTTTCAGGCATGAATAGTACGGAATTTTTAGAATTGTTAGAAACTAATAAATATGAAACACAAATTAAAGAAGCTGATTTGATTACAGTATCAATAGGATCTAATGATTTATTAGGAAGAATGCAAGAAATAGCTTGTGATGCATTTGGAATAAATAAAGATGAAGTAGTAGATATAATACCAGGATTAAAAGAAGCATTTGCAAATGCTTCAGCAACGGAGAAACTAACAATGATACAAAAATTCTATACATCTTTAACAGCACAAGAAACTACAACTATGTTTCAACAAGCTATAAGTGGATATGAGCAAAATTGGAAAAATATTGTACAAACATTAAAAGAATTAAATTCTAGTGCAAAAATAATAGCAACAGAATTTTATAACCCGTTTTATGGAGTAACAATTCCATTAGTTGGAGGAGACGAAACAATCAACTTTAGTGATTATGCAGAAACATACATAAGCCAAATGAACCAAATTTTGAATTCAAATACAACTGATTATGTAGTAGCAAAAATTCATGATAAATTTGATACAAAAGGTTTAACAAATGTAAATATTAGTTTAACTGATTTTAATATAGATCCACATCCTAATGTTTCAGGACATAAAGTTATTGCAGATACAATAATAGATTTATTACAAAGTTCTGAAGAATCAATTGATATTAAGGAATGTAATTTTTCGGAAATAAAAGACCAAATATATACAGGAGAAGCAATAGAACCAGAGATTGAGATTACAGATGAAGCAGGAAATGTTTTAGTTAAAAATAAGGATTATGAAGTGGAATATTCAAATAATATTGATATTGGACAAGCAACAGTAACTGTAAATGGGATTGGAAATTATACAGGAACATATACAATAAATTTTGAAATAATAGAAGACAAAACAGGAAATAATAATACAAATACATCAGATAGTAATAATAATTCAAATAACGAAATAAATAATAATACAAATAATATTAATAATTCAATAAATGATAATACAGTATCACAAATAAAATTACCATTTACAGGAGATACTTTAAAAAATATAATTATTGTGGGAATAATAGTAGCAATTTGTTTTGCAGTAGGTATTAAAATAAAGGAAAAATATTATAATATATAAAATAAGGATATATCAAAGTTAGAGATTCTATAAGGTATTGAAAAATTGATTTACATTATGGACAAAAGGTTTTGATGTAGATAAGAATAAAATAAAAAATTTCTCCTAGTTATTAGATATAATGAACTAAACCTAATAACTAGGAGATAATTTTTTTATGTAATAAGTAGCCATTTCCTATTGTATAAAAAGCACTACACACTACAGAGGCACACAATTTTACTACATAAAATTGATATAGAATAAATTTATGGGAAGTTAAAGAGAAATGTAGAAAATAGTATGTCGATGTCGAAAAATGTCAAACGATTTTACTTGATTTTTAAAATACAAGATGTTATATTATTAACATAATATAATGTATAAAAAGTTTAGTTAATAGGTTTTTAAAAATTAGTAAACATATAATTGAAGTTTTAAATCATGATTTTTATATCTAAGTTTAATTTTAAATCACAAAAAATATCAAAATAAAAATTTACCCATTAGTGTTGAAGAAGATAAAAAAATTTGGTAAAATAAAGGAGGAAAAATTTGAAAGAAGAAGTACAATTAAAAGTAACAAATGATTACATATTTAAAAGAATATTTGCAAAAAGAGGAAATGAAAGCATTTTAAAGGATTTATTAAATGCGATACTTGGAATAAAAATAAAAAAAATAGAAGTAATGGCAGAAGCAAATTTAGAAAAGGAAATAGAAACAAGAAAATTAGGAATATTAGATATAAAAGCAATATTAAATAATGATACTATAATAGATATAGAAATACAAATAATTAATAGACATAATATGATAGAAAGAACATTATATTATTGGTCAGGATTATATTATAACCAACTACAAAAAGGGGAAGAATATCAAGAAAGCAAAAGAGTAATAGCAATAAATATATTGGATTATAATGAATTCATGGAAGGACCATATCACGAAATAGCAAAATTAAGAAGAGAATATATGTATAGAGTATTAACAAATAAGATGGAAATCCATTTTATACAAATACCGAAATTCAAAAAGTATAGAAAAGATATGAAAACAAAACTAGATATGTGGATGGAATTTATAAGTCAAATAGATAAAGAAGGGGTGGAAAATGCTATGAGCAAGAATAAGGAGATAAAGAAAGCACAGAAAGAATATGAATACTTAACAGGTGAAGAAAATGAAAGAAGAATAGCATTTTTAATGGATAAAGCATTAAGGGATGAAAAATCTGCGTATGTAGGTGGAAAGCAAGAAGGGATAAAGGAAGGAATAAAGGAAGGTCTAAAAGAAGGAATAAAACTAGGAAGAAAAGATGGAGAACAAAAGAAACAAGAAGAAATTGCCAAAAATATGAAGAAAAAGAATATGAAAGTAGAATTGATATCAGAGATAACAGGGCTAACAAAAAAGCAAATAGAAAATTTATAGATGTATAGTTAAAAAAATTTAGCAACTAAATTATGTATTCGAAAGGAATGCGAGTAAATATGGGATTAAGGATAATTTACGGAAAACCAGGAAGCGGAAAAAGTGAATACTGTTTTTCAGAAATAGCAAAATTAATAAATAAAGAAAAAAAGATATATGTTATAACACCAGAGCAATTTTCATTTACAGCAGAAAAAAAGTTAATGAATGCAATAAAAACAAATGCTGTAATAAATGCAGAAGTTATAACATTAAGCAGAATGGCATATAGAGTATTAAAGGATGTAGTAGGAAATACAAGAACAAAGCTATCAAAATGTGGAAAAGCAATGTTAATATATTCAATATTAAATGTCAATAAAGGTAACCTAAAATTTATTGGAAAAACAGACGAAAATATAGAGTTAGTAATGACTCTGATTACAGAACTGAAAAAACATGGAGTAAAATTAGAAGACTTAGAAAAAGAAATAGAAAAAGTAGATGATAAATATTTAAAAACTAAATTAGAAGATATTAATTTAATTTATAAAGAATTTGAAAATCAAATACAAAATAAATATATTGAAGAAAATGATGTATTAACAATACTTGCAAATAACATAGAAAAAACAGATTTAATAAAAGATAGTATAATATATATTGATGAATTTTCAGGTTTTACAAGCCAAGAATATGATGTTTTAAAAGAATTAATAAG
Organism: uncultured Clostridium sp.; assembly: GCA_946497905.1. Taxonomy (GTDB): domain Bacteria; phylum Bacillota; class Clostridia; order TANB77; family CAG-508; genus CAG-269. The sequence continues at coordinate 14,027 of CAMMMI010000029.1, forward strand.
ATATGCTAAACAAGTTAATTTAACAATCTGTATAGATAAATTAGAATGGGGCGTAAATCCTGATGTGGACATATTCTATTCAAATAAAATAACACTCAAAAGAATTTTAGAACTAGTAGAAAAAAATGGTTTTAAATTAGAAGAACCAATTTATTTAGAAAATCAATATAGATTTAAAACAGAGGAATTGAGACATTTAAGTAATAATATATACAATATTAAATCCACAACATATGAAAAAAATGTGGAAAACATAAATCTTTTTTTAGCAAAAAACCAATATACAGAAATAGAAAATGTTGCTAAAAAAATAATACAGTTAGTAAAAAATAAAAATTTAAGGTTTAAAGATATTTCGATTATAAGTAAAGACATAGAGTCATATTCATCTTTAATAAGAGCAATTTTTCCAAAATATGATATTCCTGTTTTTATAGATGAAAAAAGAGACTTAAATCAGAATGTAATAGTACAATATGTAATAGCTATACTAGAAATTTTAAATAAGAATTTTACAAATGATACAATATTTAACTATTTAAAATTAGGATTTTGTAATATAGATAAAGATGAAATATTCAAACTAGAAAATTACTGTGCAAAATGGGGAATAAAGCAAAATAAGTGGAAAAAAGAATTTGTATATGAAAAAGAAAATAGAGAACAAGAAGTTGAAAGACTAAACGAAATTAGAAAGCAAATAATTAATCCACTATTACAATTAAAAGAAGAAATTACAAAAAATAGAACAGCTAAAAATATAACTAAAAATATATATAATTTTATGCAAAAGCAAGATATAGCAGATTTAATAAGTAGAAAAATAGGAGAATTGGAAAAAGAAAATCTTTACGAATTGTCAAAAGAATATAGTACAAGTTACCAAATAATATTAGACATTTTAGATGAAATTGTACTAGTATTTAATGATGATAAAATGACGATAGATAAATATATACAAATACTTAAAGTAGGACTAAAAAATAGTGGATTAGGCAAAATTCCAGGAACTCAAGACCAGGTTATATTTGGAGATGTGGATAGGTCAAGAAGTCATAAGGTACATACAGTATTTATAATAGGTTTAAATGATGGTACTTTCCCAAGTGTTAATAAAGATGAAGGATTTTTAAATGATAAAGACAGGGAAAATTTAAAAGAAGATGGAATAGAATTAGCAAAAGGGACAATAGAGAATTTATATGAAGAAAATTTTAATATATATAAAGCATTCACAACAGCTGAAAACACTATATATTTATCATACTCATCATCAGACAAAGAAGGAAATAGTTTAAGACCATCAATATTAATAAATAAAATAAAAAAAATATATCGAAACTTAAAAGAAAACAGTGATATTATTAATAAAAAATATGAAATAATAAATAAAAAAATCACATATGAAGAACTATTAGAAAACATAGGAAAGCTAAGAGAGAAAGAAAAAATAGATGAAATATGGTATGCAATATATTCATATTATAAAACAGATGACAAATGGAAAACTAGGCTAAAAGATGATTTACAAGGTATTTACTACACAAATTTACCAGAAAATATTAATACTGATAATATAAATAAATTATATGGTAATACATTAAATACAAGTGTATCAAGGTTAGAAACATATCAAAGATGTCCTTTTTCATATTATTTACAATATGGATTAAAACTAAAAGAAAAAGAAGAATTAAAAATACATACATTTGATACAGGAGCATTTATGCATGAAACCATTGACGAATTTTTTGAATATATTAATCAAGAAAAATTAACTTTGGCAGAATTAGAAGAAGAACAAATATTAAAAATAGTTTCACAAATAGTAGATGAAAACTTAAATTTAAGTAAAAATTATATATTTACAGCAACAGCAAAATATAAAGTTTTAGTAAGGAGACTAAAAAGAATAATAAGTAAAGCACTTAAATATATAATACAAACTATAATATATAGTGATTTTAGTATAGAAGGAACAGAAATAGAATTTAGTGAAAAGGGAAAATATTCTCCAATTATTCTAGATATAGGAGAAGGTAAAAGAGTAGAAATAACAGGAAAAATAGACAGAATAGATACAGCAAACTCAGAAGATGGTAAATATCTAAGAATTATAGATTATAAATCTTCAAGCAAAAATATAGATTTAAATGAAGTATATGCAGGATTGCAAATTCAGCTACTAACATATACAGACGCCATTTGTAGACAAGAAGATATAATGCCAGCAGGAATATTTTACTTTTCACTTTTAGAGCAGATGATAAAAGCAGATAAAAAGATATCAGAAGAAGAAATAGAAGAAATGATAAGAAAAAATTTTAGAATGAAAGGATTAATTGTAGCTGATGTAAAAATTATTAAAATGAATGACAATACATTAACATCTGGAAGTTCTAAACTAGTTCCAGCAGCGATAACAAAATCAGGTACAGTAAATGAAAAATGGACAAATGGAGTAGATTCAGAAGAATTTAAAATTCTACAAGATTATATATATAAAACCATAAAAGATATATCACGAGAAATATTAAGTGGAAAAATTGACTTAAAACCATATAATAAAAATGGAAAAACACCTTGCGAATATTGTGGATATAAATCAATATGTGGTTTTAATATAAAAAATCCAGAAAATAAATATAATTACATTGATAAAAAGACAAAAGATGATATAATCAATAAAATGAAAAAAGATTTAGTAACAAATGATTAAAATGGCTAGTTAGAATTTTACCAAATAAATCATGCAATAAGTAAATAATATGATAAAAAGAAAGGAAAATATTTGATGGATTTATCAAATAAAAATGTAGTACATATCAAAAAAAATGGTACTGAATATTTACAATTTAGAAAACTATTAGAATATGATAATATCATAACACACGCCTATTCTCTTGGAATAGATAAAAATTATAGAACAGCTAGAGCAAAAGCACAAAAATTAAATGAAAATGAATATAAAAAGGCCATAGATGATTACAAGGTATTATGTGATGAATTAGGAGTTGACTATAAAAATCTTGTAAAAACTAATCAAACACATACAGACAATGTAAAAATAATAAACAATAAGATATTACCAGATTTGCCAGACTTTAATTTGGATGAATATAAAGAAACAGATGGATTGATTACAAATAGGCGAAACATAATTTTAGCTACAACAAATGCAGACTGTATATTATTATTATTTTTTGATCCTGTAAAAAAAGTAATAGCAAATGTGCATTCTGGATGGAGAGGAACAATACAAAAGATATCAGTAAAAACAATCGAAAAAATGGTTAAAGAATTTAATTGCAAAGAAAAAGATATAATATGTTGTATGTGTCCAAGTATAGGAAAATGCCATTTTGAAGTAGAAAAAGATGTAAAAGATATGTTTGAAAAAGAATTTAAAGATATAGAAGGAATAGACATATCAGAAATTATAGAAGAAAAAATTAAAGATAAAAAATGGAACATAGATACTATATCAATAAACAGACAAATTTTAAAAAACGTAGGACTAAAAGAAGAAAATATTATTGATAGTGGTTTATGTAGTGTTTGTCATTCTGATAAAATACATTCATATAGAGTGGAAAAACAAGGATATGGATTAAATGTAGCACTTATTAATAGGGGACGTTCCTTCAATCCCTAAAATTCGGGACAATGGGGACAGACCTTGAGATTGCCATTAGGGACGGGCTATTTTGACAACGCTAGGGGACGTTCC
>CAMMMI010000030.1 GCA_946497905.1 uncultured Clostridium sp.
CAGAACATTCTAAATCTTTAATGAGAGAATATACAATAATAATTGTAATTGTTAATAATATAAATACAGTTCCAATAGTAACACTTTTATAGTGATTGAACTCTGATAATTTTATAAGATTTTCTTCTGACTTTTCTTTTATTTTATCTTCTGGTATTTTTTCACCTGATAAAATATCATTTACACTAACATTTAGTATTTCACTTAAAGGTTTTAAAAGCGACATATCCATTAAGCAAATTCCTCTTTCCCACTTGCTAACTGCATTTTTGCTTATATTTAATCTTTCTGCTAATTGCTCTTGAGTTAGTTTTTTATCTTTACGACAACTTGCAATAAATTGACCTATTTTTACTTTATCCATACTTACCACCTCTTTATTAACAATTTAGCATAAAAATTATTTATTTTCCACACACTATAGGTTTATTTTAAAAAAAACATACCTACAGTTTACTTATTAAATTGTAATTTGTCTTTATTTCTCTTTTATATAACTTAATATTTTAGTTGTTAATGGTTTAAATATTAAATACAATATATATCCAATAATTCCTCCAAATATATTAGTTACTAAATCAGTTATATCTGATGATCTAAAATCATTTATTAATGGTTGCAATATCTCAATACCTAAACTCAATAAGAATGTATATAATACTATTTTCATTAAGTTTATTCTTTTATTTTTGATAAGTGGTAATAAAAATCCAAACGGAATTGTCATTACAATATTTAATACTACTTGTCTAATAAAATCTCCTCGACCAGTCGAAATATCAATGAAAGGCACTAAATTCATTGGAACATAAGAGTGATTAAATACAAATGGCAAAGATGTGATTATAGGCATTAAAGTAAAATACAATACAAAAGATAAATATATATACATTATAGTATTTATAAATAAGATATCTTTTCCTTTTACTTTCCATCTTTTATAAAATATAAAAATATATAAAATAAATAAAACAACAAAATCTACTAATTCTTTCATATCTTCCTCCATCTACAAATAATGTTTTATGAATTATATATAAAATAAACAAAAATAACAATTAAATATTTCTTAATTTTTTATTCTTATCAATAAATTACTATTGTTCAAGATGATTATATCATAATACTAAAAATTTTCAAAACTTCTTTTCTTTTTTCTTCTAGTAATTTTAGTAATATTCTCTCTTGGTATATGTTCTACATTTGTGTTTTTTGTCCATTCAGGCTTATAATCATAAATAGAGCTATCTTTTAACTTTTGAGCAAGCGAATGTTCAGTGTATCTTATTTTATCTAAAAGAAGTGGTTTATTACCTCTTAAAATGGTAAGCAATTTAGTTGTTGGAAGTCTTAATATTTCATCTTTATTTAATAGATTTCTTTGTATTGAAGATATATTTTTATCTCCATATTCTAAAAGGTCACCTTCTATTGAATTAGACTTTCTAACAGACTTACTTTCTGCAGTTGAAACACCAAGTAAATCACAAAAAAATCCGTGCTGTTAAAGTGTCTGTTGTTCCCAAGCCGAGTATTGTATCACAGTTTCCAATTATTTCATCGGACATTTTATTAGGATAACGGCTGTCGAGTTGGCCGTTTATTTTGTGTTATTACTATTAGTCCGTATGCCGTCTACTTCTAACCGTGCTAATTTTCTTATTAAAATCAGGTATTTGTCCGTATATTTGCAAATTCATCTAAAAAACAGAAAACATCAACATCACATTTTCCATTTGGTCTTGAATCTGCAAATCTAACTAACTTGATAAAAAGAAATGTATAAAATAAAGAGCTTAAGAAATCGTAAGCTCCATTCATATCATCTGTTACAACATAGTAAATGCAAGGCTTTTTAGCAGGTAAAGTCAAATCAATATCACTAGCAGAAGTTAATCGTTGTAAATCTTCATTTTGAAATGTCTGTAATCGAGTTCCAAGACCTGTAATAACACTTGCCTTTATAGTATCACTACCACTTGCAAATATATTGTAACTCATTTTAGCAGGATGTTCATTCGGTAATCCCTTGAATATGGCATCTATTTCATTTATATCGCCACCTGCAATTTTTTTATAAATATTAGTCAAATTATTTTGGTCAACAAGTATTTGTAAAAAATAAAAAAGAAATGCTTTTAATAAATTTTCTTCCGCTCTTGGCCAAAACTCATCTTTACCACTTTTCTTTTGAGTATTCGATATAATGACATTTGCGCTCATTTGAACATCATTAATATTTTCATTTTCTGCAAGAGGATTCCAACGGTCAGAATGACGCATGTCTTTTAAGTTTAAAACTCTTACAGTATAATTGATACTTTTAAAATAACTAGAAGTAGTCCTGTATATTTCAGCTTTTGGATCAGTTACAATAATTGATTTTCTATATTTAGAAAGTTCTAGTAAATTTGTTAGTAGAAAAGCTGTAGTTTTCATACTTCCACTACTACCAAATACGCATATATTTTTATTGAAATAGCTGTTAAGTGGTATTTTTACTATATTCTCATTATATTTTCCTAAAATAATACCCGGTACATCATCTATTGATAAAACTTCTTTTATTTCATTTTCTGGCATCCAGTCAGAAGTTCCATAAGTCCCATTTTCAGGTTTGAAAATAATGCCTTTATTTTCACTTTTACCTTTTGAGATAACAAGTAATATGTCTAATATAATTAAAATGGAAATAAAGGCAATTGTGAATGAAATAATGGCATATAATTTGTTGCTAAGGAAAATATTTTCATTAAAGCATATATTTAAAATTTCAATATATTTTTTTACATTTGTAATAATAACGATATTTAGTGTAAAAAACAAAAATAAAAATATATAAAAATATACTTTTTTATTCATATACAAATTTCTCTTTATCTATATAATTTTCCAAATCAACAACAAAATAATTGCAATTTGGAAGTTCTTTAACTAACATTTCTTTTATTTCATAATTACAAAAAATATCAGCATTTTTATTCTTGTTTTCTTTTAAGAAAGATTTGATTCTATTTATTTTTTCAGTATCAAAAAAATAAAAGGTAGAAATATATCTGTTTTTATAGTCAGTGTATTCACAAAAACTATATTCTGATAAATATATATCATTCCTTTTATATTTTGCTTTTATAATATTATACCAATCAATATTATGCAAGTATTTTAATTTTTCTCTATTTTCTTCAGTATCTTTAACAATTAATAACTGATTCATTCCAAATGTAAATTGATTTATTTTTATTCTATTCTCATCATTAGTTAAAATTATTATATTTTTATATGTTTTTTCTTTTTGTAAATCGTATATAAGCAATCTTAAATATTTGTCATTGTGTTCTTCTGTAAGGTGATATGTAAGGTATTCCATTCCATTTATCTCTAATACACCAATAAACTTTCTTGATGTAATTGTAAATTCTTCTTTATTTTTCATGGAAAATGAAGGTATAAATTTTACATTAGCACAGTTGTAATAAAAAGCTGCCATTTTACTAATATATAGTAGTCTAGGCAAGTATTTTACATTTCGATTTAATTTGTTATATTCAAATTTAAATAGTCCAGCAAATTCAATCCCTAATTCATCCAATACAAGATGATGTGATTTTGTTCTTTTCAAATATCTTTTAGCCACCAAATTACTAATTCTTTTTTTATAATATTTCTGTGTATTAAAAAAATATTTTGAATCTTTTACATCCAAATATTGATACTTTGATATAAATTCTAATAAAGAAATTTCTTCTGGTCCATTTGGAAAATTGCTCAAAAAAAATCACCTCCTAATAAAACATTTAATAATTCTATGAGTTGAACTTGAAGGGAAGTGATGCGACAGCTTCGCTCTCACATCCTTACCACCACCAAACCAAATAGGGATTACAATTTATGAAAGTATTGATTTTAAAAGATTTTTTAATTTTTTTGATGTCGCAAAAAATCAAAAAATTTTTTTACCCAAAACCCTACTTTTAGAACTCTACTTTTTTCAAAAATTGCTCCATTTTTTTACCATCCAATACATAAATAATTGTGTGTGGAATTTCAGAAAATTCTCCTTTGGCACAATAAAACATTTTCGACATATTATCATCTTGTATAACTCCACTTATTATTAAAGCATCTGCAATTGGTTTTACATATTTATTATCAATGTCCCAACCTTGTATGTTATCACATACTTTGATATATATAAAAACTTCATTAGAAAATAGTCCTTTATATTGCTTGGTTATTTCTGCAACATTAAGCAATATTCTCTTATAAGTGTGTGTCTTTAAATTCTTGAAACTTGGCAATGTTTCAGGTACATATATTTTCAACACATCATCTTTTAAATCCGTTTTGTAATTATCATCAACACTTTTAATTTTTTCATATTCAAATTCAACATTTTTATTATATTCTTTTACCTCCGACAAGAGATTATATCTTGCCTTTTCAAAATTCAATAAAAAACTTTCAATTTGTAGGTCTGTTAAACTATTACTATTTAAAGTATTTTCTATCTGTTTATTTAAAATCTTTAATTGTTTATTTATTCTTTCATTTATAATCATAAAAAAGTCCTTTCATTAGTAGTATTGAAGGGCAAAAAAATAAGGAAGCAAACACATTATTCTTCAGATTCTAAAAATTCTTCATATGCTTCAAATATAGCATCCGTTAAATCTTTTCTAATTTTACGATTTAGTGGGTGGGCAGTATCTCTAAAATTTCTATCACCATTTAAAACTCTTCTTGAAGGCATAGAAATAAATTTTCTACCATCTTTTTCTATAAGTGTAATTCCTCTAATCATAAATTGTTTGTCTAAAATAACATTAGCATAGGCCAATACTGGACCTCTTTGTTTTGCTTTATAAATTTTAACATTTGTAATTTCCATAATTTTAATCCTCCTATAAATTTATTTTGAAGGGCAATTTATAAGAAGTTACTAACTAAATTTATTTACCCGTTCTAGGCAATGTCTTTGGCTTTTCTGGTTCAGGTATTCTAATTATTGTATGGAACTCATCTTCATCATCTAATTTTACATCTAAATAATCAGCAGTAATATATGTATGATTTTCAATTATTTGATTATTTTGTAAATCGTCATTTGCTGTAACTATTATTTTTGTACCTTCATTTTTGAATCCTTTTTCAACTGGATTTTCAAATACAAATCTAACTTCTGTTACATATTCGTTTTCAGCTAATTCTAATGTATTGCTATCTAATAGTATTTCAGAACTTTCATTTGTATTGCATGTTTTAATTGTTTTCCAATTTGAATTGTTATTTGTTATATATTGTACTTTATATGTATTGTCTTTGTTAAATGTACCTGTTGTAATACTTTTTGCTCTAACTTCTGATGGAAGAATATCTCCCCAAATAAAATTAGTTACAGTATCATTTGATTTATTTTGAATATCAAAATTATATGTAATATCTTTTCCTGGCTCAGTTTCTACAGTTCCAGTCTTTTCAACATCTACAATTAAATTTACAACATCATTTTCAATATCTAATACAACAGTTTGTCCTTTTTGTGTAATTTCAAAATCAAATCTATTATTTTCTGGGAATATATAATAATCATTTTTTGAGGTTTCAACTGCATACCATTTTCCAATAGGTAAATATTTTAATTCTCCATAACCATTTTGAATATTTATTGTTCCAAACTTTTCATCTGTTTCAGCATTAAATATGTCAAATGTTATGTTTGAAAGTTTATCTCCAGCTTTATCTCCTGTATATTGATTATCTTCAGCAGCTGTTTTATTTATTTCTACTTTGTTTTCATAAACTGTTGTAGGTGTACAGTCTTTATCTTCAACAGTAACTCCGATATATGTACCACCAACTACTACACAATTTTTGAAAGTAGAATTTACTTCTAGTCCTTCAATTACTTTAGCTGCAACTGTTATGTCTTTTGTGCTTTTAAAGTTAGATTTAACACTGTCAAAAACAAGTGCAAATTTAGTTATATATTCATCTTCATCAAGTTTCTCTTTTGTAAAATCTATTGTATTATCTTTTGTTGTACTTAAATTAGTTGCTATTGTTTTTGTATTTTCTTTATTTGTTGTATATGTTACTTTGTATTTTAAATCTTCGTTATATGTTCCTGTTGTAATACTTTGTAAACGAACTTCACTAGGTAAACTATCTTCAATTCTAAAGTCTTCAAGTCTTACAGAAGATGCATTATGAACATTTGAAATTTGATAATTTATAACTTCATTTCCTTGTCCTTGAGTGTCTCCATCTTTTTCAACTTCGGTTTCTAATGTTACATTATCATTTTCTATTTTAATTATTACTTTTTGTCCATCATAAGTAAGTTCAAATTCATATTCTGCTCCTTCTTTACCTATTTGATAGTAGTCAGAAGCTTTGATTTCAGTTAATCTATATTTTCCAAGTTTTAATTCTGCTATAACTTTTCCTAACTCATTTGTATAGAATTGTTTTTTATAAGTTTCAACTCCATCAATTCTTTCAATTTCAATAAGTGTATTTTCAAGTCCACTTCCTGCTGGTAGTCCACTATATTCATTGTCTTTTTTAGAAACTTTATCTACTTCTATTTCTCCTGTTGGCTCTGTATATATCATTTTTGCATTTGTAGTTGTAAATACAAATGGATCTGATACAGTTGCATAGTCTTGCCATTCAGGATTTGGAGATTTACAATAAAAAACAGGGAAAGTTTCTACATTTCCTGTTGCTGTAATATCTATTGAAACATCTTTTGTTATATTTTTTCTAGGTACAATAATTTTAAATTGTTCACCTTTTGAGAACTCACTTTTCTCATTATTGTTCATATCTGTTAATTTACTTCCTGCAGGTGCTTGTTCTCCATTCATATATATACGAATATCTTTTGAATTTATTGGAGAATCTACTTTAAATATTTGTGAAATATATGTGCTATCTTTATCATCAACACTTGCGTTTTTAACAGTACTAATATTTAATACAGGATCAATTCTTGTTTCTGTACCATTTCTACCATAATCAACTAATTCTTTAATTTTAGCAACAATTCGATTACCAATTTCATCTGCTCCTTGATAATTATTTACATCTCCGCCGTCTAACACACGATATACTGCTTGTTTTGTTGCGAAGAATGCATCTTTTGGATCATCAAATCCTAAATTGCCACCATAAGGATATCCTTTTAATAAAACTCTATAAACTGCTGGGTTGCTCATTGCTTCTTCTATAGTTACATCATAAGATAGTGTATCATCTACACCTGGTTTATCTTTGTTAAGACAATAAGCAGGACGGAAAACACCATTGTCATAATATCCTACATAATGAGTAATAATATAAGAATAAACACCATTTCCAAAATTATATTTTACATGCCTTGCACATTCTCCTAATTCTACTATTTCTACTTTATCTCCAATGTTTGCAGCCTGTACCTGTGAAAATATTGGAAATATAGTTGTACATAACATGGTGATTAAAGAGAATATACAAAAAACTTTTTTTAATAGTTTATTTTTCATAAACAATACCTTCTTTCCTTTTAAATTTTAATACAAAAAAATAGGCTCTTTAAAACCTATTTTTATAATTATATTTAATTTCCAGCCCAGTCTATGTAATACTTAAATTTTTCTTGATTACCTTCAACAAATTTTTCTACATAATAATAAATCGTTCCAAAACTTACTTTGCCAACAGCAATTTTAATCTCCTCTGTTCTATATGGGTAAAAAACCTGGCCTCTTTTTTCGTAGACATATTTGAGATTTGGTTTTATCTTCATAATATCGTTTAGATAACTTTCTATCTCATCATCATATTCTTCTTGTGTTATTCTATCTATAGTTTGTGTAGGTTTTTTACTATCAGTATTTGTAGAAGTAGTTGGTGGATTACTTGCTGGTGGGGTTGTAGGTTTACTTTCATTACTGTTTCCATTTGTTGTAGGTGTTGTGTAACTGGTATTTTCTTTTGTATCTGTACTTTTATTTTCTTCTGTTTTTCCTTTTTCAGATTGTATCTTATCATTTTTATTTTGGTTGTTTTTTTCTGTGTTTTCTTTAGCTTCCATATTGTTTCTCAATGTTTCTGTTTTTTCATCTATTGTGTTTTCTTGAATAACATTTTCCACCTGATTATATGGGATGTCATTTTCTTCAGGCTTAATTTCAGCAATAGTATTAGTTTCCTTTATATTGTTTTGTTCCATTGCATCATTAAGTGTTTCTATATTAGAAATTTTTTTCTTATTTCCAATATAGCTTATTAATAATAATACACTTATTACTAAAACTAATAATCCAATAATTATAAACATTTTTTTCTTCATAAAACATCACCTCTTTTTTAGGGTAACATTTTTTTGTACAAAAAGGAATGTTGAAGAGAAAAAATTTTTAAAGTACCTCTAACGCTTGAACACAAAGCCTTTGAGTTGGTTGATTTCTTACACAAGTTATAATTGTTATTCTATTATCTTCTGTTTTTTCCAACATAGACCAATCTGTTTCTTCTATTTGTTTAATTGTTGTTATTGTATATTCTTTATTTCCAAGACAAGAAGAATATTTTATGATATCTCCTTCTTTGACATTTTTCAAATTAGCTAAAAATCTAGAAGTGTTATGTCCTGCTAAACAAACATTACCTTGCAAAATATTGCTATGTTCAAAAAGACCAATTCCTTGTGCTAATGATTCCTGAGTTGTCCCTTCTATTACAATATCTTTAAAATTAATAGATGGTATTTCTAATGTTGCAATAGCATTAAGTGTTTTTGTACTATCTGATTCTGATTCGACAGGAGTTCCTGCTATTTTTTGATAGTTTTCAGTTGTATATTCTGTAACAATATCTTGTCTATTGTCATTATTATATATGTTATAGACATAATTTATATTGTCTTGTATATGCTTATGTTGTATGTATTTATATGCACAAAATATACCTGCAAACAATACAATTAGACATAATAGAATAATAAGTGAAATCTTTATAATTTTTTTTGTCTTGTCTTTCAAAAAAATTTCCTCCTTTCTTTTAAATTTAAAATAAATCCTCCTTTCCAAAATAAAAAGACTTAGATATTTTCTAGTCTTATCATCTCTTTTATATATTTTGAAACTTTGGAAAATGGATTAGGATTTGTAATTTTATTACAAACATCCTCCAAGTCAAAAGGATCAAAAATTATGTCATAAATACCAAGCATAAGTGCATCTTTTAATTCCTTTACTTTTTCATTTTCCAAAATAAGAATAACTTGGATATTTTTTTCTCGGACTTTAAACATAAAGTCTTTGAAATTATATTTATTAGGTTGAATTGTTGCAATTAGAGTAGTTGCATCTTTTTCTTCCAATACATAGTCTGGATAATATACTATTCTACTATCATCTATTTTTTTACTTAAATCTCTATCTAATTGCTCATTATCTGTAAAAATTAATACCATTTTTTTAGTTTCCTCCTTTATTCAAAATAGTCTTCAGGATTTGCAAAATTTCCATTGATACGAACTTCAAAATGTGCATGAGGTCCTGTCGAATATCCAGTACTTCCAACTTTAAGAATTGGCTCTCCTTGTTTTACAACTTGATTCGTCTTGACGAGTATTTCAGAGCCATGTGCATATAAAGTAACAATACCATTGCCGGTGATCTATCATTACCATATTTCCATAAGCATTATTATAAACAGCTTTTATTACTGTTCCATCTGCCATAGCTACAAAATTAGCACCTACTGGCGCACCAACATCTGTACCACTATGCAATTTGTATACACCGAGTTATAGGATGTGTTCTCATACCAAAATGAGAGGTGATATTTGTATATCCGGGTATTGGCCATGTAAACATACCAGTTGGAACTAGACCTGAGCCATCACTAATGATAATTGAATTAGATGAATTTCCTTGTAGCCAAGCTGTACTTTCTTCACCTTCATAATAACCATTAGCTGCTTGAATAATTACTTGAATATCAGTATCAAGGTCATCTTCTCTTATCCTTAATTTATCCTTTAAGTATGCTCTTAATCTTTCGTATTTTTCGCCAATTAATTCTTCATTTGTAAATACTTTTCCTGTTGTTTTAGTATCTCCATTTTCTATTGTTTTGGATTCGTAATTATATTTATAATGTCCGTAATATTGAATCACTTTCTACAAGTATATAATGTGTTTCTTCTCTTTTAGTAGTAGTTTCTTTTCCATCCTTGTCTTTAGTAGTAGTTTCTATTATTACAGTATCTTTTTCATATTTAAAAGTACTTTCAAAATTACTTGCTACTTGAGTTAACAAATCTTTGTTAATATCCTTATTATCTGTCATATTATGAAATGCCATTATTGCGTAAAGATGAGACCATTCTATTAACTTATCATTTTCTCTGTTATCCACATCTAGTAAGTTATTTGTGGATTCAGTTCCAATATAATTATGGCAAGTGTTTAAATATTCTGATTTCTCTATACATAAATTTCTAATTTCTGCTTGCTCTGGTGGTAGGTCAGAACTATCTGTTTGAACTTCTTGTACAAAGATTGCATCTATAATCGTACAAATTGCAAAAAACAAAAGACCAATAATAAGTATAAAAGGTAGAAAAGGCTTAATAACTTTAAAAGCGACTTTTTTTATTTTATTTTTCGCTTTATTTTTAACTTTGTTCTTTATGCTCATTACTATCACCACCATATTTTTGGTTTTCTGCCTTGTCATTTGCTAATTTATTAACATATTCTGTGTTTTGAAAATTATTTTTTCTTTTTATATTATTTCTATGACTATAACTATCAAAATTTCCTTCAGCCATTTTTGCACCAATACCAAGATATGCAGTTGTTGCCTTAGCACCACCTTTAACGATATTTGTAGCGACAGATTTAGGACTGATTTTATTTCCATTGCTTAAATTATTTTTACTTTCTCCGTTTGACTTAGGAATACTAACTGTATTTTTTTCTTTTGAAATGACATCTCTAATAGGATTTACATTACCATTGTAATCTTTTTCTGCACTCAAATTCATAGTAGGATTTACTATTGCTTTTGCTCTTGATACAAGACCTTGTAAACCACTACCAGAATTGTTGCCATTTGTGTTGCCATTATTATTTTCTGTTGAAGGTGTTTTAAATTGTTCTTTTATAGCTGCTAAACCAAAACCAGCCATTGCTCCCATACCTATTACACGATTTGTCATTTGTTCATTATCAACACCTGCAATTCTTGAAGTTAAATTTTGTAAGCAATTTTGTAAAGCATCTGCTAAAGGTAATATCATCATTGCCCAAATTAAAGAAACTGCCCATCCTCCACCACTTGGAAGAAATGCAAGGTAGATAAGGAATAAAAAGCAGTATATAAATTGCATAAATATATTCATTATAATTTGCCCACCCCATACCGCAGCTGCTGTAACATTTTTATTTATTATCCATAAAGCTGCTGCTATTGGTGTGAAAATTGTAAATATAATAATTGTAAATTGTCTTACAATAAACTTTATATTTAACTTAACAAACAAATATATAAACATTGCTATTACTAATGCAGTTGTTATAGCATTTCCTGTTTTTATACTTGTGAGCATACTATCACCAAGAGATGCGTCTAATGTGCCAGTATTTGCAGCAGTTACAAGTAAATATACTAAACTATTATTTATATATAGCAAAAATTTTATAAATAATGGAGCAAGAGCTATTGCAACTCCACCAAAACATAGTCTCATTAAACTTTCTTTAGCTTCATTTTTCTTTGCTGTATTAGTACCAGCATTCATAATTTTATATGACAGAATAAAAACAGCAATTAAAATTAAAGTTCCAGAAATTATTGCAAAAACTTTGTACCAATTCATTGTTTTATTCCACAATTCACTAGTAAAAGGGGATAAATTATCACTATTTTGTTTGTTATTGAAAATCAGTTCATCATAGTCTTTAAATCCCACATTTGCATCTTCTCCAGTTGTGAAATCAAAAACTGTTTGTGCAATACCACCGTATACATTCTGCAATTATCTTTTCAAAAAGGCTACCGATCTTCTTGCTTTACTTGTTCTTTGAAATCCATATCTTCTGCAAAACAAAACGGAGATAATAAAAAGATTAGAGTAATTACTATTACAAAACTTTTTATTACTTTTTTCAAATTATTGCCTCCTACTTTAAATAATAGGGCAGTAGGAAACACTATATTTTAGGTAAATACAAATTGTTCTTCATAAGGTGTTATTACAAATTTGATTGCAGTAACACTATTATTTAGACTTATAATGCATTGACCAGGACTAGCAGCAGTTAAGAAATTTTTTGTACCTTCAGATAAATTAAAAAATTCTACTACTGCATCCACACTACCAGGACTTTGCTTAAAGATATATCTTGTTGAACATATATTAATGATTGTTCTTCCGTTCATCACAGCCGTAAAAATTCATCAATAAATTGACTTCCGAATAAATAAAGGAACATTATATTTACGGCCTCTACGAGCCACATTCACTAAAAATTCAGCTGATTCCTGATATTTTAAAAATAACCATGCTTCATCACATACAATTATTTTCTTTTTTTCTCTATTTTTTAGTACATATTTTTGCCAAACCCATGTTAATATTACAAAACTAGAATATAACTTGGTAAATTCATCTTTTACTTCTGACATATCAAAACAAATTATATCTTCACTTGATAGAATTTTACTTTCACAATCAAACATACCGTAATGAATTGCCTTTCAAAAAAGGAACTAATATATTTGATAGTTCTTCACAATTACCTCTTTCTTTCAATTTTTTTTGAAAATCTGTAAGAGTTGGCATTTTTTTAGGTATCCTTCCTATAGCATATTTTCCATTGTCTAGTTTTCCACCTTTTTTTTCAAAAAGTGAATTTACATCACTTGTAATGCCTTTTTCTGCATATAATTGATTTACAATTACCTCAATTTCTGTGTTTTCAGTTCCTGTTAATGTCCTTCCATAATTCCTACAAATAGTTCCAAGTAATGCTCTTATCTCTGCAACTTTATCTAAAATATTTATAAATTGCTTATTTCCTTTTTTATCAGGTTCTATTTCAAAAGGATTTACTCCTGCTGACTTTCCTTGTTCAATTTTTATAACTTTTCCTCCAAGCATTCGAGTAAGGTTGGTATATTCTCCTTCAACATCAATAAAAAAAGCACCGCAACCTGTTGTTGCAATGTTTCTTGCAGTTAATGTTTTTAGAGCGACACTCTTTCCACCACCAGAAGTACCACATATAAATACATGAGGGTTGGGGAGAGTGGGAGGACCAATAAATGTATCTACATATACGGGTGCATTTGTATACATATTTCTTCCAATAAAAATACCTCTATCATGTGAAAGATTAGGATTTGATATAGGAATAAGTGTAGCAATGCCGACCTGCGACCATATTTCTTTCGTAATTAGGAATAGGAACTTCTCCAGTAGGTAATATTGTTTTTAATCCTTCAACTTGCCTAAAAGTTAATGTTCTTATCATAGCCGTTTTTTTGTTTAATTCACTTTCTAATATCTTTGTCTTTTCATTTAAATCTTCTAAAGTTTCAGCATTTACTGATATGAATATTGTAGCAAAAAAGAGTTTATCTTGATTAGTTTGTATAAGCATTCGTAAATCTTCTAAATCTCCAATTTGTTTTTCTAATTCTGGAAGATGTAAGATATTTCCCTGTCGACTATATGTAGCATATTCAGATTGACTTTGAACTAATTTTTTTGTTAATTGATTGATTACATTTCCATTGCTTGAAGGCTCAATTTTTACAGAAATATTTATATTACCTATATGAAATAGATCATCAAGCCAACTTACCCAAGTTTGTTCCGGATAAATTGTCATTGCAAAAAATCTTGTATATTTGTTATATCCTAAAACTAAATAATCTTTTCTTTCCTGTAATGTTTCAGGTAATAAAATATCTGCCATTGTAGGAATATTATTAAATATGTTTATTTCTTTTTGCTTTTTGTTTTTTTCCAACATATAAATTTTTACCTCCTTCCTTTAAGTTGCTAATATTTATAGCAGAATTTTTATTTAATTCTCTATAAATCAAATTATATAAGTCATCTTCGTTTAATATCTCACAAACAATTTTAGCTCTAAGTAAATTTCCTGTAAAAGATAATGACTTCCTATTTAATTCTTCAATAGCTTTTTCATATGTACCATCATAACTGATAATTGCATAATTCTTTACAACAGAAATAGTCCTGTTTTCCATAAGATTTTGTAGATAGTCAATAAGATATTCTTTATATTCTCTAATTTTTGTGTTGTTTGTTTTATTTTGTTTAATTAAAGATATAACCTTGCTTGTATCAATAAATTCTGTTGTAGAAAAAAATTGAATAGGATAATCTATTGCTAGTGCTGTTTGAATAAGTACATTTTCAATGGAATCTTGTTCAGAATTTGAAAGCATATTATAATCAATATTTCCTAATTTAATTACATTTGAATATCTATTACCTAAACAAATAATATTATCTTTAATTTTTATCTGCAAAATATCTGTTAATTGTTTTTTTCCTTTTTTATTACTTTTATCTTTATCTTTTGTTTCTGCACTATGCTTTGGTGCATTTACATTTTTCTTTTTATTGTTTAAATAAATAACTGTACCTATGATAAATAGAACAGTTAAAACTAAAAATATAATCATTATTACCATTTTAAACACCTCTTATATACAAAATATTTCTTGCGAAAGAGATATTTAATGAAATAAAAAAAGAACTTATCAAAGTTCTGCTCACCAATTTTCAAAAAAGTACACAATAAAAAGAAACTTATAATAAAAAAGATAAGTAATATTTTTAATGCTATTGGTAATGGTGTAGCAAAAAGAGATAGGCTAGATGCACCGAGCATTAAATAAACAACTTGTCTTAAACTTAAATAACCACCAAAAATTTTTTCTTCCCTTTTTATATCAAAAGGAACTTTAAATACTCTCATAAATAATCACCTATCCACCAAGTAAATTTCCAGAATTATTTGTTGCAATATTTATGATTATACCGGCAATTATTAAAGATGCTCCTAATATAACACCTCCACCACATATCCAGGCTAAACTACCAATACTTTCAGCTCTTTTTTGAGGGTTATTTGAGTTTGCTATCATTTTTATTGCTGCTATAACTACACTAGCAAATATAAGTACTCCACCAAGAGGCATTGCTATACTTGTAATTACTCTTTTTATATTTTCAGTTGCTGTTTCTACCTCTGCAGTTCCAATAGTTGTACCACCTTCTGTCGCAAAGCACATATTAGCTTTTATAGCAAACAATGTAATCATAGTTCCAATTGCTTTTATTTTAGGAACTAAATGCTTTTTTCGATTTTTAAAATTCACTAAATATCATCTCCTTATAAATTATTTGGGCAAATTTTAAGGAGAATTACTATATACTTAAATCAAATTCTTAAAATATATAAAGATAGGTGGAATTGATAAGAAAAAAATTATTCCTATCAATAAGCTGGGAACAGCTATTAAGAATTTTGATTTCATCTTTTGTGATTTTATCAAACACCCTATTGCTAGTAAAATTAGAGATATTATCAGTAAAGATACTAATATTATCAAAGTAATTTTAAAACCTATAAATAGGGTGGAAGATACAATATTTTCAATATTATTCATATAACTATCTAACATATAAACATCTCCTTTTTAGGTGCTATTGTCAGTATATTTATTAATAATAGTTTTTTTGTAGTATGATAAAAAATTATCTATATCATAACTTTTACAAAGATTATATAAATTTATTAAATCTTCTCTTTTTACTCTTGCTAATATGTTTTGGAAATTTTCTATTTCTAATTCATATAGGGTATATAAGATAACCTTTAGCATTTCTTTTTTATCATCTTTTAGAGTATTAAATATTTCTTCAGTATAATTAAATTCTAATTTATCTACTATTTCATACAAGTTTTGAGGTATTTTGTCGCTTTTACTTATTATTAAATTAAATATATTATTCATCATCTTATTATCTATATCTATCTCTCCGTAACAGATTTGTTACAGGCTCGTTACTATTTGTTACTTCACTGTTACATTGTAACATTTTATATTTTTCTCTATGTTTTCTAACTCTTGCAGCACTTGATCCTTCACTACCTATTAAGTCTTGCATTTCTGATAGCATAAGTGTATTTTCATCAAAAAATTCGATAGATTTTGTTTTTTCCAAAGCTGTTAATAATAATTTAATAATATTTACATCTTCATCGAGCGTTAAAGCAATTTCTTCGGCCATACTATCGCATAAATGTTCATATACAAAAATTCCTTCACTTTTAAGAAGTTTTAATTGTAATTTTAAATAAACTAATAGTATCTTATCTCCATCAGGTAATTTACGAAGGAATTTACTTGTTTTGTTATCAAAAAAAGAATCATATAATTTTAACCAATAATACCTTTTTTCTTTCAAAATTATTCCTCCTCATCCTTCATAAAAGTTTTTTCATCTATGTTTTCAATTCTCATAATGGTATCTATAAGGTTATTTTCCATTTGTTGATTTTTTAATTGCAAATTAGCAATTTCTTCTAATAATACCATATCATCACCAAAACCATTTACCTCAATATTACCTTTGGAATCAATGGTAATTGAAATTAATTCATGTCCTTTTTTTACAAGTATTGCAATTTCTTCATTGCTTTTTGCTATAATTTTGCGTATCTTCAATATAAATCACCTCCTTATCTGACTTTGCTCCTGCAATAATACAGGCATATAAAAAGAGGCTAACATTAGCCCCTACAATTAAACCAATTATAAATTGTATCATAAATATCAACTCCTAAAAATTTTGAATAAAATAAAAAGACTTCTACTATTTCTAGTAAAAGCCTTATATATAAATTGTTTTGAGGGATTTTTAGGGACATCCCTTAAAGCAAAAACTTCCGAAATGGTTGCGGGGGGTAGACTCGAACTACCGACCTTTGGGTTATGAGCCCAACGAGCTGCCAACTGCTCCACCCCGCGATGTTTAATTAAATATTGTGCTTTTTTGTGTCCCTTTAATGTCCCTTTATGAAATAAATTTTAATAAATTTTATTAATCTTTATTAATCTTAAAAGTTTTTTTAAAAGAACTAGCAAAATATATAATTTTCAATGTTTTAGTGTCATATCAACGGTTATGAGAATTTAGTCTAAACTCGCTTAACTCGGATTATGAGCCCAACGAGCTGCCAACTGCTCCACCCCGCGATGTGTTAACATATTTATTATACTACATAAGATTACTCTTTGTCAATATATAATAATATTATATGCGAGTTTTTTAAAAATATTACAATATATTTTTACTTTTTACCTCTATAACTCATCTCCGCATAACTACATTATCATACAATCACATTGCTATGCAATCATACTACTGTACAATCACATCTCTATGCAATCATATTAATGTACAGTAACATTGCCATATAATCACATTGCAATTTAATTACATCTCTGTATAGTTACCTCATCATACAATAACATCACTATATAACACATCTTATAATGAATATTTTTCATTTCTGCTTCTACTTGGTCCTCGCATGTTCT
>CAMMMI010000031.1 GCA_946497905.1 uncultured Clostridium sp.
TTTTCTAGGACTTCTATTTTTTATGGACTTTTTCCTTCATTATTTTTCAACCTTATTCCCATTTCTCCATTTGCTAATAATTCAATAATACTATGCTTTAGATGACAATCTATTTCTCTTTGCATTGGATTTGCAAATTTTTCTTCTTCCTGTGTTGGTAAATCTGCATGTAATTTTTCATGAAATAATATGACACTTTCAATTCCTTCTGTATATTCCATCCCAAACATTTCTTGAAATGCTTTTTGTTCTGTTGGTATAGTAAATTCAACAGCATATTCTTTATTGTTATTTTTGTCTGATAAACAACATGGCTCTATATTAAACAATTCTGGTGTAAAAGGCATATTATGGTATTGGAGAACAAATCGGAAAGCCTTAACATTTGACAACTTTTAACATTTATCTTAGGCTTTCCGTAAATTTGTTCTTGCGCCAATTTTACGTATGTAAAATTGTGTGCATCTGTTGTGCGAAGCATTTTTTATACAATAGGAAACAATATGAAACTTTAAGTTACGCAACTCAAAGTGAAAGTAAATAATTTTTATTTTCAAAAGAAAGTTACCCTTTCCTATTGTATAAAAAAACATCTTAAGTTAGTTTTTTACCAACTTAAGATGATGAAGTAAGTTACGTTTTTATTTTTGTTCTTTCATTTGCTTTAACATCCATAATTTTTTAGAATAATCATTAATATATTCATCCATCAATGATGATGTAGCATATTGTTTTTGATTATCCGCTTCTTCTTTAATTTTTGTTACTTTTTGTAGTAATTTTTCTAAATCTTTTATAATATTTGTAAATACATCACAATCATTTATTTTTTCATTTTTAGCTTCTTCAATACATGTATTTGCTAGATAATCTTTCATTGTTCCTAAAGGGTCATTTCCTAATATAAGGATGTGCTCTGCTACTTCGTCTATTTGTTCGTTAATTTTATTGTAATATTCTTCTAACTTTTCATGTATAACAAAAAAATCCTTTCCTATTATATTCCAGTGATAATTTTGTACTTTTCTATAAAATACATTTAAATCTGATAAAAATTCATTTAGACATTTTACCATGTTTTCCATATTTATCAATCCTTTCTTTTTATTTATATTAATTTTTCCAGTTTGCGTTTTTTTATACTCTTTTCATTATGTTTTTATATTCTTTTTGTTATATTTTTATTATTCTTGTAAATAATATTAATATCTAAAAAATTTTAAATTATTTAGGAGGTATGGTAATTTTATGGATAGTCCAGGATATATTTTAAATGAAATTAATAAAGGAATAAAAATGGGAATGGATTCAATATCCACAGTTTCTGAAAAAGTTCAAGATGATCGTTTTAAAAAAGATTTAAAATATCAATATGATAAATATAATGAGATTTTAAATAAGGTTAATGATGAATTAGATAATTACGATGATTTTCCTAAAGAGTTAAATCCTATGCAAAAAGCTATGGGATGGATGAGTATTCAATTTAATACTTTAGATGATAAAAGCAATTCTAAAATTTCTGAAATGATGATTCAGGGCACTAATATGGGAATTATTGAAGGTGTAAAATTATTGAATCATAACCCTGATACAGATAAAAATGTAAAAGATATTTTAAATGAATTTATTCAATTTCAAGAAAATACTGTAGAACAATTAAAAAAATATTTGTAAAACTAAAAAATTCTAATTTTGGGATGCGTCCAAAATTGGAATTTTTTATCTACTATTTAAAATTATTTTATTAATAAGTTTAGAGATTCCAATTTTGGACACGTTCCCAAATTGGTAAAACCTACTTTTATTCTGACTCATGTTCTATATTTTTATTAAACGCTAATATAGATAGAAATATTGCTACAGATATTTTATTTAATTTCATACACTTTCACTCCTTGATAAAAATTCGAAAAATCTTTTTTCTTTTTCTTTTTTGTTTAAAGAGTCTATAAATATTATTTTTCCTTTTTCTTTTCCTTTATTTATTAATTCTTGTTTTTCTAGAACATCTCTTAAATGTATAGATAATCTATTTGCTCCATTAAAAAATTTTATATCATTTCCTAATGCTTGTCCTATCTCTTTTTGCACTAAGGGATAATGTGTACATCCTAAAACCACATTATCTAATTTCCCTTTATATTTTCCTAAATTTTTTTGCAAGTAATCTTTTATTGTATTCGTGTTTCCTTCTTCTATTATATTTGCAAGACCTACACATTCTAGAAGTTCTGTTTTGTGATTATTATACTTATGATATAAAATATTAAATCTTTCACTTTCTATAGTTCCTTTTGTTGCCATTACTAGAGTTTTTCCATCATAAGCATAATCATATACCATTTTATACGCTGGTTCTATGGCTATTATTGGAACATCTTTATATTTTTCTCTTAAATAGTTAGCAGCTATACTGCTAGCTGTATTACAAGCAATTACTATTGCTTTACAATGTCTGTCTAATAAAAATTTGCATATTTCCTCACATCTTTTTACTATCTCTTCTTTTGTTTTATCTCCATATGGATTATTTTTTGAGTCACTATAATATATATAATTTTCATTTGGTAATACTTTAATTATTTCTTGAAGTACTGTAATTCCTCCAATTCCTGAATCAAATATTCCTATACTTTTTTCTTGCATTGTCTACTCCTTATTATTTAGTCTTTTATTATTACATGTTATTAACATATCATTTTTTTGTATTTTTTTCAATACTAGAATTAATTTTTAGGAAAGGTTTTCCTTTTTTTATGATTATCGATTCTCTTGAATGACAAGGAGTTTCAAATTAGTAGAAGAAAAATTACCAATTTAGGGACGCGTCACCAAATTGGTAACAAATCGTAAATCCTTAACATTTGACAACTTTTAAAATTTATCTTAGGCTTTCCGTAAATTTGTTCTTGCGCCAATTTTACGTATGTAAAATTGTGTGCATCCGTTGTGCGAAGCATTTTTTATACAATAGGAAAGGGTAACTTTCTTTTGAAAATAAAAGTTATTTATTTTCACTTTGAGTTGAGTAACTTAAAGTTTCATATTGTTTCCTATTGTATAAAAAAAAGGGATTACTCCCTTCTTTCTATATATTTTTGATATTTTTCTTTTTAAATATTGCAAATGTTGGTATTATCATTATTACAAAATAAGCTATACATACAATTGCTGAAAATGTTGGTGTTAATCCTTCCATCAATGGCATACTTCCATATAAATATTGACTAAAATCCCAATTCAATGTTACAAAATATCTTAAAAATCCTATATTATACTGTATTGCTAATTGATTTATTATTGATGCTCCCATATATCCTAGTAGTGGTAAGGCTATTGCTACTGGTGTATTTGTGAATATTGTACTTAGTGCAAATGATAGTGTAGCAAGTAGTATTATAATTGGTAGTTGATTAAGTACTTGTATTACTAAGTATTTAAATATATTAATTTCTTGTAACATATTTGTATTAAAATTGTATTCTAAGATTGGTATTGATAAACTATCAAAGCCAAATATAATTCCTCCAACTATCAATTCCATACCTATTATTATAGCAATTGCAAATACTATCATTATTAATACAGTAATAAATTTTGATAGTAAAATTTTGTTTCTGCTATATGGTTTTACTAATAATAGTTTTATTGTTCCTTTATTAAATTCTTCACTCACTACTGTTCCTGCTATCATTATTACAATAACTATTATAAATAGTCCAAATTCATTAAAGAAACGTGAAAGTATTCCTCTTAAGTCATTCCATTTATTTACGTCTTCATGGCTTTCTATTATATATTTACTGATTTCTTTTTCTTCTATTGCTTGTTTATAATCTTTTTCTTCTTGGTATGATAGTTCTTCATTTGAGGCTTTTACTTGTGATATTAGATAACTTTGTTGTTGATAATTTGACAAAGCTATATTCATATAATCATATCCATATTTTATGTCTTCATTTACTCTATATTTTGCTATTTCTAAATCTATTTTTGCTGTTTCAATTTCTAAGTCTAATGATTCTAGTCTTTGCTTATCTTCTGTTGTATTTTTTTCATTTTCTAATCTATCTAATTTTTCTTCTGCTTTTTGCAATTCTTCATTTGCAAAATATCTCCAATCATCATTTTTTAGTTTATCTAATAATTCATTTATTTGTTCATTTATTTTATTTGCTTGTTCTTCATTTTTTTCTGCACCATATAGATATGTGTTTCTTTCATTTACATATGCTTCCACTGTTGATGAAATTATTTGTACTTGCCAATCATCATTTTTATATTCTTTCATCATATCACTTACATCTATCACAGTTTTATATTCTATATACATCTTTGTATCACTTGGCTTATTAGGGTCTAAATTATTTATTTCTTGTTTTGCGTATTCTACATAGCTTTCACTATAATATGAATAACTTGAATTTCCATAAAAATATTTATATATGCAATTTGATAAAATTACAAATGCTAATGTTACAAATAATAATATATAAATTGCTTTTTTCTTAAAAATTTTTGTTAACTCATTTTTTATTAAATTACTCAATTACATTACCCCCTGTCTTTTCAAAAAATGCTTCTTCTAATGATTTTTCCTCTTTTTTGACTTCATAAATTGCTATCTTATTATTTACAAGCATTTCAACTATTTCAGGTATTTCTTCTTTTACTGCATCAATTTTAAATCTATTACTATCAATGATAATTGCTCCTGGTAATAATTCTTTTATTTGTTTTGTATTATTTATTTCAAATAAATTATAATTTGCTCTTGCTTCTTTTTTTATTTCTGATATTCCACTTGTTTCTATAATTTCTCCATTTTTTATTATACATACTTTATTACATAAGTTGTCTAGTTCAGCTAAGTTATGGCTAGATATTAGAATCGCCATCTTTTCATTTTTTGCTAAATCTATTAAAAGCTCTCTCATTTCTTTTATACCTTCTGGATCTAGTCCGTTAGTTGGTTCATCTAAAATTAATAAATTGGGTTTATGCAAAATTGCCTGTGCAATTCCTAGTCTTTGTCTCATTCCTAATGAATACTTTGATACTTTATCATTTATTCTATTTTCTAGCTTCACTAATTTTACTACTTCATTTATTCTTTTTTCATCTATTCCTTTGTACATATTAGCAATAAGTCTTAGATTATCATGTCCAGATAAGTACATATATAAATCTGGATTTTCTACTATTGCTCCTACTTTACTAATTGCTTTTGTGAATTGTTTTTCTATATTAAATCCGTTTATTTCTACTTTTCCTTCTGTTATACTTTGTAATCCTAATATTAGCTTAATTGTTGTCGTCTTTCCTGCACCATTTGGTCCTATAAATCCTAATATATCTCCTTGCTCTACTTCAAAAGAAACATTTTTTAGAATTTGTTTTTTGCCAAATTTTTTGTTTAGATTTTCACATCTTAAAATTTTTTCTGACATCTTTTCTCCTCCTTTTCTTTAGTTTTAGTTTATCATATGTTTTAGTAAAATAGTATTTATTTTTTCTTAATTTTATATGAAGTTTTCTTTAATGTCTTAATATCATAATTCTTGATTAGACATTTAACATTTTCTATTATTTTTTCATATACTTTTTATATATAATATCTGGAGTGGTTTTTATGAATCCTTGTGCGTTTGTTAATTTTATTTCTTTGCTTGCTTGTGAAATAGCTGATGGTAAGTCAGCAGATGAATTGGCTATTTTGTCTGCTTTTTTTACTCAATTGGGTGATACTTTGGCTACTCTTGCTGTTTTTAAAGATTAATTTTAATATTTTTTTGGTGAAGATAATGCGTTTAGCAATAATAATGCCTTATTTTTGCTTAATTTTTTTATATATAACAATCATATAGGGTCTCCTAAAATTGAAAGAACAAATCGGAAAGCCTTAATTTTAATATTTATCTTAGGCTTTCCGTAAATTTGTTCTTGCAGATAATTTCTTATCTGCTAAATTCATAAACTTTTAATTCACTATAACAAAAATTTTCATAAATCTCTCCATTCTTATTGTATTTTCTCCCTATTCGTAGTATACTCTATTTACTTTTTATTCTAAATTTTTATTTCAAAAGGAGGTTTTAATTTTTATTTATGAACAATTTTTTTAATTCTTTATCAGATGGCTTGCGTGAGTTTGATTTATCTCTTCTCAATACCAAATTAAAAGATACTTTCGTAGATAACTTTATGCATGAATTACGAGATTATTTAGCTAAGTCAGATGTTACTCATAGGCTATCCAAATTACCCAAAGATACTTTACTTGATATTAACGAAATTGAAAAAAATCATATTCAATGTTATTTTAATTACGAAGAATACAATATTCCAAACGAAATGATTTATAGTGAGGAATTAAACGGTTTAGTTAATGACGGATTTATCAAACTTCAATTACAAGATGATGGCTTATATCATGTAGTCAGACGTTCTGAATTACCTCATACTCATAACAATTAAAAAAGAAAGCTAGCAAATACTTTCTCTCAAAAAATATTGCTTGCTTTCTTCCAGTCCCATCTAAATTATATTTTAAAGGATTTATATCAATTTCTGTTCCATTACTAGTAAGCCAAATTGTATTATTTTTATCTGTTCTATATATTTCAATATTATTATTTTTTAATCTCTATATCAGGTAGATTATGTGAATTATCCCTTCCAACTGAAATTATTGCATATTTAGGTTTTACTTTTTCTAGAAATAATTGGCTTGTACTACTATTAGATCCATGATGTGCTACTTTCAATACATCTACTTGATTCCATTTAACCATTTTTTCTACTTCCGTTGTAGCATCTCCCATAAATAAATATTTAGTACTCTTATATTCTAATTCAATTACTATTATTTTTTTATAAAGTGCATAATCGAAATTATTATGAGCTGTTATTGATATTAAATTAACATTATTTTCTTGTGCCTTTGATAGTAAAACATCAATATTTTCTATTTTACTTTCATCTACATATCCATCCACTTCTTTATATGCACTTGCTTTGGAATGAATATGTAAATCTATTTTGATATTTTGATTTAACATTTTCTCCTCCATAATTTTTATATCATACTATAATTATTTTCTATTCATTCTTCTATCATTAAGTGTTTTCCAGATTTTTCTATACATGCTTATAGTATCAGCTGATATTCCTAAATAATTCTCTAATATTTCTTTGTCCATTATCCTGATTGCCTCTCTTATATCTCTCTTATTTCTTATGTTGTCATCTAGAATTCCTATTAATCTATTTACATTTTGTTCATCCATATCATCTATATTAGGAATTATTATATTTTCTGCTTCTTTAGGTAAAATTTCTAAAACTCCTCCACCATAACTTCTACCACATAATTCTGTAAAAGCAAATGATATGCTATTATAATATGATAATAATATCTTCTTATTATCATATTCATCTTTGATTTTTATTCTATGCATTGTGTCTGTTGATACAGCATCAATTCCATTTAAAACAAATTTAGGATATACATTACTTCTTCTTAGCAAAAAAGCATCTGGTATCCAAATCGAAGGTACTGAATACCATTTTTTTCTTATTCTACATTTGTAACCTTTATTTGCTCCGTTATCTTCACCAATCTTTATATATTCTCGCTGTACTTCGCTCATATCTTCTACATTTACATTTTCGTTTATAGTTAAAAGATATGCTTTTACTCCTTTATTAACATTTTTTTCCCAATCATCCTCATCAAATACTAGTCCATGTGTTTGTGAGCTTCTCCCAATTAATGGCTTAGCATATTTTTTCAAATCATATTTTTTCACAGAATTATCATCTAAAGAAAAATAATCATTATTTCCTGTGGTAATTCCAACATTTACTAAGCTTACATCTCCCATTTTTCTAAATCTGCTATCTTGCTTTATTTCTTCAATAACATTATTTTCTTTTTCATTTAAGTAGTATCTTGTCCATTTGTCATTGGTTAAAATCTTTTCATAAATTAAATCATTTTGATTATATTTTCTTATAAAGTCATCTACATTATCATATAAACAATTAGCAATCAAACATTCTTTTTCTTTATCTTTCTTTTTTCCTATTAATACAACAACTTCTTGCTCTGCATCTTCAAATAATAGCTCATTAAATGAAATAATATTTATTTTTGATAAATGTTTCGATAAATACTCACGTAAATCTTCTGCATATGCAACCTGCATTATTTCAGCAGGTATAACAAAAGCAATTGTTCCATTTTTCTCCAACAATTCTATACAAGCAACTAAAAAAAACACCCAACTATTAATTAATTTATTTGATTTCATTTTATTCTTTATTAGAACTTGTGATTGTTTTTCCCTCTGAAACGCGGTTAAATATTGATATCGTATATATGGTGGATTTCCAATAATTAGATTATATTTTTTTTTGCAATTAACATAAAAATTATAAAAATCATCATTTATAACACTAGCACAATCAATATCTTTTAAAATTTTTTTACTTTTATTAGCTTCCTCTTCTATATATTCAATAGCATCAATTTTTTCTACACTATAATCACTATTATCTAATATATTTTTTATATTTTTTAGAAAAGATCCGTCTCCACAACTTGGTTCTAAAATTTTCATTTTATCTTTCAATGTAATTTTAGTTATGTAGTTTGCCAACTTTTGTGGAGTATAATAACCTCCTCTTAGTTTTTTTTGTGTTATATTTTCCTTTAACTTCATTTATTATTCATCCTTCATTTCTATTAGTTCGGTAATATCTTTCATTATTTCTATAATTATTTGCTTTTTTAAACTAATACTTGCCTCTTCTTCTGACTTTTTCATTGTTTTACTTTTCAATGCTTTATTTATATTGTATATTTTTTTAGTATTATTTACAATTTTATCATATAGTTTCTTTTCTTGAATATTATTAAAATTAACATTTATTATAGGTAATTTTTCCAAAACTTGAGTCCCTCTTGAATAGAATCCACCTTCAAAATCACTTCCCATTTTCTCCATTACATCATTCATTATTGGATGGCTTAAGTATGATTGTAAAAAGAACAAATTATATTTACTATTTGGTTTCATTTTTATTCCACAATATCCAGCTGTTCCACCACTTTGTATAACTAAATTTTCATCATCATACATAAACATTGGCTCTTTGGACATTACACCAACAATTAATTTTTCTTGATTATTAAATTCATTTATTGCTTGTACTCTTCCAAATTGATACCAGTTATTTTTATTAGAATTTGGAACATCCCTACCTGTATTTTTTCCTGAAACTTGTTTTGGAACTATCATATCATAATAGTCTAGTAAATACTCTTTTATTCCCTTATACTGTGGCAAATTTATATCAATCAGTTGTCCACTTTCATCATATGGAAAAATAATATATTTATCTGTAACTAATGGATCAAAAGAATTTACATTCTTTTCAACATTATTTATAGGTTGAAAATATCTTTTTAATATATCTCTTTCTATTTTATATTCTTTATTATTTTTCTTTATAATAACATATTTTTCATCTTCACCTATTACTTCTTTCCCTTTAATTACATATATTTTATTTAAACTAGTTTGAACTCCATTAAAAGGTATTGCTATCTCTGATAATTGTATAGAATTATTAAATAATTTTTTTAATTCTTTCATCTTCTCTATATCCATAGACAATATCCAAGGATTTTTATCTATTTCATTACAATTTATATTAATATAGATATTACTCTTATTATTAATAATCCATTCTGCATAACTGTTTATATAGCAATATTCAAAATTTTCTTCTTTATTCTTATTTAACAAAATTATAGAACTATATATAGTTTTATCCTTAAATACTTGCTGATAATTAAAATCTATAAACATTTTCAAATATTTATTTTCTGAAATAAGTTCTCTAATTTTTTCGCCTGAAACATTATTAATAAACTTATTTGGTACAATGTAACATACTTCTCCAGAATCTTTTACTAAATCTATAGCTCTTTGTATAAATAAGAAATACTTATCAAATTGTTTGTATGCGACATAATATTCTGATTTATATGCTTGTACTTCTTTTTTATTTTGAAGTTTTATCATATCTTCTGTTTTTACATATGGAGGATTACCTATGATTAAATCAAATTTATTTCCACCATTTATATTATTAAATGAAAATGGATTAATACTTATTAACTCATCTGTAGTTGCATCTTTTAGCATTTCTAAATCAATCAAAGAATTTCCATTTATAATATTATTATCTAATGATGGCAACACTGGTTTTTCATTTGTTACTGTCTCTTCTGTTTCATTTTCTAAAACTTTTAGTAATAAACTAAATTTTGCAACTTCTACAGCTTGATAATCAATATCTACACCATATAAACAACTAGTTAAAATTTCTTTTTTCTCTTTATATGTTAATTTGTAAGTATTTGTATAGCTTTCTTCTAAATGATCATATTTTTTATTTCTTTCATACCAATCCTGACAGTAATTAATTAAATAATCTAACACTTCTGTTAAAAATATTCCTGATCCACAAGCTATATCTGCAATTCTTAAATTTTTAATTTCATCAGGACTTTTTTTGTCTGTAAAGTTTTCTAAACTTTTACTAACCATGAATTTTACTACATCATATGGAGTTGTAACTATCGCCCTATTTAAGTTTTCTTTTTTAGGTTGTAGTATTACTTCATTATTTTTTACAATAAGCGTTTCAGATATAAAAACTTCGTATATTTCTCCCAATATATTTGAACTAATAACAGTAAAATCATAAGGGCTATTAGGATAATATAAATCTGAAATAATATTTTTCAAAATATTTTTATCAAGTTCATTTATTATATTTCGTTCTTTAAAAATTCCCGAATTATATCTTTTGTCCGCTATTTCAATAATTTTTTCCAACTCCTTTTGAAGCATTGAATCAATTGAAATAGATCTCTGGAAAGTTGTATGTAAAGGTAAATTTCTATCTTCGCAAATTCTCAAAAACACAATTTCATTTATAAATTCTTGAATCTCTATATTTATGTCTTCTATATTTCCACCTTTTATATTGAATAATTCTTGTCCTAATTGTACTCGCCAATCATTTATTTGTTTCAAAAACATTTCATCAATAGTCTGTCCTATAGCAGAAAAACTTTTAAATTTTTCTTCGAATTTGCCATTATATACAATTTCTTTAGATATTAATTCATATATTTCATCGTATTTTTCCAAATACTCTAAATAGTTATATTTAGCAATTAAATTTTTACTAGTAGAATCATTACTTTTTGGCATATCAGAACAGTCATATATCAATAGATCTTTAAAGTTAGTTAATACTGATATTTTATGCTTAGCTGACCAACCATATCTTCTAGCCTGAAATGAACAATCAATATTTTCCAAAATATTTACTGATGGCTTTTTTGCTTCAACAAAAAAAGTAGATAATCCATTGAAAGTCATTGTATAATCTGGTTTTCCTAACTCTTGTTCATATGACTCAACTACTACTTCTTTTAAATTAGGAGACTTACCATTTGAATTTTGAACATCCCAACCAAAGTCCTTTAAGAGTCCATCTATAAATTCTAATCTACATTCGCTCTCATTATATTTTGAATTATTATAAAATTCATAGTTACCTTTAAATCTATTTATCAATTCTTTAAGATTATTTTTGGCATCAGTTTTGTTAAAAATAAAAGACATTTCTTCACTTCTTTCTAAAATTTTTATTCTATATTACTTTATCATAAAAAGAGATTTTTCACAATAAAAAACTACTTTTTAATTTATAATTTTACAAAATTTTATCTCTAATTTTTGTATTGTATAAAAAATTTAAAGATTTTAAGTCAGGTGTTGAATATGTTACCAGATATTGTGGTAGAGTTCCTATTAGTGAAAATCGTATTGTTAATTATGATGGCACTAATGTTACTTTTTCTTATATTGACCATAAAGATAGTAAATATCATGAAGTCACTCTTAATGCTTCTCAATTTATCATGATTTTATTAAGACATTTATTACCTTCTCAATTCAAAATAATTAGATATTATGGTTTTTATAGAATTAAACATTCTATGCACAACAAAATGATTCCATTAATTAAAAAACACTTGCGTTCTTTTAGAAAAAACTTCTAAAATATGAACTTAGCATTTCTATGGCTTTTCATAGAAATCCTTTTAATTGTCCTAAATGTGATACCAAAATGGATTTTCTCCTCTATATTAATTAGAAAGGTGAGCTTTTTATGTTTGATTTTAATTCTTTTCCATTTAAATTAAGTGGTAAAACAGTTGCTTACATCTGTCCAAAATGTAAATACAAGTTTGATGCTCCAATTGAGGCCGTTTTAGAATTTGAACAAGAGGACGAATGCAAGGGTTTACCTATTTCAACTCCTCCTTATACCATTTGTGCTAAATGTAAATTCGATAAATGTGTTCCTATTGATTATGTATCAAAGAGAGGTTTTCATCATATTTACAAGGATAATTAACTAATCAACTATATATTTAATTGATTCCCAGAATTTTACTATTACTCTGGTAGTTTTGTTATGCTTATTATTTATATTTATGTAAACAATACTTTTTTCTATCTCTTGTTACTTTCCTAATATATAAAAAAACCTATACTATTTCTAGTATAGGTTTTCTTTTTCGTTCCATTGATATACATTTATCTTATAATCAATGACAAATCCTCCAATGAAATATAAAATGTTCATTTTAGGATAATATGGCTCCTTTGCGAGAGACGTTTTCGAAAAGTCTGTCGCAAAAAAGCTACTTATTTCCGCTTCAAATGTAGTTATAGCAATGTGTTGTAAGAATTGTATGCACAAGTTAGCATTTTTTTGCTACAACTGTTGTTTATAATTTAACATAAGTTTTTGAATTTTGCAATAGAATATTTTAAATTTTTAACTTCTCGAAAAATTTCGTAATTTTATCACATATTTTTTGATGTCCAACATTATTTGGATGTATTCCATCTAATAATTCATCAATAGATAATAAATCAAACATATGTAAATATTTTACATTATTTTTCTCACATATTTCTCTTATCTTATTATCAAAAACAACTATTTTTTTATTAAAATAGCTCTTTTGTTTATTCCATGGTAATGGTACTACTTTTGTTTCGTCTACCACCGTCAGCCCAAGAAAGACAATATTGTCAGAATATTGTTTTGCATTATTAATTAAATAATAAATATTCTTTTCAAATTCTTTTAGTGTTACTCTATCTTTTCCATTTACATCTTGTGTATCATTTACACCAATTGAGAAAATAATTAAAGTTTCATTTTCCTTATCTCTTCTTGCATTAAATTCTGCATTAAATCTATTTTTTACACCTTCTGTCACATCTCCTGAAATTCCTAAATTAAAAATATTAAAAGTTCTATTGTCATTTTTCTCTAAATCCAATCTAAATCGATTCACCCATCCACATTTTTCATTATCACCTACTCCATAAGTAATACTATCACCAAATACAAATATATCTATATCTTTCAATACAAACTTCCCCCTTTTTTTTGCTATCTACATAATTAATCCTCCAGAACAATGAAGTTCATAAATTAATTTATTATCTTTATATATTTGTTCTATTCCGTCAAAATTTTCTATTGTTCCTGTAGTTTTAAATGTATAAACATATTCATTATTCTCAAATTGACTTATCCCTCTAACAGGAATAACGCTTTTATCTTCTCCTACTTTCATAAGGGCTGGTCTTAATGCATTATCCATTGCTTCCTCTCCAAGTGTATCATCAAAAGTAACTCCGTAATAGTTCATTCCCCATATAGGTTTATTGCTGTCACAATATACAACTTCTTCTCCTATAAATTTAGTACCACCAAAATAAGTATCATGATATATATATTTTTGGTTATCTATTTTTTCTTCGTAATGATAATCTGATGAGCCTACTCTACTTGACTTCGCTTTTTCTATCATACTATTAGCATAAGTTGATTTCTTTGCTTTAATCAAAAAATCAATGAATGTATCATTTATCATATTTTCCATGTTAATTATCCTCCAATTTCATTGCATCATCTATAACTTCTCTTTGTTTTTCAAAATTTGCTTTTGTTATAGGTATTCTTCCACACATTTTCGTTCCTAAGAAATAATTTAATGTATCAAATGCTTTTAGTGTTTCTTCTGTTCCACTACCACTTCCTCCTGCACAAGCAATGCAAACCATTTTCTTTCCTTTTATTTTGGATTTATCATTAAATGCATCACATCTTTTTAATCTATCAAAAAATGTTTTCGCTGACTCACTCATTTCATGAAAATAAACTGGCGTAACAAATACATAAGCATCAAAATCTTCCATATATTTATAAATTTCGTTAAAATCATCTTTTTGAATACATATATGTTCATTTAGACAAATTCCCCATCCTCTTTTACCACAAGCTAAACATTTTTGAATATTCTTTCTATTAATACAAATTTGTTCTACATCATTGCCTAATTTTTTTAATTCTTTCTCACATTCTTCCACACAAGAAAAGGTTAATCCTATTTTATTTGGTATATAACTATCTTCGTTTACTAGATTACTACTGAAACTTAATATTAAAACTTTCATTTTTGACTCACTTTCATATTTAATTTATTAACTTATGCTGTTCTGGTGACCATGCTGGTGTACATGTCATAGATATTACACAGTATTCAGTATCATAATAATATTTTTCATTAGGCTCTATTAAAATAGAATCGCCTTTTGAAAATTCAATTCTTTTATTTTCAAAATTTAATGTTCCTTTGCCTTCTATAACATATATTAATTCTTTGCTTACAAGATTTACTCCATATCCTTTATCAGGATATCTCCCATTAATTGTTGCTATTCCTAAATCTATTTCTTTATCATTAAATGAATATTCCAATGTTTTACATTTATCACTATTCTTTCCTTTTAAGGTATTATCATATTTAATAATTTCCATTTTTATTAGCCCTTTCCTTTAAATTTTGCAACATAATGTTGCGATTTTCATATAATTTTCTTTAAAGCATTCAACCATTCAAATCCTTCATTATCTAAATCTTCTAATTCTTCTATTTTAAAATATTTTACTTCTTCCAGTTCCTCTTCTTGTAATTTACATTCATCTATATCAATATCTTTTCTAACATAATATACTGTAAAATGTGCTTTTTCATTTGTGTCCATACTTAAAAATTTCAAATCATCTATATTTAAAGTAATACCAATTTCTTCTAAAGTTTCTCTTATACCTGCATCAAGTGTTGTTTCTCCAAAATCAACTTTACCACCACAAATCCCCCATTTGCTAGGATTAGCTCTTTTTAATCTACTACGCTTTTGAAGTAAAATCTCATTATTGCTATTGATAATAAGTACTCCAACAACTGATATGTAATATCCCTCTGGTACATTGTCTGGATTACGAGCTTCTATATGTGTTAGAATCTTACCTGTTTTGTTTCCATTTCTGTCAACTAGCTCATGCTTTTCCATTCTATTTCTCCATCTCCCAACTTTTAAAATAAATACATTCTAAGTCATCATTGAATTTTATTTCATAAATTCCATCATATGTTGTCATATCTTCTTCAAACAGCCATTCTACAATCAAAACATTTTTATCAATAGCTAATATCCTAAATTCTATATTTTTTATATCTTGATTTTTAATATGTTGCCATTCCTGTTTTATTTCTTCAAATATTGTATATGGTGTCATAAATGGTGTCTATTGATAAAATGTAGTTTTAGTAAATAACGATGTTGCTTTTTCTATATCTTTATTCCACCATGCTTCTTTTAAATTATTTAACCATTGTTCTGCAAATTTTCTATCCATAATTTAACTCTCCTTTTTAACTTTCGTTTCTACTTTATTTCCAAACTTTACACCTTCTGGATCATTTTGCTCTATATAATAATTAATATAATCTACTGTAGCTTGTGGATTTATATCAAAGTAATACTTACAAATTTTTCTAAATGTTAGTAAAGTATCATCAGTTTCATAAAATAATAATATATCTAGCATCTCATCTAATTTTCTTTCAATCTGCATATTATCACTTATGTTATTTCTTATAATATCTTCTATTTCATCTTTTATTATAACATATCTTTGTTCATTCAAGTCTATAATACTCTTGCATATATCATATAATTCTTGTTTTTCCATATTTACCTCATTAGACTATTTATTTTAAAATTTTCCATTTTCCCTTTTTAGTAGAACCTTCTCTTGAAATTATGCTCATCTCTTTTAAAACATTCATATTGTATTTTACTCCATCTCTTGTCATTTCTAATTCTTTTGCTATTTCTTTTTGGGTTATTGATGGATTTTCTTTTATTAATTTTATAATGTGTATTTGTGTCTCGTTTAACATTGCATAGTTTTCTTGGGTAGTTTCTTGGGTAGTTTCTTGGGTAGTTTCTTGGGTAGTTGTTTTTTCGTATTTGAATGGATTTTCTCTATACTTAAATGAAACCCTTAAAAAATTATCCATAAAAATAAAACAACTTTTATCATAAGCTTTCAAAATTCTTAATATTCCAGACCCTATATTTTCAATTAAATCTACATCCTTAAAGACTCTTATTAATTCCTTATTCCTTGGCGCGGTAACACCTTTAAAAAAATCACTTTTAGATAACTCTTGTGGTAAACCTCCTGCAGATGTAATTTCAATTCTATCAGAATATAATTCTATTATTGGTGAATTACCATAAGAATAATCATTGTGGACAATAGCATTAATAACCGCTTCTTTTAATGCTTTACTATCAATCATTTCCACTTCTTTTCTTCCTTTATACTCTATTTTAGCATAAACAGTATTCTCAGCATCTAATCTATCTAGTACTTTCTGTGTAGCAGTAATTAAGCAACAATACCCATACTCTTGATTTTTAACCAAATCCATTTTGTCCGTTCCTAGATATTTTACAACTTTAATAGATACATTATTTTCATCAGCAAGTAAAAAGGCATTGTAATTATACTTTCCATCACTTGTTAATAAATCTAAGTTTTTTAAGAAGTTTTCATTCAATTGTAAGCCTTGTCCTTCATAATATATTTTTAATTGATTAAATGTTAGTTCTTGCCTAGGAGATTCAATTTCCTTTAATGTATTTTTGACTCTTTTAGCATACATATTATCAATCATTTCAAAAGTCATTCTTTCTTTACTACTTCCAACTCTTAAATAACATCCTTCTGGTGTTCTTCCCTTTTTTCTTAAATAGTAAGGTTTTTCAGTACCGCTTGATATTACAACTTTTATTACATTTTTGTCTTCTATTTGCTCTACAATAACATCAAATAATCCTAATGTAGATGGTTGTATATTATTCTTTATTCTATCCTTTATTTGTAACTGTATTTTATCAATATCATCAACACCAACTACTTGTCCATCTTTTCTAATTCCAACATAAATAATTCCGCCTTCTTTATAATTTAGAAAAGCTATTACTTCTTGCTCAAA
>CAMMMI010000032.1 GCA_946497905.1 uncultured Clostridium sp.
AAGCCTAAGATAAATGTTAAAAGTTGTCAAATGTTAAGGCTTTCCGATTTGTTCTACAATAGAAAAGTTACCATGCAACATAATATGTTTAAACAACTAAAAATTAGAGTTCACAAATAATACAAAAATACTTATAAAAAATTGTAATAAAATTGTAATAATTGATAAAAGTCTATAGAGACATAGGGTATAAAACAAACAAAATAATATGTTGCAATTGCAACAGTAAAAATAATTTATTGGTATATAATCAAGACAATTAAAATTCAATTATATAATGTAAATAGATGTAATTGAGGAACAGGGGGAATTGCTATGTTAAATGTAGTAAAATTTAGTAAAAAAACAAATAGTCTTGATTTTGCTTTAATGGTTGATTCAGCAGATAAATTAGAACGTCAAGCATATGATGAAAGCAAAATTGTAGAAGCTTTAGTTAAAGAAGCAAATTGTGAAGAAAAATTAGCAAGAGAGGTGGCTAAATCTGTAACAGAAAAATTGCAAAAAACAGAAATAGAAACAGTTGATACATCATTAATTCGTTCATTAGTAAATAATGAATTATTCGAAAGAGGATTAAATAAGGTTTTAAAATCAAATTCAGAGGTAAACATACCATTTTATAATATTACAGAAATAATCGAAAATGCAAATAAGGAGAATGGAAACACAGCTCACAACCCAGAATCCATAAATTTAACATTAGCAGAAAGAATATTAAAAGAATATGCATTAAGAGAAATATTGCCACCAGATATAGCAGAAGCCCATTTAAATGGAGAAATACATATACATGATTTAGGAATGATTGACCGTTTTTATTGCTCAGGTCATTCACCAGAATATATAAAGAAAAACGGAATAAAAAATATCCCGACAATACCATCTAATTCTAAACCAGCAAACAGTGCAAATGTGCTTGCAAGACATATATGTTCAATAACTCAATTTTTACAAAGTCAATTTGCAGGAGCAATAGGTTGGGAAGCTCTAAATGTATTTTTTGCACCTTTACTAGTAAATATGACATATAAAGAAATAAAACAATTAGCACAAACACTTATATTTGATTTATCACAACTTGCAGGAGCAAGAGGTGGACAAGTAGCATTTACAGATTTTAATGTTTATTTATCAATTCCAGAACATTATAAAAAAGTATTAGCAACTGGAGCAAGAGGAAAATATATGGTAAAAGATTATCTGGAAAAAATATATTATTTTGACACACAAGAAGAAGCAAAAGAAT
The DNA here is from genome assembly GCA_946497905.1 of uncultured Clostridium sp. Taxonomy (GTDB): domain Bacteria; phylum Bacillota; class Clostridia; order TANB77; family CAG-508; genus CAG-269. The sequence continues at coordinate 1,250 of CAMMMI010000032.1, forward strand.
TTGCTAAAGAAAATGAATACCACCTAATGCTTTATGAAGATTATAGTAAAGAATCAGCTTTATTTACAAAAGCAATATTAGAAGTAGTAGGAGAAGGAGACGCAGACGGAATGCCATTTGCATTTCCAAAAATCAATTTACATATAAATCAAGAATCATTTACAGATCCAGTAGCAAAACAATTACTAATGTTAGCCTGTGAAGCATCAAGTAAATCAGGATGTCCATATTTTATATTTGATAGAAATGCATTTTCAGTATCACAATGCTGTAGGCTAAAAATAGACTTCACAGAAGAAGATAAAAAATTAATAGATACACCAGAAGAACTTAGATTTGTTGGTGGTCAAAATGTATCAATCAATTTACCAAGAATGGCATTAAAAGCAGAACATGATATAAATAAATTTTATGAAGAATTATCAAAAGCAATGGACAAAGCAGCAAGAGCACATATAATACGTCAAGATTATGTATGGAAATTAGCAAATTTAGAAAATTCACCATTAAGTTTCTATGTAAAAGGAATGGATGGAAAGCCATATGTAAGACTAAAAAATATTTCATACTTAATAGGAATAGTAGGACTAAATGAATGTATATATAATCTAATAGGAAAAGAAATGCACGAAACAGACGAAGCTTATTCACTATCACTTCAAGTAATATCATACATGTATCATGAAACTAAAAAATTATCAGCAAAATACGGAATAAATATGAAACTAGAAGAAACACCAGCAGAATCAACAGCAGGAAGATTTGCAAAACTAGACGTAAAAAAATACGGAGACAAAGCATTTGTTAAGAAAAATGAATTTGGAATGTATTATACAAACTCAGTACACTTTGCAACAGACAGTAATGTAGACTATATAACAAGACTAATGAAACAATCAAAATTCCACAACCTAGTAGAAGCAGGAAGTATGATACACATCTGGGGAGGAGAAAACAGTCCAGATCCAAAAGCAATATATGAGCTAATACAAACAACATGGGATAACACAAAATGCGTACAATGGGTATTATCACCAGAATATACACTATGTAAAGAATGTCATACCAGACATAATGGACTAATAGACAAATGTCCAAAATGCGGAAGTGAAAATGTAAGAGGAGTAACAAGAATAACAGGATACTATGTATTTATAGACAAATTCAACAGTGGAAAACGAGCAGAATTAGCAGACAGAAAAAGAGAAAAAATAGGATAATTACCAATTTGGGGACGTGCCCAAAAATGGAAAAAATAATTACTAATTAGGGACGTGTCCAAAAATGGAAAAAATAATTACTAATTAGGGACGTGTCTAAAATTGGAAAAAATAATTACTAATTTAGAGATGTGTCAAAAATTGGAAGAATAAATAATTAATTAGAAGACAAAAGTAGGGGGAATTAAAATGTTAAAATTATATACAACAACAACATGTCCAAGATGTCAAGCATTAAAAGGAATGTTTAAAGAAAATGAGATACAATATGAAGAAGTAAATATAGAAAATGATTTTGTTGCAAGAGCAAAATTATTAGAAAATGATATATATCAAGTTCCAGCCTTAGAGGTAAACGGAGTAGTAAAATCAGGAGAAGTAGAAGAACTTTATAATTTTGGAAATATTAAAGCAAATAATTAGAAAAAGCAAGGGGAATTATAGTATGTTAAAATCAGTAATATGGGCGAGTATGTTAGACTATCCAGGAAAAGTGTGTACATCTTTATTTTTTGAAGGGTGTAATTTTGCTTGCGAATATTGTCAAAATAAAGATATTAGTAAGGCAAAATCAATAGATTTTGAGAAGGAAATTTTACCTAAATTAATAGAAAGAAAAGATTTTGTAAAGCATGTTATTTTATCAGGAGGAGAATGTACAATTTGTCCTGATATACAAAAAATAATTGATATTTTATATGGAAAAGATTTTAAGATAGGAATACATACAAACGGATACAATACGGAATTTTTAGAAAAAAATAAAGAAAAAATTAGTTATATAGGTATGGACTTTAAAACTAGTTTTGATAAGTATAATTTATTAGCTGGCAGAAAAATTGATATTAGCAAGATAAAGAAAAGTGTTGATTTTATTATAAATAATATACCTGAATATGAACTTAGAACTACAGTTTATCCGAAATTTGTTGATGAAAATGATTGCATTTCTATTGCAAAATATTTGTCAGAAAAAAATGCAAAAAAATATGTACTTCAACAATATAAAAGAGTGGACGGAGTTGCTGTAATTCCATTTTCACCTGAAAAACTAGAAGAAATAAAAAATAAATGCAATAAATATATAAATACAACATTAAGAATAGGATAAAATATGTTGTTGAAGATTTATAAATTCTATTGATTTTCTATCTTTATTAATATTCTATGTGTCTATTAACTATGTATATAGTGTTTGTTTGAAATAATAGAAAAATATAATAACTATTTAAATTTATGTAAAATTGTGGTATAATATAGTTATAAAAACGTTGAAAGGAGAACGAAAGATGGAAAAATTTAACCTTTTAAGTAGACTGAACCCATATTATTATGAGGTTCGGGAGACAGAAAAGACAACTATAGTTAGGAGAAGGACAGATCATCATATAATTTTTGCAATCTCATCTCAAGGTGAGAAGACAAAAATATTTATGGATGAAGAGTCTTTTCCTAATATGATAAGACTATCCATCTAAAACAGGAAGTGGCGAGAGGAATATAATTAATCCTCTTGCCATTTCCTTTTCATACAATAGGAAAGTTACCCTTTCCTATTGTATAAAAAGTGCTTCGCACAACGGATGCACACAATTTTACATACGTAAAATTGGCACAGAACAAATTAACGGAAAGCCAAAGAGAAAGTTAAAGATTGTACAAATGCTAAGGCTTTCCGATTTGTTCTTGAATAGGAAAAATCGAGTTTTTCCTATTCAAGAACATCGCTTTGCTCTAACAAATGCACACAAATTTTACTAAAGTAAAATTTGGCGCACGAACAATGACGCGGGCTTTGAAATGTTATAAACAGAAAAAATGTTCAAAAAAGCCCGCTATTGTTCTAAAAATAATAAAAATCTAATTACTAGCAAATTAGTTGTTATCATTGATGTATTATGCCAATATAGCTGTCAATGGTAACATTAAATTTTCAAAAATTAAGAAAAAATTAAAAAAATACTGTATTTTTTTTCATTATATGATAAAATAAGCATGACAAAATAAAATTTAAGGAGAGTGAAAAAATTGTCAGAGCCGAAATATAAAAGAATATTATTAAAATTAAGTGGCGAAGCATTAGCAGGAGAACAAAAGACAGGAGTAAATGTAGAAACAGTAGGAAATATATGTGATAAAATAAAAGAAATTGTTGACATGAGAGTACAAGTAGCAATAGTAGTAGGAGGAGGAAACTTCTGGAGAGGAAGAAACGGACATCAAATGGAAAGAACAACAGCAGACTATATGGGAATGCTTGCAACAGCAATGAATGGATTAGCATTACAAGACGCATTAGAAGCAAGAGGAGTATATTCAAGAGTCCAAACATCAATAGAAATGAGAGAAATAGCAGAACCATTTATACAGAGAAAAGCAGAAAAACATCTAAATAGAGGAAGAGTAGTAATATTTGCATGTGGTACTGGTCATCCATATTTTACAACAGATACAGCAGCTGTATTAAGAGCAACAGAAATAAAAGCAGATATAATTTTATTAGGAAAGGCAATAGACGCAGTATATTCAGCAGATCCAAAGATAGAACCAGACGCAATTAGATATGAAGAAATATCATATTTAGATGTATTAAATAAAGATTTAAAAGTAATGGATTCAACAGCAACAGCAATGTGTAGAGATAATAACATACCATTACTAGTATTTGGAATATCAGACCCAGAAAATATAGTAAAAGCAGTTAAAGGAGAAAGAATAGGAACAATTGTAAGTTAGGGGAGAAAAATGTTTATATAGGGGTCTATTGACATTAGAAGAGATTAAAAAAATATTAGATGATAATATAAAAATAGATAGAGAAGAGAAAGAATTAGGAGGAAGATAATTATGGATTATACAAATTTAAAAGAAAAAATGGAAAAATCAATAAATGTTTATAGTGAAAGGTTAGCAGAGGTTAGAGCTGGAAGAGCAAATCCAGCAATATTAAATAAAGTAAAAATAGACTATTATGGAACACCAACACCAATAAATCAAGTAGCAGGTATATCAGTTCCAGAAGCTAGATTAATAATGATACAACCATGGGATGTAAGTATATTAAAAGAAATAGAAAAAGCAATTTTAGCGTCAGATATAGGAATAAATCCAAATAATGATGGAAAAGTAATAAGACTAGCTTTTCCAGAATTAAATGAAGAGAGAAGAAAAGATATAGTAAAAGATATAAAGAAAATGGCAGAAGAAGCAAAGGTAGCTGTAAGAGCTATTAGAAGAGAAGGAATAGATGAAGCTAAAAAGCAACAAAAAGATGGAGATATAACAGAAGATGAATTAAAACAAGCAGAAAATGAGATCCAAAAAATCACAGATAAAAATATAGAAGAAATAGATAAAATATTAGAAGTAAAAGAAAAAGAAATAATGTCTGTATAGCAATTAGCCTATTATTAGATATTTAGTTAACGAAAAACATAAATTACATATTTTCCTAAGGAGAATGTTATGGATTTTAAAAATAATTTAAAAAAATATCAGCAAAATATAAATAGTCAATTAGAACAATATCTTAGAAAACAAGAATGTCCTGAAAAATTATTAAATAATTCAATGGAATATAGCCTAATGGCAGGAGGAAAAAGATTAAGACCTATTCTAGTAATAGCAACATATGAATTGTTTAGAAAGGATATAGAAAAATGTTTTCCATATGCTATAGCAATAGAAATGGTACACAATTTTTCACTAATTCATGATGATTTGCCAGGAATAGATAATGATGACTTCAGACATGGTAAGCCAACTAATCATAAACAATTTAATGAAGCTACAGCAATACTAGCAGGAGATGGCTTATTAAATAATGCATATATTGTTATTAGTAAAGATTTGAAAAACTCCAAAAAAGAAGATTTAAGCAGAAAAATACAAGTATTTAATGAATTTTCTACTTCTGTAGATAGAATGATTGCAGGAGAATATGTAGACACAGAATATGAAGGAAAACAAATACAAGCAGAATATTTAGATTATATACATGAAAATAAAACAGGAGCTTTATTAAGGTTATGTGTAAGAATGGGAGCAATATTAGCAGATTGTAGCAAAGAAGACTTAGATAAATTGACAATTTATGCAGAAAAAATAGGTTTAGCATTTCAGATAAAAGATGATATATTATCAGAAGAAGGAAATGAAGAGATTCTGGGAAAACCTGTTGGAAATGATAAAGAAAGGCAAAAATGCACATATGTGTCAAAATATGGACTTAAAGAAGCAAAAAGCAAATTAGAAAAAATAATACAAGAAGCAATAAAACAAATTGAAAATTATGGTGAAAAAGCAGAGTTTTTAAAATGTTTAGCTTTATATATTCAAAACAGAAATAAATAGGTTTATAGATAAATCCTATACAAAAATCTAAATATTATAAGGAGGGCATGGGGTTATTAATATCATGCAAAAAACTTATGGAATTTAAAAAAGAAGAATTACCAAAACATATAGCAATTATTATGGATGGAAACAGGAGATGGGCTAGAGCACAAGGAAAATCAGCAAGTTTTGGACATAAAGAAGGAGCAAAAACACTAGAAAAGATAGTAAGATATGCAAATAAAATAGGATTAGAATACATAACAGTATATGCATTTTCAACAGAAAATTGGAAAAGGGCAGAAGATGAAGTAAAAGCACTTATGATGTTACTTCAAAATTATTTAGACGATTATGCTAAAAGAGCTGATACAGAAAATATAAAAGTAAAGATTTTAGGAGATATAACGGCATTATCTACAGGAATGCAAAAAAGCATACAAAATTGTATGGAAAGAACAAAAAACAATACAGGTGTAACATTTAATATAGCATTAAATTATGGCGGAAGAGATGAAATAATAAAGGCTATAAAAAATATAGCAACAGAGGTAAAAAATAATAAAATAAATATAGAAGACATTACAGAAAATTTAGTCTCAGAAAATTTATACACAAAAGGACAACCAGACCCAGACTTGTTAATTAGAACAAGTGGAGAACTAAGACTAAGTAACTTTCTGCCGTGGCAATTAGTATATTCAGAGTTTTTATTTATAGACAAAAATTGGCCAGACTTTGAAGAAGAAGACTTAGACAAAGCAATAATTGAATATCAAAAAAGAACTAGAAAATTTGGAGCTAATTAAGAACTATTTTTACCATTTTGGGGATGCGTCTAAAATTGGTAAATTTGAGTCAAAAATTGATAATTTGGCACATACTTATATTAGCAAGAAAGGTAGTAATATGGATATAAAAAGAATAACATCAGGATTATTAGGTTTTCCTTTAGTATTAATAATTTTACTTATAGGGAATAAATATGTAGTAGATGTAGCACTAGCAATAATAGCATTATTAGCAATGAATGAATATTTTAATGCAATATCAAAAGTTTCAAACCCAGTAAGATGGGTTGGCTATTTAAGTTGTTTAAGTATAGGTGTTGTACATTTAATACCAGCTGAAAATTTAAATATGGTTGTAACCATAACAATTCCAGCAATATTAATAGTTTTATTTGCACAAGTTATAGCAACAGAAATGAAAACAACATTTAAAGATATAGCATATACATTTATAGGAATATTTTATGTAGTATTTTTCATAATGTTTGTAGCATTAATAGATGGAATGGAAAATGGAAAAATACTAATATGGTATGCAATTTTTGCAGCTTGGGGAACAGATATATTTGCATATTTTGTAGGAAGACTAATAGGAAAACACAAATTTAGTAAAATAAGTCCTAAAAAATCTATAGAAGGTTGTGTAGCAGGAACAATTGGAGCAGTACTATTAATGTTAATTTATACATTTTTTATTAATAATTATTTAGGAATGGAATATTCATATATATATATAGGAATAATAGCATTAATATTAAGTTTAGTAGGGCAAATTGGTGATTTTGCAGCATCTAGCATAAAAAGATATGTAGATATAAAAGATTTCAGTAATTTAATTCCAGGTCATGGAGGAATGTTAGATAGAATTGACAGTTTAATCTTTTTAGCACCGTTTGCATATGTTTTTTTCCAGGGGACGTTCCTTTAATCCCTAAAATTGGGGACTAGGGGACGGACCTTGAAGGGATTTAGGGGATATCCTTTAAGGTCCGTCCCCTAGTCCCCAATTTTAGGGATTAAAGGAACGTCCCTTAAAGGAGGTTAGAATTGCTAGGTTTTATATTGGCAGTAATAAAAATAATAGTTTTATTAGGTTTTTTAATATTTATACATGAATTAGGACACTTTTTAGTTGCAAAACTTTGCAAGGTAAAAGTGAATGAATTTGCAATAGGATTTGGTCCTTTAATATGGAAGAAACAAGGAAAAGAAACTAAATATGCACTTAGACTTTTGCCACTAGGTGGCTTTGTTAGTATGGAAGGTGAAGAAGAGAAATCAGAAGATAGCAGATCTTTTTCAAAAGCAAGTATTCCAAAAAGAATTGCTATATGTTCAGCAGGAGCAATTGTTAATATAATTTTTGGATTGATTGTATATTTTATACTTATGGCCATTACATTAGGTCCATATGTAACAAATGAAGTAGACACAACGCTAAATGATTTTGTCGCTCAAAAAATTGGTTTACAAAATGGAGATAAGGTAATAGAACTAGATGGAGATAAGATAAAAAGTCAAAGTGATATAAATAAAACTTTAGCAAATCAAAATGGAGAAGAGATAAATATAAAAATAGACAGAAATGGTGAAATTATAGAGTATAATATAGAGCCAACAGAAGTATCAAGTAAATATACAGGAATATATCTAGATGATGAATGTAAAATAGTAACAGTAGAAAAAGGGAGTCCAGCAGAAGAACAAGGGATAAAATCAAATGATAAATTAATTGCAATAAATAATGAACCTATTAATGAAGATACACAAAAAGTGGTAAAAATCTTTAATACAGAAGGCTTAAATACAATGTTGTTAACAGTTAAAAGAGGGAATGAAGAGGTAAAAATAGAATTAACACCTGATTATATTCCGAACTATTATTTAGGTGCAACATTTAAAAAAGCTCAAGATAATTTTATAAATAGATGTATAAATAGTGGAATACAAACAACAGATTTTATGTTTTCTATAGTAGATAATTTAAAACAACTATTTACTGGAAATGTAGGAGTAGACCAAATGATGGGACCTGTGGGTATTTCCGAAACTGTTGCAAAAACTGAAGATATAGAAGATTTTGTTTATTTATTAGCACTTATATCATTATCATTAGGAGTAACTAATTTATTGCCAATTCCGGCATTAGATGGTGGAAAAATTTTAATTTTATTAATAGAAGCAATAAGAAGAAAGCCATTAAAAGAGAAAACAGAAATAAATATACAGTTAATAGGATTTTCTATATTAATTGCTTTAGCTATCTTTGTAACATATAATGATATACTTAGAATTTTTTGACTTTAATTCATAATAATAAGATACGGGGAATTATATATTATATTTTAAGCAGGTTTCGTGGGGACCGACACGATACATACTCTTATCAAATCAGCGACTGTCCCGTAGGAGCTGATTTTATTAGAGTATGTAAAGTGTTGGGATAGCGAAAAATATAATATATAATCCCCCGTATCTTATTATTATGAATTAAAGATTTTTTAAAAAAACATTTGACAAATAGTAAAAATTAATAGATAATATAAATATAATTTACAATAGATAATAGCACAAAGATACAAAGGAGGAATAATAATGTACGTTTTTAATAGAATTACAGTAAATCCACAGTTACCAAAAAGAATAGAAAAATTAGCAGAAATAGCAAATAATTTGTGGTGGTCATGGAATACAGAATTTTTAAGATTATTTCAAAAAATAGACAGAGATTTATGGGAAGAATCAAGTAAAAATCCAGTTAAATTTTTAAAAAATGTATCTCAAGAAAGATTAGAAAAAGCTTCTAAAGATATAATATTTCTAAAAGAATATGACAAAGTAATAGAAAATTTTGATAATTATATGAACAGTAAAAACACGTGGTTTTCTAATAAATATCCAGAAAATAAAAAAGATTTAATAGCATATTTTTCAGCAGAATATGGTTTAGATGAAACTATACCAATTTATTCTGGTGGATTAGGAATATTATCAGGAGATCACCTAAAATCAGCAAGTGATTTGGGAATTCCATTGGTAGCAGTAGGATTATTGTATAAGCATGGATATTTTAAACAAAAAATAAATGGATATGGGCAACAAGAAACAGAATATAATGGTATAGATTTATACGATTTACCAATAAATCCGGTAAAAGATGAAAATGGTGAAGAATTAATAATATATGTAAAATTCCCAAAAAGAAGATTATATTTAAAAGTATGGCAAATAAATGTAGGAAGAGTAACTTTATATTTATTAGATTCTGATATAGAAAAAAATAATGAAGAAGATAGAGATGTAACGTTAAAGCTATATGGTGGAGACCAAGAAATGAGAATTAGACAAGAAATTGTTCTTGGTATGGCAGGAGTTAGTTTATTAACAAGGTATTTAAAATTAAAACCTACGGTATATCATATGAATGAAGGACACTCAGCATTTTTAATTCTTGAAATTATAAAAAATATTATAAAAGAAAAACAAGTATCATTTGATGTAGCAAGAGATATAGCAAGCTCAAAAACAGTATTCACAACACATACACCAGTTCCAGCAGGTAATGATATATTTCCAATATCTTTAGTAGAAAAATACTTTAAAGAATTTTGGCCAAGACTAGGAATAGATAGAGAAGAATTTTTAAGATTAGGAATGAACCCAGGAATTGACTTAGATGATGGATTTAACATGGGAATATTAGCATTAAAAATAGCAGGTAAGAAAAATGGAGTAAGTAAATTACATGGAGCGGTTTCAAGAGAATTATTTAGTGATGTATGGCCTAATATTGCTGCTAATGAATCACCAATAACACATGTAACAAATGGAATACATACATGTTCATGGTTAGCACCTAGGTTAAAAGAATTATATAATAAATATCTAATGCCATATTGGCAAGATAATATGTATCAAGACTATGTATGGGAAAAAATAAAAAATATTCCAGATGAAAAATTATGGAATGTACATATTGATAGAAAAATGAAATTAATAAAATTTGTAAAAGATAGTACTAGTCAAAGATTAAGAAGAGCAGGTTATAGTTACGAAGAAATAAATGAAATAACATCAAAATTAAGTCCAGATAAACTAACAATTGGATTTGCAAGAAGATTTGCAACATACAAAAGAGCAACATTAATATTTAAAGACTTAGAAAGAATAACACAAATACTAAATAATGAAGATAGACCTATTCAAATAATATTTGCTGGTAAAGCACATCCAGCAGACAAAGAAGGTCAAGATTTAATTAAATATATACATGAAATATCAATGATGCCACAATTTAAAGGAAAAATATTCTTGCTAGAAAATTATAATATAGCAATGTCAAGATATTTAATAAGCGGTGTAGATGTATGGTTAAACAATCCAAGAAGACCAATGGAAGCATCAGGAACAAGTGGACAAAAAGCCTCAGTAAATGGTGTTATAAACTTCAGTGTATTAGACGGCTGGTGGGCAGAAGGATATACACAAACTAATGGATGGACAATTGGAACAAATGCAGAGTATGACTCATATGAAGCACAAGATATGGCAGATAGCCAAAGTATGTATAGGACACTAGAAGAAAAGATAATACCAACATATTATGAAAAAGATAAAAATGGGTTATCAAAAAAATGGATTGAATTAATGAAAAACTCAATAATAACAACAGGTGGAAAATATAGTACAGCAAGAATGCTTGTAGATTATACAAACAAATTATATGTTCCTTTATGTAATCTAACGAAGAAATATTATGAAGATATTGATAATGTTGCTGAATACAATTCATGGAGAAAGGACTTATATGTCAATTGGAAAGATGTAAAAATTACACAAGTTGATAATTTAGATGATATTACAATTGATGCTGGAAATAATATAGAAGTTGGGTGTGAAGTAGAACTGCCTAATATAGCTGTAGAAAATGTTATTGTAGAAGCATATTATGGGAAAATTTTAGAAAATGGAATTGTTGAAGATGTTAATATAATTCCTATGACTTTAACAGAACAAGATGAAGAAAATAAAAAGTATTACTTTACTACAAAAATAGAATTAACAACAGGTGGAAACTATGGATATACATTTAGAGTAATGCCAAGACATGATATGTTACTAGACTCAGCTAATTTAAATTTGGTTAAATGGGTTACAAAATAATGAAAAATAATATTTTATTGGATATTGACAAACTAGGTTTAACATGTTAAAATAAGTAACATAATTTAGGAGTATATCTAAAAATTAATAAATTTTGAGCGATATAGGGTAATCAAAATGATTACCTACACAGACGTAAGATATGAAAGTCTTACTGAGGAGTCTTAAATGATTTCTTAGTAAGGCTTTTATAAATTATAGAAAATAGCACTTACTGTAACTTACATAATATAGATTTAGATTAAAATATTTTATCATGCTACTGCTGTTCTATAATAGAGAATAAAAAAAATTCTATTAAAGAAAAATAGTATGTTTTTGAAGGGAAGGATGATTCATGGATATAAAATTAGCTAAAAAAGAAAATTTGAAACAAATAATTAATATATTAGAGCAGATATCACGAATGCACTATGAAAATAGACCAGATATTTTTAAAGATAAAAATAAAAATCAAATAGAAAAAGATACAATAGAAATATTAAATGATAAGAATAAAACAGTGCTTATAGCCACAGATAGTAGTTCTATAGTATATGGAGTATTAATATATAAAGTGAAGGAAGTAAAAAATCATATAAATTTAAAAGATACAAAGATTCTATGGGTAGATGAATTAGGTGTAGATGAAAGATATAGAGGTAAAGGAATAGGAAAAAGATTAATGGAAGAAGCATTAATGATAGCTAAGAAAAAAGATTGCAAAAGGATAGAATTAAATTGTTGGAATTTTAATGAAAAGGCTATAAAGTTCTATAAAAAATTTGGAATGAAAGAGCAAAGAATAATAATGGAAAAATAAAGGGGGAGATTAAAGATGAAATATTTTAAAAAATTAGTAGGAGAAAGAGTGTATTTATCACCAAGGAGTCTTGAAGATGTAGAAAAATATACAGAATGGATGAATGATTTTTGGTTTTAATTATTTAAATTTAAATAATATAAAATTAGATGTTATGGAATTTAACAAAAGAGCACAAGCTTGCTATAAGAAATGTGGATTTAAAGAATATGGAAGAAGAAGAAAATGCAGATTTATTAATGGAAAATATTATGATGTTATAGAAATGGATATATTATCAGAAGAGTTTAAAGAAAACTGTATAAAGAATAAAGAGATTAATTAGATTAAGAATAAAATATTTAGTAAAATAGATGAAGTTTTTATTAGGGTGAAATTAGTAAATAAAAAATTTAAATCAAATAAAAAAATTTGAGATAAAAAGGTGATAAATTATGCTAAAAATAAAAGAATTTGAAACAAAATATACAGAACAAATCTCAAGAATTATAATTAGAAATTTATTAGAAATAAATAGTAAAGATTATGGAATAAAGAAAGCAAAAGAAATGGCTAATAATTTTGTAGTAGAAAAATTAAACAAAATGTTAAAAAAGAGGGAGAAAGTGTATATAGCATTAGAGGGAGAAGAAGTTATAGGAACAGCAGGAATAGATAAATCTTTATATAATGATAATGAATATTGTATATTAACTGTATTTGTAAAACCAGAAAAACAAAAGAACAATGTAGGAACAAAATTAATAAATAAAATTGAAGAATATGCAAAAAAACAATCAATTAAAAGATTAATAGTTCCTGCATCTATTACAGCTAGTGACTTTTATTATAAACTTGGATACAAATATAAAAACGGCAAAAAAGAGTTAAATGAAGAAAATATGTATATAATGGAGAAAGATTTAAAAAAATAAAAAGTCTTGTAAATTTAAAATACAAGACTTAGCCATAAAATTTTTAAGAAATAGCACCAAGTATTAAAATTCCAATATTATCTTTATATATTTCATCAAATTGAGAAATAGGCAAAGGATTTTCGCCAATGCCAGCTTCAATAGTATATCCAGGTCTATTATATTCTTGAATAAACCAGTCTTTATAACCAGCAAAACTTGAATTATATGGAGTATCAGCTAATTTATATCCACTTGATTGAGCAAATTTTTGACCAATCTCTAAACTTTGTGGAGGGGTATAATTTTGAAATTGCCAATATATTTCTTGACCTTGAGTATGAAATGCTATAACTAATCTAAAATCATGCATTAATGTAAAATTATATATTGCTAAACTTTCTGGTTCAGTTAATGGACCAAATCCAACAAAATCACGTGGGGCTGGTTGAGTAAAACCTTGGGCGTACTTTATTTTTCTTGCTTGTTCCCAGCCAGCAGGAAACTGTAAATTTAAATCTACACCTGTGGATTTAAAAAACTTTCAACCACAAATTAAGTTATAAAATGCAGTAGTCATCTACATTACAAGATATTTTGATAGTAAAGGAATATTCTGTATTTTTTATACAATAGAAAACAATATGAAACTTTAAGTTACTTAGGCTCAAAGTGAAAATAAACAATTTTTATTTTCAAAAGAAAGTTACCCTTTCCTATTGTATAAAAAATGCTTCGCACAACAGATGCACACAATTTTACATACGTAAAATTGGCGCAAGAACAAATTTACGGAAAGCCTAAGATAAATGTTAAAAGTTGTACAAATGTTAAGGCTTTCCGATTTGTTCTATTATTTACTGCTAGAATTGGAGTGGAAAAAAATTGTTGCACTTGCGAGATAGATAATATCTTTTAGTATTTCAAAAATTTGACTGTATAGAAAAATTATGGTAAAATAAAAGTGTGAAAAATGAAGAAAACAAAAAAACTTCAAATTTCACATAGAGGTGATTGAGATGAAATATGCAAAATTAATAGAATATATAACTGATAAAAATAAGGAAATATTTGATAAGGACGAAATTTATAAATTTTATTTTAAAATTTATAAAAATACCAATATACGTTCTTTTGAAAATGCTATTACATACTTAAAAAGTAATAATATAATAAGTGAAATAGAAAAAGATAAATATGTTTTAGTTACAAAAACTATTTACAAATATAAGGAAACAGATGAAGAAAAGAAAATATATGATATAATAAAAAAAGAATATTCACAAATTAATTTTATAGTTTGGAATACCAAAGTTATAAACGAATTTACACTACACTATGTTATAAATAATTATATTGTTATAGAAGTAGAAAAAATAGCCATTAATTTAATAGTAAATTTGCTAAAAGCAAAATATATAAAAAAATATACTATTATTACACAAGATATTTTAAATAATAACAGAGATTTGTTCTTAAATGCTGAAAATTTTATAATAGTAAAGCCGTTACATTCAAGATCACCATTAGATACGAAAAATAATGATAAATATATATCAATAGAAAAGATGATGGTAGACTTGTATGTTGATAAATTATATATACAGTATCAAGGCAAGGAATTACAAACAATATATCAAAATATATTTGAAAAATATGATATAAATATGAAAAAGGTAATTAAATATGCTGAGTATAGAACAGATTTAGAATCATACAAGAAATATATAAATAGCTTAGATATACCAAATAAATACAAATTGAAGGAGGAATAATATGCTAGAAGAACAGATCAAAAACAAAGAATTTTTAGAAGAATCAATTAAAAAATCAAAAAAGAAAAATCCTTCAGCAGATATACAATTACTAGAAAAAACAATTGGAGCATTATTTTTGGTAGAAAGTTTAGTAAATACAGGACTAGATTTTATATTTAAAGGCGGTACATCACTTATATTATTACTAGGTGAGATTAAAAGATTTTCAGTTGATGTAGATATAATAACAGAAGAAAGTCAAGAAAAAGTAAAACAAATTATACGTGAAATAATAGATAATCAAGACTTATTTACAAGAGTAGAAGAAAATATAAGAGAAAATGAAGTAAGTAAAAGGATGGAAATAGCACATTATAAGTTTTTCTTCAATTCAGTTACAGATGACTCAGAAAAATATATACTTTTAGATATTGCATTTGAAAGTAATAAATATACTAGAGTTATAGAAAAAAGAATTAAAAATACAAAATTAAATGTAAAAAGCAACTTATTAGTAAGAGTTCCATCAATAGAGAGTATATTAGGAGATAAATTAACTGTATTAGCACCAAGAACAACAGGAATTAGTTACAACTCTGAAAAAGAGCTAGAATTAATGAAACAACTATATGATGTAGACAAATTATTTAATGAAGCGGAAGATGTTTATGAAATCAGAGAAAGTTTTATTAATATAGCAAATAGAGAAATTGAATATAGAAAATTAAAAGAAATTACATATGAAGATGTTTTAAATGACATTGAAGATTTTACAAAAGATATTATTTATAGAGAAAATAAGGAAAACTTAAATAAAATTACTATTGGCATGAGAAAATTTACTAACTTTATGCTTGAGAGAAAATTTTTAATAGACAAAGAAGCATTAATTGCAGCAAGTAAAGTTGCATATCTAGTATATTTGATAAAAAACAACAAAAGTGAAATTGATAGATATAGAGTTGGTAATATAGAAGGAATAGGAATACCTATAGAATACAGAAAAAGACTAAAAGTAATACAAAGAATTAATAAAGAGGCTTATTATTATATTGTTAAATCAATGCGAGATTAATAATAAATGGTAGAAAGAAAAGTATTATTACAGTATATTTTACAATGTAGTGCAAGTGTAAAGTACATAAGACTTTTGATGATTAAAAATTATTAGCAAATTTTTGCATAAATATATAATACCTAATAGTGTAAAAACATTATTAGGTGTTTTTTATACAATAGGAAACAATATGAAACTTTAAGTTACTTAGGCTCAAAGTGAAAATAAA
>CAMMMI010000033.1 GCA_946497905.1 uncultured Clostridium sp.
AGGAATTTATAGATACAATAAAGCAAATGAAATCAATAGGAGTAGATGTTTCAAAGATAGCACAAAGTGATACAATAGAAGATTTAGCAAGCAAATCAGGAATAGATAGAAAAACATTAGAAAAAATAGGTTTAGAACTAACTCAAAAAATAGGACAAAAGAAAAATAATATAGCACAGGCATACAGAGGAAAAGGAACGTGTAAGCCACCAACAAAAGAACAAGTGGAAGAACTAAAAAAACTAGGAATTAGTTTGGAATCTAAAAGAACATCAAAAGAGATAGCTGAGGCATCAATTAGTTCATTAACTGACATTGAAATGACCGATAAAGAAGATGCAGAATTAAGAAAAACAATAGAAAAAGAAAAAAAGAAAAAGGGAGGAATAAAAAGGGATGAGCAATCGTGAAAATGCCTATACAGAAGTATATACAATTTTACAAGAATTAAATGAAGAAGAATACAAAAAAATTCCTCCCGAAGTTGTTGAGGCAATTAAAGAAAATAGAAATAAAGAATATGAGTATGAGCTAGATGATGAATTAGAATTAAAAGAACAACCAATGCTACCAGAAACAAAAGCAATACTATTCAATATATTTAGAGACTATTTAGCAACTCCAGAGCAGAAAGCTAAAGTTATAAGAATGCAAAATGAAGCAAGGCAAAAAAATGAATTGAAAAAACAGCAAATGTATAATACTAATGTGTTTGTAAATAAATTAAATGAAAATCAAACTGTAAATAATAATGAAACAATGCAAATAGAAAAATATAAAGAAAGCATTTTTAAGAAAATATTAAATAAAATAAAAAGTTTTTTCATAAAAAAATAAATTGTGTACACTTTGAGTTTATCAAAAACAAGTATTTAAGACATTTGCATTGAAATGTTAGAAAAATAATTAGTCTAATTGTGTTCAAAATATTATTTCAAAAAATCAACTAAAAGCAAGCACTTTAGATATAATAATAGCATTAGGATATAGAGTACAATCACAAGTTGCTATAAGGTTTAGAATATGGGCAACTCAAAGACTCCATGAGTATATGCAAAAAGGATTTACAATGGATGATAAAAGATTAAAATAACGAGTTGCAATTCAAATTAGAATAGTTCTCATGTTTTGAATCAACTAAAAGTGGTTCAAAAAATTAGAAAATTCTAATTGAAAATAAGAAAAAAGAATTTGATATGGAATTGGAATATACTAATATAATAAATAAACTAGAAAAAGAAAATAATTTGAGATGTAAGTTTTGATGAAGATAGTTGTAGATTATATAGTCAATTTCTCTGAGATTTTTGAAAATTAATTGTATAAAAAAGGAATTTGTGATATTATAACTTTAAAATAACAACTAGGAAAAGGAGACAAGCCTTTATGGAAGAAAATATTAAAAATATTATTTTATTAGGCGAAAATGTTAATACAGAATTAAAAGAAGCCAATAATGGATTACCCAAAAGTGTATTTGAATCTGTATGTTCATTTTTAAATACTACAGGAGGATATATCATTCTAGGAGCAAATGATAAAAAAGAGGTTATTGGAATAAAAGAGAACTTAATAGAAAAAATAAAGAAGGATTATACAACACAATGCAATAACAAAGAAGTTATAAATCCGACTATTTTATCAGAATTACATGAAATAGAAATAGACGGAAAAATACTTTTGTACACTCATATTGAAGAATCAACAGAAATTCATAAATGTAAAGGAAAAGTCTTTATTCGTAATTATGAGGGTGATTTTGATATATCAAATAATATTCCATTAATTGCGAGTATTCACAATAAAAAGAGAAAAATATTTGATGAAGATACAATTTACCCATATATTTCAGTAGAAGAAGATTTAAGACATGACTTAATAGAAAAAGCAAGAAAGTTAGCTAATTCAAATGTTAAGAAAAGACATATTTGGATGGATATGACAGATTTAGAATTGCTAAAAAGTGCAGGACTATATAAATTGGATAAGGAAACAGGTAAGAAAGGCGTAACACTTGCTGGAGTTATGTTATTTGGGAAAGATGATGTAATTTCAAATATCAATCCTTATTGTAGAACTGATGCTTTATATAGAGTAGACGATTTGGATAGATATGATGATAGAGATTTTGTAGAAACAAATTTAATAGATATGTATGATAGATTAATTGATTTTATAGCAAAATATACAATGGACAGGTTTGCATTAGATGAAAATGCAAGAAGAGTGAGTCCAAGAAATGTAATGGCACGTGAAATAGTTTTGAATACTCTTATGCATAGAGATATAACAGATGGACATACAAGTAGAGTAATTATTTATAAAGATAAATTAATATGTGAGAACCCAAATTCATTTAGAACAAATGGATTACTTACTATAAAAAATTATACACCATTTGCAAAAAATCCAACGATTGCGAAGTTTTTTAGAGAAATAGGATATGCAGATGAATTAGGTAGTGGTTTTATAAAAATTACAAAAAATTCATATTTGTATTCAGGAAAACCACCTATATTTGAAGATAAAGAGATGTTTAAAGTAACTATTCCATTATTAAGAGATGAAAAATTTGATGAAAAAGATTTAATCAATTTAGCAAATGGCACTTTAAATGGCACTTTAAATGGCACTTTAAATGGCACTTTAAATTTGATATTAAATGAATTAAAGAATAAGAATAATATTACGCAAGAAGAATTGTCTCAAAAAACAGGAATGTCTTTACGAACAATAAAAAGAAATATTGAGGTATTAAAAGAAAGTAAATACATTGAAAGAGTTGGATCTAGAAAGACAGGACATTGGAAAATATTAAAAAATGATTAACATACCAAAGTGGTAACTCTGTATTTTTTCTGTATTATTTTACAAAATACAGAGGACTAGAAAACTTGTTTTTCTATGTGTCTAGGAGATACATTCTGTATTTCTTTCCTGCCTTTTAGTTAAATTAAAAATTATTAATAAAATTTTAATTTTTAAACGAGGAATAAAAAGAAATTTAAAATAATTAAGAGATAAAAAATTTTTTTAGAAGTTTGTTAGTTGGAGGTTTAATGTGAATATAAAAGAAGAAATAAGCAATTTTAAATCAATGGTAAATAGTTATAAATTAACAAGTTTAATAATAACAGCAAATAATATAGGAATTTTTGATAATCTAAATGAAAATGCTAAAAGTTTAGAACAAATAGCCAAAGACATAGAAGTCTCAACTCAAAGAATAGAGCCTATTTTAAATGGTTTGGTATTTAATACAATTATAGATAAAAATGAAAAAGGGTATTATTTAACTAAATATAAAGATGTATTATTAAAAACTTCTAAATTTAATCAAACAGGATATATAGATTTTTCACAAACAATAATGGAGAAGTATAACAATTTAGAAAATGCAATAAAGAATAATGATTTTTCTTTTAATAATTTTAAGGAACTAACAGAACAACAAGCAGAAAGTTTTATGAAAGGTATGCAAGCAAATGCTGTGCCACAGGCAGAATATATTGCCAATAAATACAATTTTGAAAGTCATAATATATTAGATATTGGAGCAGGAGCAGGTACCTATTTAATAACTGTAGCCAAAAAGTATCCATCTGTTAAAGGGAAAATGATAGATTTACCACAAGTTTCAAAAATTCAAAATAGAAACATACATAAAGAAGAGTTGAAAGATAGATTGGTATCTGTTTCTTGTGATTATAATATTGATTTTCCAAAAGAAAAATATGATGATGTATTTTTATTTGCAGTGGTACATCAAGAACCAGAAGAAAGTGTGATAAAATTATTAAATAATATTTATAATGTATTAAAGCCAAATGGTAGATTATTTTTAACAAGCTTTTTCTTGAATGAGGATAAAATAAGTCCTGAATTTTCAGTTCAATTTGCAATAGAGATGCTTGCGAATTCTAAAAATGGAAAAGTATATACTCATAATGAAATAAAAAAATTATTAGAAGGTGGCAATTTCTTAAATATTGAAAGGGTAGATGATATTCCAAGTCCTGCAACTTTATATATAGCAAATAAATAATTATATTAGAGGATATATTGGAGAAAGTATAAAATTAGAATAAAGTATGCAAGAAGAAATGGTAAAAAAATTTCTTGTGAGGAAAGTATAAAATAGTAAGTTGTAGATAAAATGAAATATGATTATAGTCACTATTAAAATTTTTAAATTATGGAGAGAGATTTAATGAAAACAAAGATTTTATATTTAAATAAAGAGGCCTATAATAATGGAAGAACTTCAGGGGAATATTTTAAAGAAATAATAAAAGAAAATATACAATATTATGAAGAAAAATTAAATGACGAAGAATATAGAAATCAGGTTATCAAATTAATCAATAAATTGAGAAAAGAATATCCAAAATATTATGATGAAATAAGAGGAAAAGCAGATGGTGCAGATGTTAATTTTATACAATATTTTGCTATGATGTGTCCAGAATTATCGAAAATTCAATCACATTGTACAACAATAATGTGCAAAAAATCAAATGGAAATTTTATAATCAGTCATAATGAAGATGATGATTATCAAGAAGGAAATTTTGCTATAAGTAAAATAAATGTTTCTAATGATTGGTTTATAACAAATGATATATGGAATATGCCATTTGGAAATGGATTTTCTTGGAATAGTTCAGGAATAATAAAAACGATTAATTATACATATGAACCTAACGTAAATTGTGAAAATTTACCAAGATACTTTTCTCAAAGACATATAAGTGAAGCTAAATCAATAGAAGATTTAATAAAAAGAGCCAGAGAACTAAGACCAGCTTCTGGATATCATGTAAATGCTATTGATGTCAAAAAGAATATTGCTGTATCAATAGAGGTATACCCAGATGATATTGATATTCAATATATTAAGGATTATTATATTCATTCAAATCACTACATACATGGAAAGTACAAAAATAATATACAGACAGACAAAGGAAGCAATAGTGTATTTAGATTGAAGAAAGCTAATCAGTTGTTTACACAATTGGATAATATAAATTTATCAAATATTAAAAATATTCTTAATTATAGAAGTAAGGAAGATAAATTTGAAAATTCTATTTTTCAAACACAAGGAGATCCATATATTACTGGAATGAATTTTTCATTTGATCCAGATTTAAACAAAGAAATAAAAATATACATATATCTTAATAAAGAGATTTTAATTCTTGACTATGAATTAAAAAATATTCAAATAATAGAAAATAATTAAGAATTAATTATATTTTTAAGTAATATACTATTCGTTAAATTACAAGTTGTTAGTATAAATAAAAAGTATAGATTAGAGATGTCAAAAAGATATCTCTTTTTGTGATACAAAAATAAAATTTTTAAATTTTGTCCGATTTATATATTTTTTAACACACCTTAATAGTAGAGGAATAATTTTAAAGAATGCACATAGAATTAAACAAAACTAAAAAGGAGTAAAAGTTGAAAAATAATTACAATTTTGATGTCGTCAAACTTCATTTGAAATTTAATCAACGTATATTAAGTACGCCTCATAAATTTCAAAGTTGTTTTCCTAGTCAAAATTTAATTCTTTTCCAACTAGATTTATGATTTAGGAAGGAAAATAGTAAAAATGCAAAATGGACAAAATGTGAATATTAAAATTGAATATGGAAAAGAAAACTTAAAAGAAATACTAATAGAATTACTAAAAGAACAATACATAAATTATATAACTATGAACGAAAAATAAAAGCTTATTTAAGGCTGACAATTATAAAAGAACACGTTATAATCCAATTATGCTTTAAATAGGCTATTTACTCTCGAAAAGTTTAAATGAATTACTAACAATTCTTATTTGAACAAAAAAGAGAGGTGAATAAAATTGAACAGAGTAAATAGTTATAGAAACATAAGAGTTGCAAAATACATACGTCTATCTCGAGAAGATGGAGATGACAGAGAAAGTGAAAGTGTAGAAAATCAAAGAGACATTATAGATAATTACATATTAGAACATGAAGAATTGGTAGATAGCGGAGAATATGTAGATGACGGTTATACAGGTACGAATTTTAATAGACCAGGATTTCAAAAAATGTTAAAAGACATAGAAGAAGAAAAAATAGATTGTATCATAACAAAAGATTTATCAAGATTTGGAAGAGACCATATAGACACTGGCTATTATTTAGAAAGATTTTTACCAGCAAACAATATAAGGTACATAGCAATTGGAGACAATGTAGATACAATAAAGCCAGATGGATTGCAATTTTTAACATTTAAACTAAGTTTTAACGATTATTATGCACAAGATATATCAAATAAAATAAAAAGTGTAAAGCAAAGAAAAATAGAAAAAGGAGAATATCAAGCAGGAATTCCACCTTATGGTTACAAGAAGGATACAGAGATAAAAAATCATTTAGTTCCAGATGAATATAGTTCACAAATTGTAAAAGAAATATTTGATATGTATGTAAATAAAGGAATGTCAACAATAAAAATAGCAGATGAATTGAATAGAAGAGAAATAGAACCACCAGCAGTATATCTAAAAATCCCAACATATATGAAAAAGAAAAGCGCAAATCCAAATGGGAAGTATATGTGGCTCAGGGCACAAATTGGTAAAATTTTAAGAAATGAAGTATATCTTCGGAAGTGTAGTAGGTAGAAAATTCCAAAAAGTAAGCCATAAAATAGCCAAAGTAAGATGTACCAAAAAAGAAGAACATATAGTTTTAGAAAATATGCATGAAGCAATTATTGATATAAAAATATGGAATAAAGCACAAAAAAAGCTAAATGCATATTCAAAGACAAGAGATAGAAAATATGACCATGAACTTAAAGGTTTAGTATATTGCATGGAATGTGGCAATAAGGCAACTCTAAGATGTAGAGAGGAAAAACGAAAAAATGGAACAGTTTGGAAAGCTACATATTTTATTTGTTCAAAAAGAAATAATTATAGTGGATTATGTGATAATAAACAGATTTCGGCAAAAGTTATAGAAGAAACGGTAAATACAAATTTAAGAGAAGAAATACAGAAAATAAAGTTTTCAGAAAAAGAAATAAAGTACATATATGAACAAGCAGAAAAAGAATCTAAAAGTGAAAGCAATTTATTACAAACAAAATTACAAGAATTAAAAAGTCGACTAGAAAAAATAGAAAATACGATTGAAGAAATATATCAAGATAAAATAAATAAAATAATACAAATCGAAGACTTTAAAGCTATTTATGAAAAAAAACAGAAAGAACGAAATAAAATTTTAAAAGAAATAAAAAACATAGAAAAGCAAATAGAAGAGACGAATCAAAAATCTCCAAAAATAAGTTTTAAAGAAATAAAACAAATTGCAAATGCGTTCTTAAATATGGAAAAGCCAAATAAAATGATATTAGAAAAGTTAATTGAAAAAATTGAATTTGATAAAGAAAAAAACATAAAAATAAAATTTACTTTTAAAAATAAATAAAAGAAATCCCATTATTCTGGGATTTCATGAATTTGCTCTCGAATTATATCAAAAATTTCTTGATATAGTTCGAAATCTTTCATTTTCATACATTCTAGGAGATAATTATCTCCTTCATCCAGAGGGCATAATTCGTTATTGTTTGTAATGCCAAGGATATCAATTGAAAAACTTTGACCATTTTCAAATTCAATGCAGATATTATAGTAATATTTCTCTGCAATACTTATTTTTTTCATTTTTTATCCTCCTATAGTATGACTGTAATCAAATGCTCCTTTGTGAACATTATATCAAATTTTTCATGTCTGTCAAGTATTGAGCAAAGTGATTATGATGTACATTAAAAAGTTAGGAAATCATTTTTAAATTATGAGTATGTACATAGAAAAATAATTTGATGAAAACTAGATAAATAGCCGTTTTGCAAGTTTTAGATAAGTGAATTGAAAAAATCAATTCATTTATTTTTTTGCTCAAATTTAAAAACTAAAATGATATGTACCAAAATAATATGCTTAAAATTTATCAGAATTCGTTTTAAACAATTTTATGATGTTATTCGACAAATTATTAGTCTAAAAATAAAACAAACTTAAAATCAAAAATATGGAGGTGGTAGAAGAAAAAATAGATGGATAAAAAATAAATAATGAGGAGGAGAACGGTATGGAAGAAAAGGATTCAATAGAGGTATTAGAAAATTTAGGAACAGGAATGTTTTGCAATATAGAATTGCCATTAACAAATTCAATGACAAGTAATGTAACAGCAATTTATTTAGGAAAAGATAAAGACGGAAGGTATAACTTTTTTGACGGTGGAGGTGCTTGTGGTACTTTTAAAATGACAAAAAACTTTATAATGCAAAGAGATATAAAAATCACAAATAAATTAGATGAAGAAAAAAGTTATGATTTATATGTTGAACTAAAAAAATATCAAAATAAAATGAAGGACAAGCATAAAGATAGAGATAGTAGATAAACGAGTTGTAGAAATGCAATTCGTTTTTCTTTTTACATATCAGCAAAGTAACATAGTCATTTTTTAATGACTAATTTTAAAGGAAAGGAGGAATTATAAATGCCTAAGACAAAGGTAATAGCCATTGCAAACCAAAAACGGTGGTGTTGGTAAAACTACAACAGCCCTCAATTTAGGTGTAGGCTTATCAAAAAGTGGAAAGAAAGTATTACTGGTAGACGCAGACCCACAAGGAGATTTGACCACTTGTTTAGGAATACGAAATCAAGATGAACTTGAAAAAACATTAGGAAGTGTACTAGATAAGGTAATAAAAAATAAGCCATTAGAAGAAAACGAAGCAATAATACATCATATTGAAGGTGTTGATTTAGTACCGTCAAATATTGATTTAGAGGCAGTTGAAGTTGGACTTGTAAATATTATGAGTAGAGAATATGTATTGCAAACTTATATAGACGAAGTAAAGAAACAATATGATTATGTCATTATAGATTGTAGACCGTCTTTAAGTATGATTACACTTAACGCATTAGCTTGTAGTGATAGTGTAATTATACCAGTACAAGCCCATTACTTATCAGCAAAACGGAATGACACAACTTATTCAAACAATAAATCAGGTACGAAAGCGAATAAACCCTAACCTAAAAATAGATGGTGTTTTAATTACACTTGCAGATATGCAAACAAAAGTTGGAAAAACAACATTACAAACACTTCAAAACAGTTATGGTAGTAAAATAAAAATTTACGATACTATTATTCCACAAGGCATAAAAGCAGTTGAGGGAACAATGGCAGGACAAAGTTTATTTACTTATGATAAAAACAGTAAGCCAGCAATAGCTTATCAAAATTTTTGCAAGGAGGTATTGAAAAGTGAAAAACAACGAATTAGAAATGAAACTTCCTTCGATAGATGATATATTTGAGCCTGTTGCACGGAAAGGACATCTTAAATATTGAAAAAGCAATACCAATACCCATAGAAAAATTATTTGACTTTCCAAATCATCCTTTTAAAGTAAATGATGATAAAGAAATGGAAAATATGGTTGAAACAGTAAAACAAGGTGGAATAATAATGCCTCTAATTGTAAGACAAAGAGCAGATGGAAATTATGAAATAATATCAGGACATAGAAGAAAAAGAGCAGGACAACTTGCTAATTTAAAAGAAATTCCTTGTATTATAAGAGAGTTGAGTGATGATGAGGCTATAATTGAAATGGTAGATAGCAACTTACAAAGAGAAAGGATACTTCCGTCAGAAAAAGCATTTGCTTATAAAATGAAATTAGAGGCACAAAAACATCAGGGACAAAGAACAGATTTAACTTCGTGCCAAGTTGGCACAAAGTTGCGCAGTGATGAAAAATTGGCAGAAAACAGCGAAGATAGTGCTAGACAAATACAAAGATATATCAGACTAACTGAACTAATACCAGAAATATTAGAATTAGTAGATAAAGAAAAAGATGGAATAGCTTTTAATCCAGCTGTTGAAATTTCATATTTAAAAGAAGATGAACAATATGTATTGATGAACTTTATACAATTTAATGACGCAACACCTTCAATGGCACAGGCAAAGTATTTAAAGAAACTAAGTCAAGAAGGAAGGTTAACAACTGAAAAAATAGAGGAAATAATGGGAGAACAAAAACCAAATCAAATAGAAAAAATAAAAATCAAGGCAGATAGAATACAAAAGTTACTCCCAAAAGAAGTTGTAACTGAACAGCAAACTGAAGAATTTATTATAAAATGTATAAAAGAGCATAATCAGAGGGAGGAAAGAAAAAGAGAAATGTCACGCTAGGATTATGCCCAAAAATCGTGGGAGAAATTTTTATAAAATTTCCCCCTTACAAACCCCCTTTAATACTAACTCTTTACTAACTGAAAAGAATATATAAAATAATAAAAAATAAAAAATTGCACATTTGTTAAAGCAAAACAAAGCAAGTAAAATATAGACAAAGGAGTTGAGAGGGGTATGAAAATTGGAAAAATAATATGTTCAATATTTGCAATAATTTTGTTTATATTTGGTATAGGGATAAAATTGTTTTCTAGTATATTAAAAGCAATAGCAGTAATGTTGAAAATAGCAGTATAGTTATCAAATAAATAAAACAAGATTTTATTGAACAGCAAAATTATATTCATTATAAAAATACTAACACAGGCACTAGGTTTAGTGTCTTTTTTTAATGTCAAAAAATAAGGAGGATTTAAAATTATGAAAGTTAAAGTAAAGAAAAGTATAGCATTTTTAATGCTAATATTAACATTATTTTCTGTATTTACTAATATATTTGCAAATGAAGTAAATGCAATAGAAATTCAAACAGCAGATTTAAAAGATGGTGGAGATTGTGGTTACCATTTACAATTTTGGGATAGTGACGCAAATACTTGGAGCTATATTATAACAACCTATGTGTATTATGAACAAAACGGTGTGCAATATCCTGCATATTGCTTAAATAGAGATTTACCACGGAGTTCGGTAGTTCAGGTGTTCCAGAATATACAGTAGATGTAACAAAGGTAATGGATGATGTGAGAATATGGAGAGTTGCAATAAATGGTTATCCATATCAAAGTCCAGAAGCACTTGGTGTTGCAAATCAATTTGACGCATTTGTTGCTACAAAACAAGCAATTTATAGCATTATTTATGGAACAGATGTTAATAGCTATTATAGAGGTGGAGACGCAAGAGGAGAAGCTATAAAAAATGCAATTGTAAAACTTGTTGATATTGGAAGAAATGGAACACAAACACCTGCCAATACAAATATTACAGTTGAGAAAGTAAATGGATTTTTTGAAGATGGAAACTATTATTCACAAGAATATAGAATAAATGCACCAGTAGAAACAAGCCAATATACAATAACAGCAACAGGATTACCTGAAGGTAGCAAAATAACAGATTTATCTGGAAATAACAAAACAACATTTTCTGGAAATGAAAATTTTAAAATACAAATTCCAAAAGATAAATTAACAAGTGATATAAATATTTCAATAGATGTTAAAGGAAAATCAAAAGTATATCCAGTTTTCTATGGTGCAACAAGAATAAATGGAACGCAAGACTATTTGCTTACTTATGATGTGTATGGAGATACAACAGGAAAAGCAAATATGAATGTTGTAACTAATACAGGAAAAATACAAGTAATAAAAACAGATGATGAAACTTTTGAGCCTATTGCAAATGTGACATTTGGATTATATAAAAAAGACGGAACAGAAGTAGCAAGAGCAACAACCAATAGTGAGGGAATTGCAACATTTCAAGGGTTATATCAAAATTCTTATGTATTAAAAGAATTGTCTACGAATGAGAATTATATATTAAGCAATGTTGAATTTGATGTTAATGTTGAATATAACAAAACAACACAAATTGAAGTGGAAAATGAACACAAAAAAGGAAATTTAAAAGTATATAAAGTAGATAGAGATAATAATAAAATCAGTTTAGGAAATGTAGAATTTGACCTTTATAGTGAAGAATTTGACAAAGTAATAGGAACTTATTATACAGATGTGAATCGGAGAAATTTATATAGAGGGATTAAGAATTGGAAATTATTCACTAATTGAAAAAAATACAGGAAAATGGTACAACCTTGCTGAAGATACAGAGGTTAAAATAGAATGGAATGAAACAACAGAAACTACAATAGAAAATGAATTAAAAAAAGGTAGAGTAAAAGTAATAAAAGTAGATAGTGAAAACAATGAAATAAAACTTCAAGGTGTAGAATTTGAAGTTCTTGACAAAGACGGAAATGTTTTAGAAACAATAACAACAAATGAAGATGGAGAGGCATATACATCAAGATATGCAATAAGAGATTATGAAAAACTATATCTTCACGAAACAAAGACAAACGAATTCTATAAATTAAATGACAAGCAAGTAGAAGTAGAATTAAAAGCAAATCAAATCACAACAATAACATTTGAAAATGAGAAGAAAAAAGGACAAGTTGAAGTAATCAAAGTAGATAAAGATAATAATGAAATAAAAATTCCTGATGTAACATTTGAAATTTATGATGAAGAAAATAATTTAGTAGACACAATAGTAACAGACCAACAAGGAAAGGCAGTTTCAAAACCATTGCCAATAGACCAAGAATACCTTGTCAAAGAAACAATTACAGGAGATATTTATGTATTAAATGAAGAACCTCAAAAAGTAACATTACAAGAAGATGAAATAACTTCTATCACATTTGAAAATGAAAAGAAAAAAGGTCAAATAAAAGTAATAAAAACAGATGGAGAAACAGAAGTACCATTACAAGATGTTACTTTTATTGTAGAAAATTCAAAAGGCGAAATTGTAGATAGAATAGTAACTGATGAAAATGGGGAAGGAACATCAAAAAGACTTCCAATAGACGAACAATATACCGTATATGAAGAAAAGACAAAAAAGGGTTATATTTTATCTAATGAAAAGCAAGTTGTAGAACTAAAAGAAGATGAAATAACAGAGTTAAAATTCAATAACTATAAAGAAAAAGGCTCAATAAAAATAACAAAAGTATCATCAGACGGAAATAATATTGAAGGAATAGAGTTTAAAATAACAGGAACAAGTCTAACAGGAGAAACTTTTGAGGCTACTTATAAAACCAATGAAAATGGAGAAATATTTATAGATGAAGTTCTAACAGGAGATTATACTATCGAGGAATTACAAAGTGAATTAAATAGTGGTTATATAATTCCAGAGGCACAAACAATAACAGTAGAAAATGATAAAGTGGCAGAAGTAGAATTTTATAATCAGTTAATAGAAACACCAAAAACAGATGATGGAAGAAATATAGCATTAGCAATCACTATTTCTATTGTTTCATTATTAGGACTTATAACTTTAGCTGTTATGAAAATGAAAAAGAAAAATAAATAAAATTGATAAATAAAATGGTGGCTACAAAAATGTAGGCCACCATTTTTACAAAAAAAGGAGTGGAAAAAATGGCAAAATATAATATTGCACAAATACAAAAAATGATTGATAGACTAGCCGAAATAGGAATAAATACAGAAAAGGCAATATTAAATATGCAATTTGAAGATTTAGAAAAATTTCCTAATTTTACTATAACAGATATAAAAACATTGATTAGTTTAAGAAAAGCAATAAGGAAAAATAAAAAGGTGTTATTCTTATTTTTAGGCGAAGAAATAGAATAATTATTAAAATAAAAATTAAAAACGGAAGGAGGGAAACATATTGGCAAAAGAACTAACAAGAAAAGAAAAACAAATAACAGAGTTATATATTGAAACAATAAAAGATGTAGGAAAAAATGCAGACAACTGGATTTCGTTTTTAAAAAGAGCAAGTTATAATTATAAATATAAATTTGATGAACAAATATTGATTTATGCACAAAAACCAGACGCAGTAGCTTGTGCAGAAACAACAATATGGAATAAAAAATTAAAAAGATGGGTTAATAAAGGAGCAAAAGGAATTGCTTTAATAACAGAAAAAGAAGGAGAATTAGGACTACGATTTGTTTTTGATGTATCAGATACAAACATCAATGTATATGGTAGAAAATTAAAATTGTGGAAAGTAGAAGAAAAATATACAGAAGATATAATAGAGACATTAGAAGATAGATTCGGAACAATGGAAGATAAAAGTAATTTGCCATTTGCAATAATATCCACAGTTTATAATCATATTGTGGATAATATGCAAGATTATTTGGAAGAATTAAAAAATGTAACAACAAATAGCAAGTTAGAAAAATTAGGACAAGAAGAATTAGAAAATAGTTTTTTAGAAATCTTAATATATAGTACCATTGCAGTAACAATGTCAAGATGTGGTTTAGATGTGAATGAATACATAAGAAAAGACTGTTTTAAGGAAATTGAAAATTTTAATACTTTTGAAACTATGTCTATATTAGGAACAGCAACAAGAGATTTTTCAAAAGAAATATTACTTGAAATATCAAAGACAGTAATAAATCTAGAAAAGCAAGAAAAAAATAAAAATTACACATTTGAGAAATTAAAACAAAATATCTATAATAAAGAAAATGAGAAAGGAAGTGTTGAAAATGAAAATAACTTACAGTCAGAAAGGGAATCATCTAATACCAGACTTGATAATAGAGAAAACAAACAAGAAAGTAGAACTAGGAAGATTAGCAAAAATGAGGCTAGCATACCTAAAACAGAACAAGAGAGGAACATACACAATGCTAGTAGGGAGCAACAAATTAACAGACCACTTGATACAAATACAGGAAATAGCGAACAAGAGAATAGCAGAGATAGTGAAAAAAATGAAGAAAAAATATGGAATAACAGAGGAATTGAAAGCGAACAATCAAATGGAATGGGTAGCACAGATGAACAACATTCAAGCGACAGCAGAACAGATAGTAATAAGGGAGATAATATACAATTAGAAGAAACACAAACCGAAAAAGAGGCAGAAAATGCTTCTTTTTTTGATGATGGTAATTATACCTTTATGGTAGGAGATACAATATATCTAGGATTACAAGACTTTACTATTTTAAGTATAAATAATGGTAAAATGACAATATATGATAATCAATTTCCATTAGACCAAAGAACAGTTGTAATAAAAGATATAATGCAAAAGATAGCAGAAAACCCTATGAATGATTATTTGAAAGATAGAGAAATACCAGAAATAGAGCAAAAAGAAGAAAATATATTTAATAGTTGGTTAGATACATTTATAGAGGAAAAAGGAATTGATTTAGGACAAATTTTAGAGGTAAAAACAGATAAAAACACACATTATTTTGAAGTTGGAAATATTATTGAAAATATAAAAGCTACAACACCAAAAGAACAAGAAGAAATTAAAAATATGATAATAAAAATAGACTTCTATAATGGAGATGTAGTTGATTATTTCAAACATTTAGCACAGGCATTAGCACAAAATTATGAGCAACAAATGAAAATAGAAGAAAAAACGGAAGAAAACGAAGAACAAGAGTATGTTGTAGAAAAGATAGTTAAGAAAAATAATAACATTGAATATTTTGACTTGCACCCTGAAATACCATCTGAAGAAAGAAATAATTTCAAGATTACAGATGATAATTTAGGTGTTGGAACACTAAAAGAAAAATATAAGAATAACATTGAGGCAATAAAAGTATTAAAATTATGCGAAGAACAAAATAGATATGCTACTCCAGAAGAACAAGAAATTCTTTCAAGGTATGTAGGTTGGGGAGGCTTAAAATCAGCATTTGACGAACAAAACGAAAATTGGACAAATGAATATATAGAACTTAAAGGAATACTTACAGAAGATGAATATAAAAATGCAAGAGCGTCTAGTGTAACAGCATATTATACTCCACCAGTAGTTATAAGAAATATTTATAAAGCACTACAAAATATGGGGCTAAAACAAGCAAATATTTTAGAGCCAGCGTGTGGTATTGGTAACTTTTTTGGTATGTTACCAGAAAAATTAAATAATTGTCAGATGTATGGTGTAGAATTAGACAGCATTTCTGGAAAAATTGCACAACAGTTATATCAAAAGTCAACAATAGCAATTCAACCATATGAAAAAACTAATATACCAGATAATTTCTTCGACATAGCAGTCGGAAATGTGCCTTTTGATGAATTTAAACCTAATGACAGAAGATATAATAAAAATAAATTTGTATTACACGATTATTTCTTTGCAAAGACATTAGATAAAGTTCGCCCACGGTGGAATTATTGCTTTTGTAACGAGCAAGGGAACAATGGATAAGGAAAATACCAGTGTTAGAAAATACTTGTGTCAAAGAGCAGAATTAGTTGGAGTAATAAGACTACCAGATAATACATTTAAGAATAATGCAGGAACAGAAGTAACATCAGATATTATCTTTTTTAAGAAAAGGGATAAAATAACAGACATTGAGGAGGACTGGGTAAACCTTGATACAGCAGAAAATGGAATAAAAATGAATAAATATTTTGTAGATAATCCTAATATGATTATGGGACAAATGGTAATGGAAAGCACCAGATTTGAAGAAAGTTCGGCTTGTAAAATGATAGAAGGTAGTGATTTAGATTATATGCTTTCAAATGCTATATCTAATATACAAGCTGAAATAGAGGAATATGATTTAGACGAACTTTTAGATGATGAAGATAATTCTATTCCAGCTGATCCAACAGTAAAAAATTATTCTTACGCAATAAAAGACAATAAAGTATATTATAGAGAAAATAGCAGAATGTATGAAAAAGATTATCCAGAAACAAAACAAAATCGTATAAAAGGTATGGTAGAAATAAGAGATAGTGTTAGACAACTTATAGAATTACAAGTAGAGGATAGTGCAGACAATGAAATACAATTAGAGCAAGATAGATTAAATAGGTTATATGATAACTTTGTAAAAAAATATGGAAGAATTAACAGCAGAGGAAATAATCAAGCATTTTCCGAAGATAGTAGTTATTATCTTCTATGCTCATTAGAAATTTTAGATTCAAAAGGTAATTTTATAAGAAAAGCAGATATGTTTTCAAAAAGAACCATTAAACCTAAAAAAGAAATAACAAAAGTAGATACAGCAAATGAAGCTCTTATTGTTTCGCTAACAGAAAAAGCAAGAATTGATATGGAATTTATGCAATCAATTACAGACAAAACAGAAGAAGAACTGGTAAAAGAATTAGAAGGGCAAATATTTAGATTATCAGACACACCACCTGAAGAAAGAAAGTATGTAACAGCAGATGAATATCTTTCTGGAAATGTTAGAGAAAAATTGAATATAGCAAGAAGAATAGCAGAGCATAATCCAGAATTTGAAATAAATATTAGAGAACTTGAAAAAGTAATACCAGAAGATATAAAAGCAAGTGAAATAGTTGCTAAACTAGGTGCTACTTGGATACCAGAAAAATATATAGAAGAAT
>CAMMMI010000034.1 GCA_946497905.1 uncultured Clostridium sp.
GAAGTACTTACATCAAATGAATTGCGGAAGAACCAATTTTATATTGACTTTTACAATAAAATATTTGAACGATATTTTGCAAAGTAATAACATTGGCTTTATTTATAAAGAAGCAATTACTAAACAAGAATTATCAAAATTAAAAGAAGATTATTATGTATTTTATCATTCAAAACTTGAAAATAAAGAATATTCTGAGCAAGAAATGAATGAATATTTGGAACTATTAGAAGAAAATTTTTACACAAAAGGAGTTATAAATTGACCTATTATTGAAGATAAAATCATAATAGATCATGTAGATTTGATACAAAAAAGCGAAGAAAAATTGTTGCAAAATACTCGGATAAAAAATAGTGAATTTTGGAAAATGCAAATTATATGTCCTAGCACTGCATTTATACTCCCGCACAAATGCAAATATGGGATTTGAACTCCATACCCCAAAAAAATAAAATTTGTATCAAGCAAAATTATGGAAATGGATTCAACAGAACAAAATAGAGTTGCATTATATCTTTTTAATAGTATAAATTTTAAATTTAAAAATTACAAAAGTCTTGACAATAGAGAACAAATGTTTTAAAATATAGAGAGTAAATAAAGGATGTGAAATTATGGAAGAAAATAAATTAGCAATTCAGAATGAATTAGTTATCGAAGATATAAAAAATTTAATATATACAATAAGAGGTAAACAAGTAATGCTAGATAGTGATGTGGCAATGTTATATCATTATACAACTAAAAATATAAATAAAGCTGTGAAAAGAAATATAGAAAGATTTCCAGAAGATTTTTGTTTTCAATTAACAGAAACAGAGTTTCAAAATTTAAGGTTCCAGTTTGGAACCTTAAACAAAAAAGTAAATAATGGAGAAGTAACAAGAAAATACCTACCATATGTTTTTACTGAGCAAGGAATATCAATGTTATCTGGAGTTTTAAAAAATGAAATCGCTGTAAAAGTCAGTGTTAATATAATGAGAGCTTTTGTTGAAATGAGAAAATTTTTACTGCTTAATGGACAAGTGTTCGAAAGATTAACAAATGTAGAATATAAATTGCAAGAGCATGACAAAAAATTTGAGGAAGTTTTCAATCAGCTTCAGCTAGAAGAAAATGTAAAACAGAGAATATTTTTTGATGGTCAAATATATGATGCATATAGTTTGATTATAGATATTATAAAAAGAGCAAATAATAAGATTTTAATTATAGACAATTATATTGATGATAGCATTTTGAAAATGCTAACTAAAAAGAAAAAGAATATAGAAGTAGTTATATTAACATCAAATAAAAGTAATATTGAAAATTTAGATATTCAGAAATTCAATAAAGAATATCCTACTTTAAAAGTTGCTAAAACAAATAAATTTCATGATAGATTTATAGTTTTAGATAATAAAAAAATGTATCACTTAGGAGCTTCTATAAAAGATTTAGGTAAAAAATGCTTTGCTATTAATAAAATTGAAGATGTAAAAATAATAGAAAAAATTATTAATGTATAAACTATTAAAATATGAGCGAATTATATAAAAAATCGCTCATATTTTTTATTTAGCTTTAAAAAAGTGATCAGCTACTATTAAATTTATTATTCCGTATAAAATAATTATAAAACCGATTAACATATACATAGTACTTATACTCATAAATTTTAATAAAATTGTCATTAAAATGCTGAATATAATACCAAATATGCTTAATACAAATTGATTTATTGATTCAACAGTAACTCTTGATTTTGAAGATATATTTTTATGCAATTCAGATTTCATAATATTATCAAAGCTTTCTGAAAAAATATAAATTAATAATATAAACACTATTCCAAAATAGTTATTTAATTTTCCAACTAATAATATACAAAGTCCAGAAAAAATAGGATTTATGTTTAGAATTAATTTATATGTATTTCTTTTTAATCTACTTCCTATATAGCTACCTATAATACAAAAAACTAATATAAGTGCTGTGTAAATGCCTATTACAAAAACAGAGATTCCTAATTATACTATAAAATACAAAATTTTTATATAGTTATATTGAAATTTATTAATCTATATTATATAATCAGCATAGAAAGAGAACAATAAAGTTCGTAACTTGTAGGAATTTGTGATAAATTATGAGATAGGGGATTTTTGTATGATAAAAAATGTAGTTTTTGATTTAGGGCAAGTTCTAATTGAATGGAAACCTAGAAATTTATTAAGAAATTTTACTGATAATGAAGAAGATTTAGATTTATTAGAAATTATTTGCACATCAGATGAATGGGAAAGATTAGACGAAGGAACAATTACGAAAGAAGAAGTATTAAAAAATGTATCAAGAAGATTACCAGATAGATTAAGAAGTATATGTAAAGAATTTATTTATCATTATGCAGAATATTTAGTTTTAAATGACGATATTTGCGAAATTGCAATAAAATTAAAAGAAAATGGATATAATGTTTTTGTGCTATCTAATACAGATGAGGCAGATTATCTTGAACTTCAAAAACGATACATAGGAAAGTATATAGATGGTTACTTAATTTCTGCTCAAGAGAAAATACTAAAACCGAATAAAGAAATTTATTTAAGATTATTTCAAAAATTTAATTTAAAGCCAGAAGAATGTTTTTTTATTGATGATAAGGAAGAGAATATCATAGGAGGACAAAAAGTTGGAATGAATGGACATATGCTAGATAGAGAGAAATATGGTACAACAAAATTATTAAAAGATTTTGAAAAATATGAGATAAAAATATAAAAAATGCTAGTGAATTATTTGTTTTACCAGTATCCGCTAAAAAACTAAAGAATATATGAAAATAGAACAAGAATATAAAAATGGAAAAATTACATTTGAAGAATGTGAAAAGAAAAAAGTAGAATTGCAGAAGTGAAACAATGGATTAGGAGGTCAAAGATGTGTAAATTTTCTGGTTCGAGAAGTAAATGGGAAATACTATGAAACTTTCTCAGATAAGCAAATTGAGAAAAAATCAGAAACACATCATGATGGGTATAATTTATAAAAGTTAAGATAAGAATAAGGAACAATCACAAAATCAATCAAGTATAAAAGTTTTACCATTTAAATAATTTAAAAAGCCACTATCATTTTTAAAATTAAATTTCAAAATATAGCTAGAAAGCATTTGATATTTCTTCTTAAATTTTTTATTAATTAAATTATTCCCATACTTCCCATCACCAATGATAGGAAAGCCAAGATAAGCTAAATGAGCACGAATTTGGTGAGTCTTGCCAGTTTCAAGTTGGATATCTAGAAGACATGTATTATTTGGATATTTTTCAATAATAGAATAAGTAGTAATAATTTTTTGATAACCTTTTTTAAGATTATCACTTATATAAACTCTAGATTTTTTACTATCTTTAAACAAAAAAGCTTCACATCTTTTATAATTTTGCTTAGGTATTCCATAAACTAAAGCTTTGTAATGTTTTTCTATTTCATGACATCTAAATTTGTCAAATAAAATATCCAAGCTTTCTTCATTTTTAGCATATAGAATTAATCCTGTTGTATTTCTATCTAATCTATGACAGGGCATAGGTTTAAAACTATAAGATGAATATAGTTTATGAATAAGAGATGTTAGACTATTTTCACCAGTAACTTCGATATTATAAGGTTTATTAATAATTAAAATATTATCATCTTCATAAAATATATTTAAATTAACAGAGGAAGTTAAAATATTATCTGAAATATATACTAGAATCTCATCCCCAGTAAAAATATTTATATTTTCATTAACTCTTTTATTATTAACTTTTATATCTTTTTTTCTTAATGTTTTATATAATAAATTATTACTTAGATTAGGAATACTATCTAATAGAAATTTACTTAATTTTTTTCCATTATATTTTTTATTAACAATTAA
Organism: uncultured Clostridium sp.; assembly: GCA_946497905.1. Taxonomy (GTDB): domain Bacteria; phylum Bacillota; class Clostridia; order TANB77; family CAG-508; genus CAG-269. The sequence goes on from CAMMMI010000034.1 coordinate 3,920, forward strand.
TTTTTTCATGAACATATTATATATCCAAAAGCTAGAAATTGCAAGAAAAAGTCATATATAGTTAAGTAGTGCATAAAATAAATGTGAACATTATGTGAAAAATAAAAAATAGTATTGACTTTTTCTAAAAAAAGGTATAAATTATTAGCAGTCATTAGCAAAGAGTGCTAAAATAAAAAGGAGGTAATAAAAATGATTAAACCATTAGGAAGTAGAGTACTAGTAAAAATGAAAGAAGGCGAAGAAAAAACAAAAAGTGGAATAATATTAGGTTCTTCACAAGAAAAACAACAAATAGCAGAAGTTGTAGAAGTAGGACCAGGAGAATATTTTGATGGTAAATTACAACCAATGAATGTAAAAAAAGGTGATAATGTATTTATTAGTGAATATTCAGGAACAAAAATAAAATATGAAGGACAGGAATATACAATAATAAAAGAAGATGATATTTTAGCAATAGTAGAGTAATATAAATGTTAACATATTAAATACATAAATTGAAAAGCAAATAATTATGGCTAATAAAATATAAGTCAATTAGTAAATATAATTAATATATTATTGATAAAAAATATACAATCAAATTATTAAGGAGAAAATATTTAATTATATATTAAATATCATAAATTAAAAATATATAAATTAAATATTATGAAGAAAGGAAGGATATAAAATGGCAAAAGTTATTAAATTCGGAGAAGATGCTAGAAAATCTTTATTAGAAGGAGTTAACAAATTAGCAGATACTGTTAAAGTAACATTAGGACCAAAAGGAAGAAATGTAGTATTAGATAAGAGTTTTGGTTCTCCATTAATTACAAATGATGGAGTAACTATAGCAAAGGAAATTGAATTAGAAGATAAATTTGAAAATATGGGAGCACGTTTAGTAAAAGAAGTTTCAACAAAAACAAATGATGTAGCAGGAGATGGAACTACAACAGCAACAGTTTTAGCTCAAAGTATGATAAAAGAAGGAGTAAAAAATGTTGCAGCAGGAGCTGACCCAATGGCAATAAAAAGAGGAGTAGATAAAGCAGTTGATGAAGCAGTTTTAGCACTTAGAGAAATAAGTTCAGAAGTTAATGGTAAAGAAGACATTGCAAGAGTTGCAAGCATTTCGGCAAATGACGAAGAAATAGGAAAATTAATTGCTGACGCAATGGAAAAAGTATCAAAAGATGGAGTTATAACAATAGAAGAATCAAAAACTTCAAATACAGAATTAAATGTAGTAGAAGGTATGCAATTTGACAAAGGATATGTATCACCATATATGGTAACAGACACAGAAAAAATGGAAGCTATATTAGATAACCCATATATATTAATTACAGACAAAAAAATAAGTAATATACAAGAAATATTACCATTATTAGAAGCTTTAATGCAACAATCAGGAAAATTAGTTATAATATGTGATGACATAGAAGGAGAAGCATTATCAACATTAGTATTAAATAAATTAAGAGGAGTACTAAATGTTGTAGCAGTAAAAGCACCAGGATTTGGTGATAAGAGAAAAGCAATGCTTGAAGATATAGCGGTATTAACAGGAGGAGAAGTAATAACAGCTGATTTAGGATTAGAATTAAAAGATACAACAGTAGAACAATTAGGAAAAGCAAAACAAGTAAAAGTTCAAAAAGAAAATACAATAATAGTAGATGGAGCAGGAGATAAACAACAAATAGCTGATAGAGTAGGTCAAATAAAAGCTCAAATAAATGAAACAAAAAGTGAATATGATAAAGAACAACTTCAAGAAAGATTAGCAAAAATAGCAGGAGGAGTAGCAGTAATTGGAGTAGGTGCAGCAACTGAAGTTGAAATGAAAGACAAAAAATTAAGAATAGAAGACGCATTATCAGCAACAAAAGCAGCAGTAGAAGAAGGAATAGTTGCAGGAGGTGGAACAGCATTATTAAATGTAATTCCTAAAGTAGAAAAATTAGTAGAAAAACTAGCAGGAGGAGAAAAACTAGGAGCAGAAATAGTATTAAAATCATTAGAAGAACCAGCTAGACAAATAGCAGTAAATGCAGGACTAGAACCAGCAGTTATTATAAATAATATAAAAAATAAAGAAACAGGAGTTGGATTTGATGCAGCAAAAGAACAATACATAGACATGAAAAAAGCAGGAATTGTAGACCCAACAAAAGTAACAAGAAGTGCATTACAAAATGCAGCATCAATAGCAGCAATGGTATTAACAACAGAAAGTCTAGTAACAGATGCACCGGAACCAAAAAGTTGTAATTGTGGTGGTCACGAACCATCACCAGCTGGAATGGATGGAATGTATTAATAGGGAATTGTGCCAAGAGGGACGGGCTATTTTGGCACAAGGTTTTATGATATGAAAATATTTAAAGATTAAAAATTTTTTGTGCCAAAATAGCCCGTCCCTCTTGGCACAAATTATAAATTTATGTTATAATAAAAAACATGAATAGTAGAAATTATAAAAAAATAATACAAAATTTAGTAATTAATATTCAAGATATAATAAGGAAAAATCCTAAAAAAGTAAAAATTATATGTGGTATATTTATAATTATTATATTAGGAATTATTTTAGTAAATTATTATATACAAGAAAATAACAAACAGAAATATATTGAATATAATGGTAAAAATATAAATGAAAGCAAATATCTAGGATATAAAGAGTTAATAGATAAATTATTAGAGAATCATCCAAATTGGACTTTTGTGTTATTTTATACTAGACTAGATTGGGAAGAAGTAATAAAAAATGAAGGACATTCAGATAATAGAGAAAATCCTTTAAACTTAATTCCTGACTCGTCTAAATACCCAGAAGATTGGAAATGTGAAATAGACAAAGATAGAACTTTTGATAATGGAACTTGGCTATGTGCTTCTGATAAAGCAATTAAGTTCCAAATGGATCCAAGGAATATATTAAATGATGATAATATTTTCCAATTAAAAGAATTAGGATATGTTGAAAATGCACAAACTATAGAAGGATTACAAGAAATAACAGAGGATACTTTTTTGGAAGGCGAAAATATTTCTAATGCATTATTACAAGCGGGTAAAAATTCTAATTTAGATCCATATTTTATAGCTTCAAGATTAATTCAAGAGCAAGGAGGAAAAGGAACGGTACTTTCTAGAGGATATGAGTATAAAGGACAAGTTATATATAATCCATTTAATATAAATGCAACGGGAAATTCAAGTGAAGAGATAATTCAAAATGCTTCAGAGTATGCGTATGAACATGAATGGGATTCATTAGAAAAAGGTCTTATTGGTGGAATTGATTTTATGAAGGAAGGATATATAAATAGAGGACAAAATACATTATATTTACAAAAATTTGATGTAGTGGATCAAGATGGAAGTTTATATACTAATCAATATATGCAAAATTTGTTAGCTCCTCAATCAGAAGCAAGCAATATGTTGAAAATCTATCAGGCATCTAATACAGTTGAATCAGATTTAATATTCATAATTCCACTTTATGAGAATATGCCAAAAAATGTGTCAGAAAGATAAAAATTTGTGATATAATAATATATTATATCACATTATTATATGCCACTATAGCTCAGTTGGTAGAGCAACGGATTCGTAACCCGTAGGTCAGCAGTTCGATTCTGCTTAGTGGCTCCAAGAATTACTCCCACGAAATTCTGAAATTGTTTAAAGTAAACAGTTTTAGGATTTTGTGGGAGTAAAATTTATAATTGAAAATCTAAAAAATTTGAACAGTATTGTATATGATAAAAATTGATTTATGGTGTTTCAATAAATATGAAATAATTTTATTGAAAATTTTAACAATAATATGTAGTAAAATTTTAACTTTAATGTTATAATAAGAATTGAAAGAGAGGAAAGTGTATGAATAATATAGATTTAATGAATTATTGGATTGAAAGCTCTGATGAAGATTATGATACAATGATGTATATGAAGGTTGGTAAAAAAAACACATGGTGTCTATTTATGGGACATTTGGTAATAGAAAAATTATTAAAAGCACTTTATGCAAAAAATAATAAAAATGCACCTTATGCACCTAAAAGCCATGATTTACTTCATCTAGCAGAAAAGACGGACCTTGAACTTACTGATAGACAAGAAGATTTACTTGATACAATTACAAGGTTTAATATGAATGCTAGATATGATGACTATAAAAAGGAATTTTATCTAAAGTGTACAGATGAGTATACAGAACAACAACTTAAAAATATTGAGGAGGTTAGAATATGGTTGAAAAATCTACTGACAACAGATTAATAATGGAAATAGTACAAAAGTATGTAGAAAAAATTTGTGAGAATTATAATGTATATGCAATTATATTGTTTGGTTCTTATGCAAAAGGGACAGAACATGAGGATAGTGATATTGATATTGCAATTATTACAGATGATATTGAAAACGATATATTTGAAGAAGAATTAAATTTAATGAGATTAAGAAGAAAAATAGATACCAGAATTGAGCCACATTTAATCAGAATTGAAGATTATAAAAATGTAGAAACACCATTAATTCGAGAAATTATTGATACTGGGATAAAAGTAGCTTAGATAAAAAGTATTATGTATTAATTTTAGCAGTTGATGAATCAAGTTATTTTTTTGAGAAAATATGGGAGGAACACTTTGAGAATTAAGCAAATTTTTCGCAAATAAACTCCTAAAACGCTCCAAAAATTACTCCCACGAAATTCATCAGACACTGTTTGGTGAATTTAATATTGCAATAATATTTATGGAAATATACCAATAATATTATAATAAAATAATTAAAGGGGATAAGTAAATGTTTAGAAATAGAGGGGAAGTACCTGATATTAATACAGATGTAGGTGGAAGTGGAGATAATGGAGGATATAGTGCACCACATTATTCTCATTACTGGTCAGGAAGATTTATGATTATACAATATGATAAAACTTTTGTAGCAATAGAATTAATATCATGGGTCATAATTTTATTAACAATTTTAGCAGTATATCTTTTTACATATAAAGTTTCATTTGAAGATCCAATTGCACAAATGAAGAGTAATTTTTTAACTGCTCAATTTAGCTCAATAGTAATATCAATAATAATAGCAGGTGTAGTCACATTTTTTACTAGAAAGAGTAAAGAAAAACTAATTAGGAATTTAATAATAGTTGCAATTATATCTTTGATAGTAAATTTTATATTTTTAGGATTTAAACTAAATATAGATAACAAATATAATGAAACAACTTTTAGAGAATTCTATGAGCAATATGAGCAATCTAAAAATAATGATAATAAAAATACAAACAAAATTACTGTAGGATTATCAGGTGTTAAAATGTCAAGTTTAAAAGAAGCATATGTAGAAGAAAGCGTAAATGCATATACCAATTTTTCAGTAAAAGTAACATTATATATGGTAATTTATATATTTGTTGTGTTTATAATATTTTATTTAGCTTATAGATTATCTGTTATTGAAAGAAAAAAGGAAAAACTTTCAAGAGATGATGCGATTTTATATGATGATGAAAATAATATTAAGTTTTAAAAAGAACAAATCGGAAAGCCCTAACATTTGTACAACTTTTAATATTTCTCTTTGGCTTTCCATAAATTTGTTCTTGTGCCAATTTTACGTATGCAAAATTAAAGTTCATCATAAAAAGTATCTGTATAATTATCAGATTGACTATTGGAGGTGACTCTATTTAGAGAACGATAAGATTTATACAATAAAATAATCATTGCAATTAATATAACATCAAATAAATAAGGTTCTATATAGTAGAAGTATTTGTCAAAACTTAAATAATAACCAGATACTTCTGTCATAACTTCTACTATATTTACACATAGATTAAAAAAATCATAAATGATAAGCCATCCAATTGGAATTATAGCGATAATAATATTTCTTTTTCCTGATTGAAAATCATTTTTTAGAGTTTTATTAATGGCAAATATGATAAATATAAAAGAAATTATTTCAAAAATTAAGCCAAAGTCAAAAGCATTATAAAAAAATATAGCACTTAAATAAGTTGCAAAACTAAGTATAGATAAGCCAATACAAATCTTTAATAAATTAATAGTCTTATTTTTATATACATTTTCTATATGTTTTCTATTTTTTAAATCATCCATTTTAAAATTCAATCCTTTCTTAAAATGCAAATTCATAAAAGAATTCAAATTATTATCAACTTCTGCATTGTTTGACTCCATTAGAGTCAAATTTTCTTATTTGATATAGACATAAAAAATTTTAATAAAATTGCTTTTACCTTTATGTTTTTATTTTATAAAATTTTGTAGAATAATGCAATTAATATCATGAATTTTCCTGTGAATTTTTATGAATAACTTGTAAATTTTTCTTATTTAGTGTAAAATACGAATATAATGTAAATAATATACTAGGAGGAAAACAAGAAATGAGATTCGTAACAGACGAAGAATCAAAAAAAGAATACAAAGAATTTTTAGAAAACCATGAAAGATGTAATTTTCAACAATCATTAGAATGGGCAGAAGTAAAAAAGCCAAACTGGAAACCAGAAGTAATATTAGCAGAAGATGATGACGGAAAAATAATAGGTTCTTTAAGTGTATGGATAAGAAAAATGCCAATATTTGGGAATATAATGTATTCATCAAGAGGACCAGTATGTGATATACATGACTTAGCAGTTATGAAACAATTAACAGATGGAGCAAAAGAATTAGCAAAAAAATATAATGCAATAGTATTAAGAATAGAACCAGATATAGAAAGTGATGATCAACAATTCAGAGATATAGTAACAAGTTTAGGATACAAAATAAAAGATGATGCAAAAGACTTCAAAGATGAAATACAACCAAGATATGTATTCAGACTAGATATTAAAGATAAAACAGAAGAAGAAATAATGGCAGGCTTCAAACAAAAATGGAGATATAATATAAGGTTAGCCTCAAGAAAAGGAGTAACTATAAAAGATGGAACAAAAGAAGATTTAAAAGACTTCCATAAAATAATGATAGAAACAGGTGCAAGAGATGGATTTATTATAAGACCATTAGAATATTTTGAAAAAATGTATGATTGTTTAGGCCCAAACCATATGAAAATATTAATGGCATATTATGAAGGAAAGCCAATCTCAGGAGTAATACCAATATTTTATGGTAATAAAACCTGGTATTTATATGGAGCAAGTAGCAATAGTCATAGAAATTTAATGCCTAATTATTTATTACAATGGGAAATGATAAAAATGGCAATACAAAGAAAAGATGATATATATGACTTTAGAGGGGTATCAGGGGTAGTAGATGAAAATCATCCACAATATGGTTTATATAGATTTAAGCAAGGATTTGGAGCTACATTTACAGAATTTATAGGAGAGGTATATATTCCATTTAAACCATTAACATATAAACTATACAAATTTTCAGAAAAAGCATTTAGAACAATAAGACAATTAAAAATGAAATTAAAAAATAAATAAATGCAATATTAAAAAATTAAAACCTTATAAAAAGATAAAAACGAAAAAGAAATTGTTAACAAATTTGGAGGAAAAGTGAAAAAATTAATAATAAATGTAAAAGATTTAAGACATAATATAGAACAAATAAAGGAATATGCCAACAAAAGTGGAAAAAATGATAATGGAGAGCATGTAAAAATAATTGCAGTTGTAAAAACAAACGGATATGGTTTAGGAATTGTTGAATATACAAAATTTTTAATTGATAATGGAATAAACTTTTTTGCAGTATCAACAATAGAGGAAGCAATAAAATTAAGAAAAGCTGGAATAAAACAAGATATTTTAATATTATCATCAACAGCAATAAAAGAAGATGTAGAATTATTGATAGAAAATAATATAATTTTAACAATTGGTTCAATACAAGATATAGAAGTAGCAGAAGAAGTAGCAAAAGAAAAGAATGTAAAAATAAGAGCACATATAAAAATAGACACAGGATTTGGAAGGTATGGATTTATCTATACAGAAAAAGAAAAATTAGTGGAAAATCTAAAACTGCTTCAAAATATTAAAATAGAAGGAACTTACTCACATTTTTCAATAAGTTTTTATGATGATAAATATACAAAAAAACAATTTGATAGATTTTTAGATATAATAGAACTATTAAAAATGAATGAAATAGAAACAGGAATGCTTCATATATGTAACTCATCAGCATTTGCAAAATTCCCTATAATGCATTTAAATGCTGTAAGAGTTGGTTCAGCATTTCTTGGAAGGTTATCATTCACAAATGCATTAGGACTAAGAAAAGTTGGATATTTAGAAACAAATGTATCAGAAATAAAAACATTACCAGCGAAATTTAATATAGGATATTCTAATACATTTAAAACAAAAAAAGAAACTAAAATTGCTATAATACCATGTGGATATAGTGATGGGGTTAATGTTACTAATGATAGGGACATGTTTAGAATGCTAGATAAATTAAGATACATAGTAAGAGATGTAAAAGACTTTTTTAAAAATCAAACCAAATATGTTAAGATAAAAGAAAATAAATGTAAAATATTAGGAAGAATTGGAACATATCATATAATATGTGATGTTACAGGAAAAGATGTTAATATAGGGGATAAAGTAAGAATAGAAGTCAACCCTAAATTTGTTGATTCAAGTCTAAGAAGGGAGTATATTTAAATGAGTGATAACAAAGAAAATCTAAATGAAGAAGAAATAAAAGAAAAAGTAGAAAATAAAGAGGATTTTGAATCAAAACAGAAAAATAGTCAAAATGAAGATAAATTTCAAGAAATAAACAATGAGGAAAAAGGAATCAAAGAAAAACAAAACGAAGAAATAAACAATGAAGAAAAAGGAATCAAAGAAAAACAAAACGAAGAAATAAACAATGAGGAAAAAGAAAACAAAGAAAGCAAAGAAAGAAATAACAAAGAAAAAGATAATAACGAAAATAGTAAAAATAATAATGAAAAAACACAAGAAAACAGAAATAAAGAAGACGGATTTTTCAAAAAACTATATAATTCAATCGTAAAAATAGAAAAATATCCAGATATGGCAGCACAAGGGCTTCCAAAAGCAATCTCATATATAACAAAATTAGTAGCAATTTTGGCAATAGTACTTTGTTTAGGAATGGTATATCAAACACATGGAATGATTCAAGATGGAATTAAGTACTTGCAAAATGAATTTCCAGATTTCTCATATAAAGAAGGAACATTAACTGTAAATTCAGAAGAACCAATAATAATAGAAGATAGTCCAGTAATGGGAATGGCAATAATAGACACAATAACAGAAGATGAAAACAAAGTAAATGAATATATCACATCAATAGAACAATCAGGAGATGGAATTGTTGTATTAAAAGATAGAGTTATTTTAAAAAATATATCAGTAACAGGAACAATCAATTATAATTACAAAGATGTATTAAATCAAATGCAAATACAAGAATTTACAAAACAAGATGTTATAAATTATGCAAATAGCACACAAATTGTAAATATATATATTAGTGTATTTATAACGATGTTTGTATATGCATTTATAATGTATTTTATAACAACAATAACAAATGCAATTTTATTAAGTATATTTGGATATCTAACAACTTGGATAGCAAAAATAAGAATGAGATATGTGGCTGTATTTAATATGACAATATATGCTTTAACATTATCAATTATATTAAACATACTATATGTTGCAATAAATATATTTATTAACTTTAATATAGAATATTTCCAAGTTATGTATGTAGCAGTAGCGGCAATCTATTTAGTAGCAGCAATATTTATATTAAAAGGAGAATTTATAAAAAAGCAACAAGAATTAATGAAAATAGCTGAAGTAGAGGCAATAGTAAAACAACAATTAGAAAGAGAAAAAGAAGATAAACAAGAAGATGAAAAAAGAGAAAAGGAAAAAGAAGAGAGAAAGAAAAAAGATAAAGAACAAGATGACGAACAAGATAAATCGAAACAAGAACCAGAAGGTTCAAATGCATAATTTTTATATAATAATAAAAAATAATAGTATTAGATACAATTAAATAAATAAATCAGAAAGGATTGAGAAAAATAATGAGCCAAAATGATAAAGAAAAAAACAAAGATAAAAAATTATTAATAATATTAGGTTTTGTAATAATATTATTGGCGATAATAACTGGAATAATATTTCTATATATGAATACATCAAAAGAAAATGACGAAAATACATTAGCATATACAGATTTAATAAAAGAAATGTCATATGGGAATATAGAAAAAATAGAAATGACAGTAGGAAGTACAACTGTTAAAGTAAAAATGAAAAATGTAGAGGAAGAAAAAACAGCAATAGTACCAAATACAGAAAGCTTTATGGATTTAGTACAATCTAAAGTTGCAGAAGGAAATGAAATAGAATTAATACAAAAACCAAAAAGTATTTTAGCACAAATTCCATCAGTTATAATATCAATATTACCAACAGCCATAATGCTCGCATTATTTATAATGATATTTAAAATGCAAGGACTTGGAGAAAAAGGAAAAGTTTATGATGATACAGAAAGAAAAACAAAAGTAACATTTGATGATGTAGCAGGATTAGACGAAGAAAAAGCAGAATTAGTAGAAATAGTAGACTTTTTAAAAAGACCTGAAAAATTTGTAAAAATGGGTGCAAAAATACCTAAAGGAGTATTATTATATGGAAAACCAGGAACAGGTAAAACATTAATAGCAAAAGCAATAGCAGGAGAAGCGGATGTTCCATTTATATCAATGAGTGGATCAGAATTTATAGAAATGTTTGCAGGATTAGGAGCTTCAAGAGTTAGGAAACTATTTGAAAAAGCAAGAAAATTAGCACCATGTATAGTATTTATAGATGAAATAGACGCAATAGGTTCAAGAAGAACATCAAATAGCGGAGCAGAAACAGAAAATAATCAAACATTAAACCAATTACTTGTAGAGATGGATGGATTTAGTTCAGAAGAAACAATAATAGTTCTAGCAGCAACAAATAGACCAGAAATGCTAGACAAAGCACTATTAAGACCAGGAAGATTTGATAGACAAATTACAATACCAAATCCAGACTTAAAAGGAAGATTAGAAATACTAAAAATACACAGTAAAGACAAAAAATTATCAGAAGATATAAACCTAGAAAGTATAGCAGAAGACACAGCAGGATTTACAGGTGCTGAACTTGCTAATATTTTAAATGAAGCAGCAATAATTGCAACAAAAATGAAACATGAAGACATAGAAAATCAAGACGTAGAAGAAGCAATAAAAAAAGTAACAGTAGGATTAGAAAAACGTCAAAGAGTAATATCAGATAAAGACAAAAAACTAACAGCATATCACGAAGCTGGACATGCAGTAGTTAGTAGATACTTACCAACACAATCAAATGTAAAAGAAGTATCAATAATACCAAGAGGCGTTGCAGGTGGCTATACAATGTATAAATCAGATGAAGACAAATACTATATTTCAAAAACAGAAATGCAAGAAAAATTAATAGCACTACTTGGAGGTAGAGCAGCAGAAAAATTAGTATTAGATGATATATCAACAGGAGCAAGCAATGACATAGAAGTAGCAACAAAAATAGCCAGAGATATGGTAACAAAATATGGAATGAGTGATAACTTAGGACCAATAGACTTTCAAGGAAAAGAAGCATACGAAATTCAGATGTTTGGCGAAAATATAGGGGACAAAATAGGACAAGAAGTAAAAATGCTTATAGACACAGCATATAACGATGCACAAACATTATTAAAAGAACATAGAGATAAACTAGACGCAATAGCTAATGTTTTACTAGAAAAAGAAAAAATCAATGAGCAAGAATTTAATAAAATATTTGAATAGTGCAAAAGGGGACGGACCTTGAGATTGCCATTGGGGACGGGTTATTTTGGCACACTTTATAATATACTCTAATTTAAATTTATTATATTAAAGTGTGCCAAAATAACCCGTCCCCAATGGCAATCTCAAGGAACGTCCCCTTTGACATTTATATACTAATATAGTAAAATAAAAGTGAATTTAATATGAATTTAGGCAAAAGGAAGTGGTAGTCATGCAATTAAAAGAAGTAATGAGAAAAGGTATGATTAGTCTTAAAACAAACAATATAAAAGAACCAAACCTAAAATCAAGACTTTTAATGCAATATATATTAAATAAACCAAGAGAATACATATTAGTACATGATGACCAACAATTAACATTAAGGCAAAATGTAGATTACTTAAAAGGGATAAACATGTTGATAAAAGGAATACCTATTCAGCATATAACACATCAACAAGAATTTATGAAAATGAGTTTTTATGTTGATGAAGATGTATTAATACCACGACCAGATACAGAAATTTTAGTAGAAGAAGTAATAAATTTATGCAAAAGAAAAAATTTTATTAAAATATTAGATTTATGTACAGGAAGTGGAGCAATAGCAGTTTCGTTAGCTAAATATTTAAATAATGTAGATATAACGGCAGTTGATATAAGTAATAAAGCTTTAAAAATAGCAAAAAAGAATGCAAGAAATAACAATGTAGAAGAAAAAATTACTTTTATAGAATCAGATTTATTTAGTAACTTATCAAAAAATAAATATGATTTTATAGTATCAAATCCACCATACATAAAAAAAGAAGATATAGAAAAACTTGATATAGAAGTAAAAAAAGAGCCAATATTAGCGTTAGATGGCGGAGTAGATGGATTAGACTTTTATAGGAAAATAATTCAAAATTCATACAATTATTTAAATAATAAAGGAATGTTATGTTTAGAAATAGGGTTTGATCAAAAAGAGCAAGTTGAAAGCTTATTAGAAAAAGAAGGAAAATATATAAATATTTACTGTAAAAAAGATTTAGGAAATAATGATAGAGTAATAGTTGCATGTAGAGTGCCAAAGGGGACGGGCTATTTTGACAACTAGGGGACGTTCCTTTAATCCCTA
>CAMMMI010000035.1 GCA_946497905.1 uncultured Clostridium sp.
ATTGAACCGAAAAATACTATATTTATTGCTGTAATATGTCCATATAACTGTGAATTGTAACATTGCTTTATATAATTTTAATTTTTTTTATATAAATACTGGACTTTTACTTTATTGTTGTGATATCATTAATAAAGTTCAAAAGATTAAGTTTTTAGGAGGTCTTCTATATGATAAAATTAAATAAAAAAATATTAATAATATTAGTAATGTTAGCAAGTATATTACTTTTTTGGAATACATTTACATATGCTGTAGATTTGAATTCAATAGATGAAGATAATTCATCAAATACCTCAACAGATACAAATGTTGTATCAGAAGATGAAAATATGGTTGATGAAGATAATCAAGCTGATACAAATAATTCTGTTAATAGTGAAAATACAAACTCTAGTAATAATACATATTCTAATAACACTATGAATACTAATTCTGCTGATTCTACTACTACAGTAAGTAATGTGAACAGCACATCTGATACAGAACTAGGTATAACAGAAATATTAACTATATTTCTAATTGTTATAGGTGTTTTACTTATATTACTTGCAATTGCAATTTTAATAAGATTAAAAAAATAAAATTACCAATAAATGACTCATTTTGATAATATTTCAAGTGAGTTTTTTATTTTGTGTTTTTTATAAGAAAATTTGATTTTTTATTCATAATTACATTTCAATTAATTTTATGTAATGTATATTTTTCTACATTTTTTTTATACTATTAATAAACAATTTTTTATGTTATTTGTTAACATGCTTATAATATAAAAAATTTGTACTTTTCGGAATTAAATATTTCGGCACAATTGTGCAATCATTGCACATATCAAGGTAACTAGCCTTGCATAAAAATATTATAGGAGGAAAAATTATGAATAAGAAACTATTAATCGGTTTAATTACTACTCTAGTTCTTGTTTTTTCATCTTCTTTGTGTTTTGCAAATGATGCTTTAAATGATGCTGCACACGGAGCTCAAAATGTTGTTGGTGGAGCTGAAAATGCAATTAAAGATACAATGAACGGTGTTACTGATGCAACAAAAAATATGACTAATAAAGCTGAAAACGGAATGAACAACATAACTAATTCTATGAAAGAAAATGGAGATAACAATAATACTAAAAAAGATACTAACAATGAAACAGCAAATAGAGATAACAATAATAATTATACAGCTGTAAGGACATCAGCAGAAGGAACAACAACATTTATGGGAATGAATGCAACAACTTGGACTTGGCTTATAATAGGTATAGCTGCAATTGCAATAATAGCTCTTGTTTGGTATTACTCAGCTCAATTTGCAAATTCTAATTATAAGGATAGAGATTAATATTTAAGTCCAATTCATAACTTGTACAATATGGTTTTAATTTATTTATATCATATTGTACAGGTTATCAATAAAAAAGATTTTAACAATGTCTTTTAATGTATTTTTCTTTATGTTATAATATTATATAAATTAAGGTATCCTTATTGAAAAATGATATTTTTTTAGGCAAAATTTAAAAACTTAAGGAAGGAATGTAATTTATTATGAACATAAAACTTATAGCAAAAAATCCAACTGCATATCATAACTACTTTATTGAAGATAAATTAGAAGCAGGAATTGTACTTTCAGGTACAGAGATAAAATCAATTAGAGCAGGGAAAGTCAATTTAAAAGATAGTTATGCAAATATAAAGAAAGGTGAAGCATATATCATAGGTATGCATATTAGTCCATATGAGCATGGAAACATATTTAACAAAGATCCTCTACGAGATAGAAAATTATTGTTACATAAAAAAGAAATTAACAAATTAATTGGATTGATAAAGCAAAAAGGCTTTTCTCTTATTCCTATATCTTTATATTTTAAAGATAGTTTGGTAAAAGTAGAATTAGGCATAGGAAAAGGTAAAAAATTATATGATAAAAGACAAGATTTAGCTAAAAAAGATGCTAATAGGCAAATTCAAGCTAGCTTAAAAAATAAACAATATACTTAGTTTATATTGTTTATTTTTATCTAATAATAAAGTTTATATTTTATTACTTGAACCAAAAACATCTTTCATTTTATGTGATACAGTTTGCTTTATTAATTCTCTTGCTGGAGTTAAATATTTTCTTGGGTCAAAAGCATTTGGTTCTTCATTAAATACTTTTCTTATTCCTGCTGTCATGGCTAGACGTAAATCAGTATCAACATTAATTTTTGATACTCCTGATAAACTAGCTTCGTGTAACATTTCATCTGGTACACCTTTTGCACCTGGTATATCTCCCCCATATTTATTACACATTTCAACTAGTTCTGGGATGACAGTAGACGCTCCATGTAACACTATTGGAGTATCTGGAATTCTATTTTTAATTTCTTTTAATATATCAAATCTTAATTTAGCTTCACCTTTAAATTTATATGCTCCATGGCTTGTACCAATAGCTATTGCCAAAGAATCACAACCTGTTCTTTTTACAAATTCTTCTGCTTGTTCTGGATCTGTGTACATAGCATCTTTTTCTGAAACATTTACATCATCTTCTATACCTGCTAATTTTCCTAATTCTGCTTCTACTACTACTCCTTTTGGATGAGCATAATCAACAACTTGTTTTGTTAATTTGATATTTTCTTCAAAATCATATTTTGATCCATCAATCATTACTGAAGTAAATCCCGCATCTATACACATTTTACAAGTTTCAAAATCTGGACCATGATCTAAATGTATAGCAATTGGTATTTCTGGATGTTCTTCTACTGCTGCTTCAATCATTTTCATTAAATATCCTATTTTTGCATATTTTATTGCACTTGATGATGCTTGTAATATTACTGGAGATTGATTTTCCGCAGCTGCATCAACAATAGCTTGTATTATTTCCATATTATTTACATTAAATGCTCCTATTGCAAATTTTTCTTTCATTGATTTTTCAAACATTTCTTTTGTCGTTACTAACATAATATCATCCTTCCTATTTTTAATTTATATCATATTGATATTTTATTTCTATTTTTTTTATATGTCAAGAAAATATGAGAAGAAATTCTATTCCTTCTCATATTCATAACTTGCACACATTGATTCATCTGGCTTTTTAGCTTCGTTTTTGTTTGAATTTGGTGTTACTTTTATTGCTTGCAAAGTACATATATTTCCATATTCTTCATTATATTTACAGTCTTTTACAGAACAATGTATTTTTTGGTTTCCTTCCATATTCTACCTCCAAAAAATATTTTTGTGGTATTAGTATGCGTACTTTTTTACAATTTATTCTTTCTAGTAATATTTATTTTTCACATGTTTTATTTTCACATTCTTTGGAAGGATTTTTAAAACTTAAATACCAACTAATTCCATTTCTGTTCTCTTGTATGTAGTTGTTTCTTTCTTGTAATTGCTCAAAAGTTTTTGGAATTGGCATTATTACTGGTTGATTTGGTAACCAGTTTGCAGGAGTAGAACTATTCATACAATCTGCCATTTGGAGTGCTTGAATTATTCTTATTATTTCTGGTATAAATCTTCCTATATTCATTGGATATATAAGTATTGTTCTTATTATTCCTTTATCATCTATTATAAATACATTTCTTACTGTCTCTGTGTTACTTATGTCATTTGATATCATTCCGTATTTTCTTGCTATCTGTCCATTTCTGTCCGCTATAATGGGAAAAGATACTTTTATTCCAGTTTTGCAATAAATATCATACATCCATGCTAAATGTGAAGAGTTGGTAATGTTACCAATTATACTCTTTATATGATTGTTGCGTTAATGGTTTGCCTTTTACAAGCCATTATATGCGCTCTCCGTATAAATTGCATATTATCTAATTGTTTTTTTACTATATTTAAATCTGAAAAATTAAAAAATATATATATGTTTTTAAACTCATCTAATTCTATCCTATCTACTAATTCAAATAATATTTGTTTGCTAGGCTTTTCAAATTTTAAAAAATCTTCAATGACTTTATCAGCTTTTTCTTTATTTTTATTTACTTGAATTTTATCTTGCAATAGTCTTATATGTTCTTGTATATTTGCTTTATCTTTTTTTAGTTTTTCTCTTTGTCTTATAAAATCTCTTGAATATCTAAAATAGTCATCATTTGTTATAACTCCATTTACATTATCCATATACATTTTATCTAATTTTTTTGATATATCTTCTATTTTATTTTTTATATTTGTTAATTTTTGTTCTTCTTTTTGAATAAGTTTGCTATAACCATCTTTATTTTTCTCATATATCTGCTTTAAAGCGGTTTTATCACAAAATGTATTAACTATATCTTTTACATTATTAAGTACTTTATTTTCAAATTTATTATAATTATAATTACAAGTTTTGCATTTTTTATCTTTTCCTCGTGCCAAACTACAATCTATGTATCCAATTTTATTAACTTTTCCTCGATAACAAATTCTAAGTTGTCTACCACAATTATGGCAAAAGATTAATCCTTTTAGCAGTTCATCATGTTTTGGTGTAGATAAACTTTTTTTACTTTTTAGTATTTCTTGTGCTTTAATAAATACATCTTTTGAAATAATAGCCTCATGTGTATTTTCTACTCTTATATATTCACTTTTATTTTTTTGTTTTCGTTTTTTTACTTTATATGAAACATTCGCACTTTTATTTTGCACAGTATTTCCAATATAAGCCTCGTTTACAAGCATTGCTCTTATGGTTTTAGGACTCCAAGTTTCTCTTTGATTTTTTAAATTAAAATATTTACTCGGAGGATCAATTCCTTCTTGATCTAAAATGTTTGATATTTTCTGTAAACCATTTCCTTGTAAATATAATTCAAATATTTTTTCTACTACATATGATACATTTTTATCAATTTCTAATTTATTTTTATGAATAACACTTTTTTTATAGCCATAGGGAGCGAAACTTGCTAAATATTCTCCCTTTAATTCTTTTTCTCGTAAAACTCCTTTGATTTTTTTAGATATATCTTTTGCATACATATCATTTATAATTGCCTTAAAAGGTGTTACATCATTATTTGTACTATCTAAAAAAGTATCTATTCCATCTAGTATTGAAACATATCTTACATTTTTTTCTGGAAAATAATTTTCTATATAATAACCTGTTTTAATATAATCTCTTCCAAGTCTTGATAAATCCTTTGTAACTACCATATTGATTTTTTTATTTTCAATATCTGTTATCATTCTGTTAAAATCAGGTCTATCAAAAGTAGTTCCGAGAGACACCATCATCTTTATATTCATCTACTAAAATAAGCTGATTTTCTTTTACATATCTTTTAAGTATATCTCTTTGATTTGAAATACTATCACTTTCTAGTTTATCTCCATCTTCACGAGATAAACGTATATATATTCCTACTTTAAATGCTTTATTAATTGTATTTTGATTGCTAAAATTCATTTGCACCTCCCCTATTCTAGCAATCACCTGCTAGAAAGATTATACGCTATTTACCTAAATCTTCAATGCTCTTTGCCATTTTCTATTAAATCTTTTAAGTATATTTCAAAGGTTCTTTCTATTTTAGCATTTATATTTTCTTTATCACTATTGAAAATGAAAAATATTTTATCTTTAGCTTGTATATTATTTTCATTCATAATCATTCACCTATGTAATTATTATTAAAATTTAATTTAAAAATGACTATTGTTTTAATTTAAATTTATAATAAGATAACATATATTTTTTATTTGTATTAAAATAAGTACAGAAAAAGAAAAAAGGCTACAAAAAAAGAACGAATATTGGTGTGGTAATTTTTCCTGTCCAATATTCGCCAGCTTAGCATTTCCTTATGACGAAAATAGAAAATAAAGTATTAGTAAGATTTAGACTATAATTATAAATAGAATAACTACAATAAAATCAAATAAAAGTTTAGATTTTATAAAAATCTATGCTTTTATTTGGTTTGCGTGGAAGTTTGAAACCGAGCAAGGTTTCATAGAGTCAAGAAAAATTTGAAAAAGTTTTTCTTGACTCTTTTTTAAAATAATTCGCTAGTCAAGCGAATTATTTTAAATCTAAAAAATGCAAGTAGCATTTTTTAGGCAAAGGGGTGTGGGGAAATGTAAATTTCCCTGCCATACGGACAAGCTTGCTTGTCTAGTATGTTAGACAAAATAAATTTATCTTGAGCAAAGAAGGAGGTTCAAAGAAGATGAGCTACGCAATAATAAGAAATAATAAATTAACAAGAGTTGATGCACAAGGGTCATATATTCACAATGATAGAAGGTCAAAAGGACATTCTAATAAAGATATTGACCCTACAAGAACACATCTTAACTTTTGGTGTAAGAAAAATGAACTAACTTATATAAAAGAATTTGATAGAATGAAAAAAGAATATGATTTAAAAGGCAATATTAGGAGTAACAGCATTATAATGTGTGAAATGATGATTACATCAGATAATGCCTTTTTTGATAAAATTGTTTTAGAAGAAACAAAGAGATATTTTAAGGAAAGTTATAAATTTGTATGCAATTACAAAAATCTTGGAGAAAAGTACATAGTTTCTGCATCAGTACATTTAGATGAAACTACACCACATATGCATTTAGTATATATACCTGTAATTCACACAAAAGATGAAGAAGGAAATGCAATAGATAAAATATGTGCAAGAGATTTTTGGAAAGGTCGAGATAGTTATAGACAGTTACAAAATGCTTTTCACAAGTATGTAACATCAAAAGGCTTTTACTTAGAAAGAGGTCTGCCAGTGGAAGAAACAAAAGTAAAACACGAAAAAATCGAAAATTTAAAGAAATTAACAAATTTTGAAAATACTAAAAAAGCATTAAATAATATAAAATTAGAACTGCCAGAAATTCCAGAGTTAAAAAATATTAAGAAAGTTATGATTAATAGAGATGAAAAGATTATGAACGAAATTATAAAACCTCAAGACAATCTAATCACTCAACTACATCAAGAAAATATAGAGTTGCACAAAGAATTATCAAAACAAGCCGTAGTTGTTGAAGAAGCTGAAAGATACCAAAAAGAAAGAGATTCAATACTTGCTAATAATGAAGAATTACACAATACAGTAAAGCAACTTGAACATGAATATAGAAAGAAAAGTAATACTCTTGATATAAGATTTAATAATAGAAAACGAGAATTAGAACAAGAATTTGAAAATAAAGAAATGGATATTAAATATGAATATAAAAACAAAATTAAATCATTAGAAAAAGAAAACAATCATTTACACAAAATTATAGATAAGTTATATGAAACTATTGATAAATTTATCCATTGGATTTGTAAGAAATTTGATATGGGAGCTGAAGATAATTTAGTAAGGAATTTTCAAAAAGAAACTAATATTGTCTTAGATGCTGAAGAACAACTAAAAAATGAAGAAAAGGAAAAAAATGGGATTTAGAAAGATAATCGAGACTATCGTAAAAGTGGATAGTGTAAATCGGATTTCCTTCCGATTGATAACTTAAAAAAATTTAATATTTTTCATCAATTTTTTCTATATACTCGTTGTTGTATTTTTTGAGTTTCGATTTGTCTTTTTGCTAAATCTTTTTCTTCTGTTGGGACATTTATTGTTGCTCTTCCTATTTCTTGTGGTGAAAAAAATCTTTCTTTCATAAGTTCTAAAAATCTTTCTCTAGTCATTGTATGTATATTTCCATTTTTTGGAAGCCACTTTTTCTGGCTACTGCTTGACTTGCATAGTTATCATCATTTATATTTAAAAATACTTCTTCTATATTAGTTGTTGGAAAGATATCTCTTATCGTTAGATTGTCAAAAGAATGATTTATAAATATGTCTTTTAAAACTTCTTTAAGCGCAATTGTAATATTCCCTTTGTTTCTTTGTTTCTCTACTGTTTTATATTCTATTTCAGCTTTATTGGCCTTTTTAGTATTTGAAATAGTGGCATCTATGAAACCTGCAAATTCTCCATCTTTGGTATATATCGAATATCTCCCCTTATTATTATACATGCCCATTCCTTTTAAGATCTCTTTTGATACTATTCTCCTTAACAAATATAGTTCTTCACCATCTCTATTAACATTATTAGTTGTTATTATTTCATCATAATCTTTTCTAACATCTTCTACACTCTTACCTGATGTTTGAGCAATCTTTTCTATTACACTTTGATATTTTTCTTCTTTATCACTCATTTTTTATTCTCCATTTTATTAAAATTTATATCATTCTTTATGCTGTTCCTCTTGTTTTTCAATACTCTTTTCATCTATAGTAACTCTTTGTTCAGCTGCATTTTTCGTTTTTATTGGTGTATTCACTGTTCCTTTGCCTATTTCACCTAGCGTTATTATATATTCTTCGTTCTTATTTTTATCTTCTAAGATTTCATCCACTGATAAAGCTATTCCATATTGTTTATATGTTGATAGACTTTCCTGTATTTGCTCTAATGAGATTCTTTTTCCGTCATGTTCTAAGTCAATTATGGAGATTACAATTTTTTTCAATGATTCTCTCATCGCTTCTATTGCAGTTTCGTGTTCTTCACTAGGAACTTCTTTAATTTTATTAGTTCCTAATAATTGTTCCATAGTATAATAATTAGAAGCATTTAGAATATTAGAAAAATTTTCTTCGCCATTTATTTCCTCTGATAAATCAATTACAGAAAAACCATTTTCTTCATCATATAAAAGGTTATTCCCTTGTGGATCATAACTCATTTTATTATCTGATAATTGCATAATAGTTTCAAAAAAATCTTTTATATGTTGAGTGGGCATTTTCATTATCATTGAATATCTTGCCATTAATTCATCTTTTCTTGTATCATATTTTAAACTTTTATACTTTGCACCGTCCATATATATTTCATAGGCTTTTATATCTTCTAAACATAAAGTTACTATTCTCTTATTAAAATCATTAGAATTTTTGTTCAATCTTTCTTGTGCTTTTGATAGAAGTCTCTTTTTTTGACTTATATTATCAATTGTTTGTTGTTTTGTTTCATCTGTTCTAAAATGCTCTCCTCTTGCCCTTTTTTGAATTTCATAGCAATTTTCCTCTATCACTCGATAATCTACAACTGAACAAACGTCCTTAATCCCTTTTAAACTCAATTCCATAAGTTTTTTGCTATTTTCAGCCATATTTGAACTTCTAACTACTAAAACAAAATCATCATTTATTTCATAACATGGTACATGCCCTGATTTTGCAATATCCTTTAGTTGTCCACTTTGACATGATTTTATAATTTCATCTACATTTACTTCCATTAAAATATCCTTTCTTATTATTCATTTTATTTATTAAATAGCTTTTTTATAAAATTAATTAATTTCGTAAAAAATTTTTCTTTCTTTATTTCAACAGGTAAATTATTTATATTTTCTTCATTTTGTATATATTCTTCTCTTTCTGTATTTATTTTTTTATTTTTAAATATATCATCTGGATTATATTGTTCTCTTTTTTCCTCTTCTGCTTTTTGTCTATCATATTTTTCTTTTGCTTCAATTCTCTCTTTTTGGTAAGATGTAGCCCAATAATCTCTAAATATATTAGCCAAAATAGCTTTTGTTTCTTCCAATATCTCTTGTCCTTCAAAATTTTTGTTAATATCAACCTTAAAATCATAATTTTTATCCATTTTAATTTTAAATGTTTCAAGCATTGTTTGAGGAATTTTATCAACACTTTCCTGTGGTACATAATTTAATATTTCTATTACCTCTTTATATGATTTTGGATAATTGTCTTCCATCTTTTGTTTCCTCATTTCAATTTAATATAATTCTACAATTTATTTATATCATAAAATGTAGAATTATTCAATAAAATTATTATATCCAAAAACAAAAATTTTTTTGAAATTGTTTGACAATTCTATTTTTTCGTAGTACAATATAAGTAGCTTAAAAAGTGACTAAAGTTCTGCAGAAGTCATATAGTTAGAAAGAGGTGCAATGGAAGAAGGCATCTCTTTTGTTTTACCTAAAAATAAAGGAGTAGCAAATGGAAGTTACTACTCCTTTATGATTAGTTATGTACTAATCTTTGCTTTGACCATTCTTTTCATTAGTATTCATTGTTTGTTGTTTCTTTTCAGATTCAACAAGCATTTCAACTAACTTCAAGATTAGTTCTGCATTGGTCATATAGCCTCACCCCCTTCATTAAAGTTTTCCTTTATGAAAAGGATAGATACATTATACTTCATAAATGCTTAAATTACAACAAAATTGTCAATTTTTTATATATTATTATTTGTTTTTCAAAATCCACTCATAGACTTCATTTTCAGTAAGTTTGCCTTTTTTCATCTGGTTAATTTTTTCTTTAGCTTGTTTTTTCCATGTTTCAAAGTCGTTTGCAGTTTTTTTATTTTCTTTATCTTTTCTAACTTGCATAAATTTTTGTTGATATGTTCTTCTATATTCTCCCATAGCCTTATTTTGTTTTAATCTTTCTGTATAAGATTGAAAAGCACCTAAATCTCTACAAGGTTTTGAATTTTCTTTTGGGTAATCACAATAAATTTCATCTACTTTTGAAGTTGGAATAAAGTACATTCCACAATTTTGACATTTTTTAATTGGATAGTTAGGTGTTTTTGAAAGTTCTTCAAGTATAGCATAGCAAATACTTGATAAATCTGTACTTTTATGTGTATCGCTCATTGAAAGTACCATATTTTTTTCTTTTAATGTATCTAATAAATCGTATTCACTATTTTTTCCAATTTCTTGATATTTTCTTGAATAACTATCTCTCATAATGAAATCATTTTTATAATACAAATATAATTTACCCATTCTTTTTATTAGATAAACTGCAAATCGTTCAACATATGTATATTTTTCCAATCTACTATCATTATCTAAATTATAAATATATGTAACTGCTTTTATTAGTTCTTGTTGTAAGTCAATTAAATTTTCTTGTAAATCTTTAAATATTTTAGTGATTGCTTTTAAATAATTCTCATTACTGCCATAATTATTGCTTAACTCAAATTTATAATTTTTATCTAAATCTTTTAATATTTCAAATCCATAAGCATAAAAGAAAGTTTTGTTAGCCATTTCGTAGTTAGATAAATCAGCATTTAAAAATCTTAAAAGCATAAGACCTAATTTTTCATAAAAAGGAAAATAGATACTAGCAGGATGTTTTAATCCATTATCTGTTTTTTCTGTTTCTTTATAATATACATCTCTTAATTTATTTTCTGTGTCTAAATGATAATCAGCTTTATAAAAATATAAAGGTGTAGCATAATATTCTTTTTTTGTTTCAGTATTAAACCAAAAGTAGAAATCTTCAAAAAAGGTTACCTCTGGCAATTCCATAGTTTAATCTCCCTCCTATAAAGAAAAATTTATAAACAATTTTAATAAAATAATAAATTGTTATTGACATTCTGTAATTATTATACTATAATATTAATATAATTACAATACTTTTTTCAAAACTCATTGCTAAAAGTTGTAGATAAAAAATTCACTAAATCTTTTAGAGGTATTGTAATAACAGTAAATTTAAGATTTTAAGCAGACTATTAACAACATAATAAAGTAATTTAAATTTTTTATTTTTGTTTTATATTATAGGTGTGAAATTGTAGTTTGCAAGAAATAGAGAATTTTTAAGAGAATGGAGGTATTAAAAATAAAAACTAAATTAGACAGCAAAGGTACAAAAGACAAAATTATAGAATTATTCTATGAAATGCATTTACGACCTACAGACATTGCACGAGAATTAAATGTTGTAAAATCATATGTTACAAAGATTATTCAAAGTGATTCTAGGTATGTTCAAGAAAAACAATTAAGAAAGTTAGAAAGTAAAGAAAAAAATAAAGTTCTAAAACGAGAATATATACAAAAGAAACGAGCTAAAGAAAAACAAGGATATCTTGCATTGTTAATACAAATAAATAGAGATAATGAATATTTATCAAAGAAAAAACAACTATCAGATTTACAATTTGCTAAATGGAATAGACAAATATATGAATATTGTAAAAATAGTTCTGACTTACAATTAAAAAGTGGTATAAATGTAGGACATAATGTTCCTAAAAGAATAAGAAATGTTGTAAATGCAAGTTCTATAAGAGCATAATAGAATAATTTTAAAGATTTAGCCGGAACGGATATTAGGGCTATTTTTTTATTTTATTAGAGTTTCTATGTATTTTTAAAATGCTTAAAAACTCTTTTTTGAAGGGAGAAAAATTAAAATGAGATTAACTATGATTATAAAAAAACTAGGAGGTAACGCAATATGGAAGATAAAAATAAAAAGAAAAAAGGTATTATTATAATAAATAAATTTAAGGAAAATGAAACAGTAGATGTAAAAGGACTTTTAGAAAATGCTTTTAAAATCTACTATGATATGCAAATAAATAAAAATAAAGTAAGTTAAATAACTTAAAAATAAATTAGTAAGTATTTCGCCTATAATTATAATAAATATTATAGGTATTTTTTATTGACTTTTTTAAAATAACACTATAAACTAAAACTATAATTATAGTCGAAGCTTACTAATAGAGAGGAGGAAAAATTGTTAGTAAGCAATCAAGAAAAATATAACTGTGCTTTGTATTGTAGATTATCTAAAGATGATGATTTACAAGGAGAAAGTAATAGTATAACAAACCAAAAAGAAATATTAAAACAATATGCAAAAGAAAATAATTTAAATATTTATGATGTCTATATTGATGATGGGTATAGTGGTACAAATTTTGAAAGACCAGATTTTAAAAGAATGATACAAGACATTAAAGATAAAAAAGTAAATATGGTAATTGTAAAGGATTCATCAAGATTAGGTAGAGATTATATTGGTTTTGGAGAATATGTTGAAAAGTTTTTTCCACAGAATCAAGTGAGATTAGTATCAATATTAGACAATTATGATTCTGCAATAGATAATGGTGTTGCAGATACATTACCATTTAGAGCTGTAATAAATGATTTATATGCAAAAGATATTTCAAAGAAAGTAAAAGCTTCTAAACATAGAAATGCAGTAAATGGTGCTTTTAATGGAAATCGTACTCCTTATGGCTACAAAAGGTCTGAAAGTGATAGACACAAACTTGCCATTGATGAAGAATATGCAAAAAATGTAATAAGAATATTTGATTTATATTTAGAAGGAACGGCTTTAAATCAAATAGCTTATACTTTTAATGATGAGCATATTCCTACACCATCACAAATATCAGGAACTGGTAAAAATGTATGTACTATATGGAAACCAAATAGTGTAAAGCACATTCTAAAAAATGAAGTATATATTGGAAATATGGTGCAAGAAAAGTGTAAAAGAATTAATTACAAATTAAAGAAACGAATTAAAAATGATAAGAGTGATTGGATAAGAGTTGAAAACACACATGAACCTATTATTGATAAAGAGAAATTTTATGCAGTACAAGATATTTTTGATAGTAAGTCAGAAACAAGAGTAAAATCGCGAAATTTACTACTAAAAGGATTAGTCGTTTGTAGTGATTGTGGTAAGAAAATGGGAATTACAACCCATAGTAGTGATACAGTCTATTTAAGATGTCATACTTATGCAATACTTCCTAAACAAAGACTTTGCACACCACATAATATAAACTATCAAAAATTAGAAAATGCTGTGATTAGTGAAGTACAAAATATATGTCAAGAATATTTAGATAAAAAGAAAATGAAACAAATAATAGATATAACAAGCCAAGAACTAGATAATGAACAAGAGATTAACAAGCAGAAAAGTTTACTTGCAAAATCTATTGAAGTTCTAAATTTTCAAATCGAAAAATTATATGAAGATAAATTAAACGGACTTATAAATAATAATGATTTTTCAAGAATGTATGATAAAAAGGTAAAAGAACGAGAAACAAACCAAAATAAACTAAAAGAATTGAATGAAATAAAATTTGAAAAATAAACTATTGATTATGAGAAAATAATAAATGATTTCTTGAAAAAAGAAAATGTTACGCCTTATATGTTAAATAGTTTAATAGAAAAAATTGAAGTTGATGACAATAAACAAGCAACTATTTATTATAAGTTCAGTGATTTGAATAAATTGTCAAAGGTGTCATAAAGAAATGTCAAGAGCTTGGTGTCTTGACACCGTTTTCGCTGTTTAGGGCGAAATGCCCTAATACCTTTTTGCTCTCTGAGGGATGAATCTTTATATTAGTTTTTGAAAAAATAGAGCAAACTTTATTCCATTTTAGCTTGAATTTTTAACTATAATTTTAATAACTTTCTATAATTTATTGGAAATCCCATTTTATACAAAACTTTATCTATTGATATTGTGTTTAACTCTTTTTCTAATATTTTAATACTTTTTATTATTGCATTATAGAAATTATTAAATTGTTCTTCTTCTAAAAGTATTTTTAATATAATTATAATTGAAAATAAATCCCTAGTAGCATATATTGTTTTTGGCTTATTTTTAATTAGATTTAATTTCTTATGGTATTCTGTAATCCCTATTCTTTTAGTTAATCTTACATCATATAATTTTTCATCGTGAGCACATATATTTCTTATATTACCTAAATTCATTAAATATATTTTTAAAATTTAGCTTGATATATTAAATTTTCTACTTACATTATTTTGTTCCTTTTGTTTCATAAAACTATAAAATTTTGAAACTTTTCCAAAAGATAATATTCTAATTAATACCTATAGAGGAATATAATTATATGTATCTAAATAATGTGTAATCATTTTATTTGAATTTTTATATTGATGAGATATTTCAAGACTAATATCAGTTAAAAACTTATCGATTAGTTCTTTGTTTTTACTAATATTATTAAAGTTTTCTGGAATTAAGTAATCTTTATGACCATAATTTTTTGAAAATTCATAAGCTATATAGGTATCAATTTTTCTTTCAATTAATAAAATATATTCTAAAAAGATGATTCTTATTTTTCTGTCAAATTCATATAAACTATAAATTTCTTCTAAAGTTGTTCCTTCATGAAATGTTTCTGTTTTAGCATTTTTATCTAAAAATAAATCTTTATATCCATTTATTAAATAATAATAGTTATTGTTTTCTAACATTTCTTTAGCATTTTCTTCATTTTCTATATTTAATTTTCTACTTTTTAATAATTTTATTTGTTCATCTATTGTTTTAAATTTTTTCCAATATTTACCTCCTATATAAAGACAAATCTCGATTCGCGAGAACTTTTCTCTACTTTTCCAATTTAGCTATATATACTTAAGTTCTCAAAGAAGCATAAAGATTTGTCGACGCGAAAAATTGCTATGCAATTTTTCTGTGCAACGTTGTTTCTTATTGTATAGGAAAAAAGATTTTTCCTGTACAATAAGAAAAGACCCCGGACTCTTAGGCTACCCGAGGTACGATCCATTTCCGACTCCAGACCCGTAGGTTTGCTGAAGTACTGATCTACTATAGATAGTATAACATTTAAATCTTAACTTTGTCAAGATAAAATGCTAAATTTATCTATTAATATTATTATATTTTTATTTATAAATTTTATACTATACAATATTTAGTAGTGTATTTTAAATTGTAAGTTGTCTGTTTTTTATTTCTATAATTACTATTTATCTACTTATTCCTTGAGAATTATCTTTATTGATAAGTTTTTCTATATTCTTTAATTTTTTTACTAAATCATCTCTTTGAACTTTTCCTTTTTGAGGAGTGCTAGAATCCAAATAAAAAGTTTCATCATATTCATTATTAAATTTTATTCTAATATTTTCTCTATCAAATGCACATAAAATTCCCTGTGTTGGATAAAAATACTCCGATTTATATTTAAACTTACCATCACGATTTTGTTTACAAGAAATTGATCTTCTTAAATACGGATCAATATGTCTTGTAAACCCCATTCTAAAAGAATCGTTTGGTTTTCTACCTATACTTTCCACTTTTTTAGTTGGAACACATAAAATAATAGTAATGTTTCCTCCACGATGATTATATTCTAATAAATCTTTAGCATTTATTTGTGAATAACCAGTTACTGTATCACATTCAGATGGTGGATATGTTTCGTATGATTTTGATAGTCTTCCTGCATGACCATTATTATTCTCAACCCATTTTTCTAAAGAAATTAAATCTCTCTCTGGAATATTAGAATCTTCCAATATATCATCACGTGAATCGAAAGAACTTTGAATTGGATAATTTAATCCTTTTAAAAAGATATCTTTTTCTATACCTTTGAAAGTGGAATGTAACATTATTCTATATCCATTTTTTTTAATCCAATTATTTAAAAATTCAATTCTTTTCCTCATTTTTTCTCCAATTATTTGTTCAGCTTGTTCAATAGTTAAACTCCCCTTTTCATATAACATAATTAATACCTCCATTACAAGTTACTATTTCTTTTTAAAAATTTATTTCATATTAACATATTTTATAATTTTTGTAAATAACCAGTTTTTGCAGGTAATTGCTCGTTCTATTATTTTTTGGTAACTTTATACCCACTTCATGTGAAGAATTGCTATCTACGCTTAAACCCAATAATTCTGTATTTAATTGTTTAAAATATGTATGTGCTCTTGTGAAAGCTATCATCTCTGTTGTACATACTGGGGTAAAATCTCTAAATGTGGGGATAATTATATTAATTTTTTAGTATCTGCTTTCAAATCAAATTTTATTTTAAGGTTTTATTATTACAAATGTATCTTTTTAATTTATTTCACCTATATAATTTTCAGTATTCCAAATAGCATATAATGGAATATTTAAAATCCTATTA
>CAMMMI010000036.1 GCA_946497905.1 uncultured Clostridium sp.
CTTGGGAGGTCCGTCCCCATGTTCCCGAATTTTAGGGATTGAAGGAACGTCCCCTAAAAAAAGCATATAATAAAATATAGGAGGCACAAAATGGAATTTATAGCACATACTATATTTTGGACACTAGCCCTATATGGTTTATTCGAAATAATAAAAAATATTATATATATAACTACATATACAAAATTCAGATCAGATGGAATACACTTTATAATAGCCGTAAAAAACCAAGAAGAAGAGATAGAAGGATTTATACGCTCAACATTATTTAAAGTATTATATGGCAAAGAAGATTATCTAAAAAACATAATAGTAGCAGATTTAGAATCAACAGATAAAACAAAAACAATTGCAAAAAAATTAGAAAAAGAATATGATTGTCTTAAAGTTACCAATTGGAAGGAATGTAAAGACATTATAGATAATATTAATGATATATAAGACAAGAAAAAACAGTTGAGTAATATTGAAAACATAAAATTTTTATGATAAACTAGAAACATAAAAAACTTTATGTAAGTTTACAAGTTAGATATTGAAAGACTATAAGTAGATTTTGAAAGTTTATAAGTTAAATTTTGAAAAATAAAGAATAAAAACAAATTTACTTTTATATGAATAATGTATAAATGTGTAAAATTTTATACAAAAAGGAGAAAAGATGGAGCTAATAGGAGAATTACAGAACATAATATATAGAAACGAAATAAATGGCTATACAGTTGCAGAGTTTGAAACACAGGACGAAGCAACAACAATAGTAGGATATTTACCATTCATAAATCCAGGAGACAATTTAAAATTAGAAGGAAATTATGTAGAGCATAAAGAATATGGATTACAATTTAAAATAAATACATTTGAAAAATTAATGCCACAAACAATGAAAGCAATAGAAAAATACTTAGCAAGTGGAAATATAAAAGGAGTAGGAGAAGTAATAGCAAAAAGAATAGTAAAGCAATTTAAAGAAGAAACAATAGAAGTATTAAAAAATGAACCATATAGACTAGAAATAATTAAGGGAATATCAAAAGCAAAAGCAATAGAAATATCAGAAAGTTTTGTAGAAAATTGGGAAGTTTGGCAAATTGTAGGTTTTTTAGAGAAATTTGGTATAGGAGCAGAATATGCCAAAAAAGTATTTGATTTATATGGAGTAAATGCCATACAACAAATAGAAGAAGATCCATATTTATTATTAGATGTAACAAGAGGAATAGATTTTAAACAAATAGATAAAATGGCATTAGATTTAGGACTAGACTATGTTGATGAGAAGAGAATACAAAGTGGAATAAAATATGGACTAATAAGATGTACAAATAATGGACATTCATGTGTATTAAAAGAAAATTTAATATTTTTTGTCGAAGATTTATTAAATGTGAGTGAAGAACATATTGACAATGGATTGATAGACTTAAAATTAAAAAATCAAATAGTTATAGAAAAAAGAGAACAAGAAGAATGGGTATATTTAGACTATTTTTATAATACTGAAGAAGAAATAGCATTTAGAATTTTAAGATTACAAAGTGCAAAAAATTTAAAAAAGATAAATAATATATCTTCAAATTTAAAGAAAATAGAAAATATTTCAAAAATAGAATTATCAGACAAACAAAAAGAAGCAATAAATCTAGTAAATGAAAACAATGTGGTTATAATCACAGGTGGACCAGGTACGGGAAAAACAACGATAATAAAAAGTATTATAGACATTTATGAAGAGAAAAAATATAAAGTAGTATTGTGTGCTCCAACTGGAAGAGCAACAAAAAGAATGACAGAAACAACAGGAAAAGAAGCCTCAACCCTACATAGATTACTAGAGATAGGAAAAATAGATGATGATAGTTTGTATAAAAATTCAACTAATTATGAAGGAGCACCAATAGACGCAGATATAATAATTGTAGATGAATTATCAATGGTAGACATGTTTTTAATGAATTATTTATTAAAATGTGTATATTTAGGAACTAAGCTAGTATTAGTAGGAGATAGTGATCAATTAGCTTCTGTAGGACCAGGAAATGTACTAAAAGATATGGTGGCTTCTGAAAAAATAACAACAGTACATTTAGATAAAATTTTTAGACAAGCAGCAAAATCAAAAATTATATTAAATGCACACAGAGTAAACAATGGAGAGCCATTTGTATCAAAGCAAGATGATGATTTAGATAAAGATACAAAAGATGACTTTTTTTATATAAAAGAACAATCACAAGAAAAAATGCTATGGCAGGTAGTATCACTTTGTACAGGTAGATTAGAAAAATATGGAGATTATGATTTTTTTAAAAATATACAAGTACTAACACCAACCAAAAAAACAATGCTAGGAACAAAAGAATTAAATAAAGTATTACAAGAACAATTAAATCCAAATATTAATAATTTGCCAGAAAAAACAAGCATGGGAGCAATATATAGACAAGGTGATAGAATCATGCAAATAAAAAACAATTATGATATTATCTGGGAAAAAGAGGTAAATGGTAAAAAAGAACCAGGAAATGGGATTTTTAATGGGGAAATAGGAACAATAACCAATGTAGATGAAAAAGATAAAGTAGTAGAAATACAATTTGATGATGAAAAAGTAGCTTGGTATGAATTTTCTGAGCTAGATCAAATAGAACATAGTTATGCAATAACAATACATAAAGCACAACGGAAGTGAATTTGATGTAGTAATAATGGTAATACCACCAACATCGCCAATGTTATTAACTAGAAATTTATTATATACAGGAATAACAAGAGCAAAAAAATTGTTAATAATTATTGGAAATGATAATGTAGTGAAATTTATGATAAATAATATAGATAGCAAAAAAAGAAATACAGGTTTAGAATTTAAACTAAGAAATATTTAAATTGAAAAATTATAATAATACATAAAAAACATATAAATATCTAAACTTATGATTTATAGAATATATAAAATTTTAATAAAAAATATATTATTGCGAAAATACTGGAAGGAGCAAACAAAAAATAGAAAAAATATTAAATCTAATTTTTCCACCAATTTGTGGAGTATGTAAAAAAATTGATAACAACTATTTGTGTAAAAAATGTGAATTAATGTTACAAAAAGAAGCAGTTTTCAAAATAGAAGATTACGAAGATAAAAATTTTGAAAAGTTATTTTATTGTTTTAAATATGAAGGAAATATAAGAAAGCTAATACTAAACTATAAATTTAATGAAAAATCTTATTTATACAAAACATTTGTAAATTTTTTATTAAAAAATGAAAAATGGGTTGAAATATTTAAAAATTGTGATACAATTATACCAATTCCAATTAGCAAAAAAAGAAAAAAAGAAAGAGGATACAATCAATCATTATTAATAGCAAAAGAGCTTAACAAAAAATTACAACTTTCATTGAATAATAATTGTTTATATAAAGTAAAAGACACAATTGAACAAAGTAAACTAAATAAAGAAGAACGTAAAAAAAATATACAAGGTGTATATAAATTAGAAAATCAAGAAAAACTAAAAAATAAAAAGATATTGTTAATTGATGATATATATACAACTGGAAATACAATAGAAGAAGCAAGTAAAACTTTAAAAGAAGCAGATATCAATGGCATAATTGTTTTAACAATAGCAAAAGATTAAAAAGGTATAAGCAAATTAAAGAATTTAAGAGAAAATTCATTTATGAGGCTTAAGTTTTTTAATTAAACTTCAACCTTAAGGAAGGATGAAAATTAATGGAAGATTTAGTAGAAAGTATATTAGATTATGTGAGATCAGAATATACTGATTATGCAATAATGATTAATGGTGAATGGGGATCAGGAAAAACACATTTTTGGAATAATAAAATAAAGAAAAAAATTGAGTCAATGCAATTAAACGGAAAAAGATATACAACAATATATATGTCATTATATGGAATATCAAACTTAGAAGAGATTAGTAAAAAAATCTTTATAGAAACTACACAATTAATGGACAAAAATTTAAGAAAATATATGAATGCAAATGAACAAACAACAATACCAGAATATGCAAAAACAGGTATAGATATGGCTAATTTCTTTGGAGTTACACAAACAGGAGATAAATTAGATTATGAAGAGTTTTTTTCAACTGATGATAAGGTATTATGTTTTGATGATTTAGAAAGAGCAAATGTAGATGTTATAGATATATTAGGATATATTAATAATTTTGTTGAACATGACCATATAAAAACCATAATAATATGTAATGAAAAAGAATTATCAACAAAATTAAAAAGTTCAAATTTAGAAATGAAAACATTTATAGCAACATATCTTTTGGACAAGCAGGATGAATTAAATAAAACTGATAAACCTATGGTTGAAAAGATACAAGAAAAAATAGAGCATGTATTTGACAAAGCTAATGACTATGAAAGAATAAAAGAAAAATTAATAGGTGAAACATTTGAATATGCTCCTAAATTTGATTATATTATAAATGGAATATTAATGAGATATGAAAACAACACAGATTTGATAAGATTTTTAAGAGAAAATACAGGATTAATAATATCAACATTTAATAAAAGTGGAACAAGAAATCTAAGAATATTAAAACATGCATTAAATGATTTTATGAAAATATATGAAATGGTAAATAAGTCATATCCAAATACAAGTCATAGAGTAATGCAAACAATGCTTATATTTACAATAGCTGTATCTTTTGAAATAAAAGCAGGGAAAATAACAAAAGATAAATTTATGAATATAAAAGATAATGATGAATATAAATCAATTTTAGTGTCATCAAGAATTTTAATGGATAATAGACAATTTTATATAAAAGAATTTGATAGTAATTATTACTATAATTTTAAATCAGAATACAGATTTTTTAAATTTATAGAATATTATGTAAGAACACGTATTTTTGATATGAAATTATTTAAAGAAAACATGGAAACAATAAGAAATACAGTAGATACAGAAAATCTACCAGCATATAAAAGGCTATTAACAGAAGAATATTGGAAAATATCAGATGACCAATTTGAAGATGTTATAGAAGAAATATTAGAAGATGTAAAAGAAGGAAAAATAAAATTAGTAGATATGGTAAAAATTTTTGCATATTTTAGTTATTTCTCAAGAAAAGGACTAATAAAATATGATTTGAAAATATTAAAAGCAATGTTTTTTGCAGGTATGAATGTTTCTTCTTTATCATCTGAATATTGTCCTAATGTAGATGAGGAATTAGGAAAAATAGCAATAGAAGAAGTAGCAGAAGATATGGAAGATATATTAAAACATTTTCATACTTTAAATAATCAGTTATTAGATAAAATGTATAAAGAAAAAGCAGAGGAAATAATGAAATTTATTCCTATGAGAATGGAAAAATTTTATGAAAAATTTGATAAAGAATGTATGGATATACCAATATTTAAGTATTATGATACATTTCAACTGTTCCAAAGAATTTCGTGTGCAAGTAATGAAGATATAGTTTTAATAAAAGAAAAATTACTAGATAGGGCTAACAAATATCCAAAACAAATTGAACCAGAAATGAAAAATATTAAGCAATTAAAACAAATTATTGATGATTATTTAAAGGGCAAAGAGCCAACAATAAAAATAGTAATGTTAAAAGAGTTTTCAAAAAGTCTAGATATGATTTTGTCAAAATATAAATTGAGTTTTTTACCTAAAAAAGAAGAAAATGCAGAACAAGAAAATGTATAAAGAAGTATTAAAAGATATAATTTTAGTAATATTTAAAACTTTATAATTTATAAAATAAAAAAACATATGAGAATTTTTCTTATATGTTTTTTTTAGAAAAAATGTATAAATTTTTCTTCATTAGCAATAATAATAGTAGACATAAATTTAAAAGGAGGAAAAAAATGAAAGCAACTGGAGTTGTAAGAAGAATAGATGATTTAGGTAGAGTTGTAATACCAAAAGAAATAAGGAAGACATTAAGAATAAAAGAAGGTGATCCTCTTGAGATTTTTACAGATAGAGAAGGTCAAGTAATATTAAAAAAATATTCACCTATAGGAGAATTATCAGAATTTGCAGCAGGATATGCTGAAACATTATCAAAAACAACAGGACACATAGCATGTATAACAGATAAAGACACAATAATAGCAGTATCTGGAGGATCAAAAAAAGAATTTTTGGAACAAGATATAAGTAAAGAATTAGAGCAACTAATGGAAGATAAAGAAGTATATACAAGCAAAGATAATAGCGATATGGCAATGCCAATAACAAAAAATGATAACCCAGAAAGAAAATATAATTCTCAGATAGTATATCCAATAATTTCAAA
Organism: uncultured Clostridium sp.; assembly: GCA_946497905.1. Taxonomy (GTDB): domain Bacteria; phylum Bacillota; class Clostridia; order TANB77; family CAG-508; genus CAG-269. The sequence goes on from CAMMMI010000036.1 coordinate 6,331, forward strand.
TGGAGACACAATAGGAACTGTAATATTAATGTCAAAAGAAGCAAAAACAAAAATGACAGAAGCGGAGAAAAAAGTAGCACAATCAGCAGCAAGTTTTTTAGGAAGTCAAATGGAAATATAAAAATAAGGAATAAATTGACTGACGCAAGAAAAAACTCTATATAAATTTAAAAATATTAATTATTTATTATAATTATCCCCAAGTATAACTGGGAGATTACTGTTAAAGTTATTTGAAAATCAAGAAAACAAAAATTTTCTTGATTTTTTGCATATTATAAAGTATAATTATAAAAGTAAAAAACGAGAAAGAAAAAGATTTAAGCAAATCAAAATTTTGGCTTAGGAAGGATGATATAAATAATGAAAGCAATAGAGATAAGAGAAAAATATTTAAACTTCTTTAAAGAACATGGACATAAAGTAATTCCATCAGCACCATTAATTCCAGAAAATGATCCATCAGTACTATTTACAACAGCAGGAATGCAACCATTAGTACCATATTTATTAGGAGAAAAACATCCAGAAGGAAATAGACTAACAGATTATCAAAAATGTTTAAGAACAAATGATATAGACGAAGTAGGAGATAACAGACACTTAACATATTTCGAAATGTTAGGAAATTGGTCATTAGGTGATTATTTTAAAGAAGAATCAATAAAAATGAGTTTTGAATTCTTAACAAAAGAATTGCAAATACCAGTAGAAAAACTATCAGTAACATGTTTTGTTGGAGATGAAGATTGCCCAAAAGATGAAGTATCAGCAAATGCATGGAAAGAAGTAGGAATACCAGAAGAAAGAATATATTTTTATGGAAAAGATGACAACTGGTGGATAGCAGGAGAAGAAGGACCATGTGGTCCAGACACAGAAATGTTTTATGATACAGGAAAACCAGCATGTGGACCAGATTGTCAACCTTCATGTGAGTGTGGAAAATATGTAGAAATTTGGAATAATGTTTTTATGGAATATTTTAAAGATAAAAATGGTTATTCAAAATTAAAACAACAAAATGTAGATACAGGATTAGGACTAGAAAGAATGACTATGTTACTACAAGGTAAAGAAACACCATTTGATACAGAATTATTTTCACCAATTATGGACAAGTTAAAAGATTTGCAAAAAGTAGATATAATTGAAAGTAGAAGAATAATTGCAGAACACTTACGTTCAAGTATGATGATAATTTCAGATGGTGGTAGACCAAGTAATATAGATAGAGGTTATGTCCTTAGAAGACTAATAAGAAGATTGATAAGACATTTAAATAAATTACAAATAGATTTAAATGAATTAACAAACTTAATAGATATAAATATAGAAAATTTAAAAGAAATGTATCCAGATTTAGAAAAAAATAAAGATACAATAAAAAGTGTAATAATAGAAGAAAAAGACAAGTTTGTAAAAACATTAACACATGGAGAAAAAGAATTTGAAAAAGAAGTAAGAAGATTAAAAGAACAAAATATAGGAACAATTCCAGGAGCAACAGTATTTAAATTATATGATACTTATGGCTTCCCACCAGAAGTAACAAAAGAATTAGCAGATGAAAATGGATTAAAAGTAGATTTAAAAGAATTTGAAGAACTATTCAAAAAACATCAAGAAAAATCAAGACAAGGAGCAGAACAAAAATTTAAGGGTGGACTAGCAGATCAAAACGAAAAAACAATAGCATACCACACAGCTACACATTTATTACATCAAGCACTAAGAACAGTATTGGGAGAACATGTAAAACAAAGTGGTTCGAACATAACAGAAGAAAGATTAAGATTTGACTTTACACATCCACAAAAAATGACAAAAGAAGAGATACAAAAAGTAGAAGACTTGGTAAATGAACAAATACAAAGAAACTTAGACGTAACATGTGAAGAAATGAGCTATGAAGAAGCAAAAAACACAGGAGCAATAGGATTATTTACAGACAAATATGGAGATAAAGTAAAAGTATATACAATAGGGGACTTTAGTAAAGAAATATGCGGAGGACCACATGTATCAAATACAAAAGGAATGGGAAGATTTAAAATAAAAAAAGAAGAATCAAGTTCTTCAGGAATAAGAAGAATAAAAGCAGTACTTATTTAGTGCCAAAGTGCCAAAGGGGACGTGTTATTTTGACAATTGCCAATGGGGACGGGCTATTTTGGCACACTTTAATTTAATAAATATAAAAAAATTGATTATAAAATTAATAAAATGTGCCAAAATAGCCCGTCCCCATTGGCAATTGTCAAAATAACACGTTCCCTTTGGCACAATTTGAAAGGATGGATATATATGAATGATTGTTTATTTTGTAAAATTATAAAAGGAGAAGTACCTTCAAACAAAGTATATGAAGATGAGGAAATATTAGCATTTTATGATATAAATCCAGCAGCTCCTATACACATATTAGTAATACCAAAAAAGCATATAGACTCATTAGCAAAAATAGAAAAAGAAGATGAATTACTAATAGGTAAGATATATGGAGTTATAAACAAAATAGCAGAGGAAAAAGGTTTTAAAGAAAAAGGATATAGAGTAATTGTTAATTGTGGAGAAAATGGAGGGCAAGAAGTTATGCATTTACATTTTCATATATTAGCTGGAACTAAGTTAGGGGATAAAATAGTTTAATATAAGGAGATAAATATAAAAAATATATACACTTTTGGATCAAGATATGTTATAATATATATAGTGATAATAATGTACGGAGGTAAAAAGTATGTTTGAGAGTAAATATAGTAAGGTGCTAACAGTCTTGTTAGTAATAGTAATTATAGCGATATTAGGTCTACTTGGATACTTAGCATATGAGTATTATCAAAATTATGTTATTTCAACAGATGCAAATCAATTTGTAGATGATTTTAATGGTGAAGTAGCAGATGGAGATGGAAATGATCAAAATAAAGCAGAAACATCAAATGAAAATCCATTTGACCAAATAGAAACTACAAATACAGTAGGAGGAACAAGTAAGACATATAAGGGTTTTGGAGTTTTGGGAACTATAGAAATACCATCAATTAACTTAAAGTATCCAGTTCTTGATAAAGTAACACCAAAATCAATAGAAACAGCAGTTGCATTTTTGTATGGAACAGGTTTAAATAAGCCAGGGAATAGTGTTATTATAGGACATAATTATAGAAATGGATTATTTTTCTCAAATCTTAAAAAAGTAAATATAGGAGAAAAAATCTACATAACAGATGTTGAAGGAAATAGAATGACTTATACAATATATAACAAATTTGAGGCAGCTGCAAATGATACTTCATTCTATCAAAGAGATACAGGAGGTAAACCAGAAATAACGTTATCTACTTGTACAGATGATAGTAGTGCAAGAATAATAGTTTTTGGAAAGACAGAATAATATATTTTAATAGAATTTAGAAAGAGTTAGAAAAAAATTTCTAGCTCTTTTTGTGTCATATGAAAATCAAATATTTTCGCATAATACCAACTATTACACTTAATTTAAGTTTTATATTTAAAAGTAAAAATTAAGGCTATAATGAAAAATATAATAAAACTATTGATAAAACGTGTCGAGATATGGTAAAATATGGCAAATGAGATAAAAATAAAAGTTCTAATAAATTAGAACTTTTATAAATCACCTAAGTGAAACCAAATTGCTTTGGCATTAAGGGTTAAACCTTATTTTAACTTATTGTGCTATTTTAGATAGTAATTTAATAGCAAATCCAATATAACATGTGGAAGGAGAAATGTCAACATGAATAGTGAAAAAAATACAAAAATTTACAATATAGGATTAGACATAGGAGTCGGATCAGTTGGATGGTGTGTAACAGATGAAGAAGGAAATATTTTAAAAAGAAACGGGAAAAATATGTGGGGAGCACGAATATTTAATGAAGCTAATACTGCAAAAGAAACAAGAATTTTTAGAGGAACTAGAAGAAGAATAAACAGAAGAAAAGAAAGAATAAATATATTACAAAGTTTAATATATGATGATATGGATAAAGAGTATCCTAATTTTTTTCAATTATTAAAAGAAAGTTCATTAACTTTTGAAGACAAGATCATTTCCAAGAGTTTATTAGGAAAGAAATACAATTTATTCTCAGATAAAGAAATAACAGATGTAAATTATTATCAGGATTTTCCAACAATATACCATTTGAGAAAATATTTAATAAATACAGATAAAAAAGTTGATTTAAGGCTAATTTATTTAGCTATACATCATATTATCAAATATAGAGGAAACTTTTTATATGATGGAGATTTTTCAAATAATACAAGTGAAATAAATGAAAAACTAAATACAATAATAGAATTTTTAGAAGAAAGATATAATATCGAATTAAAAGAAGAAAAAATAATAGACATATTGTCTGAAAAAAATACTTCAAAATCAAATAAAAAGGATGTTTTAATAAAATGCTTTGAATTTGATAAATCTGAAAAACAAATTATAACAAATGTTATAAATGCATTTTTAGGATATTCTTTTGATATTAATAAAATTTTTGATACTAATTTTGAAAAAAATAAAATATCATTTTCATCTGAGATAGATAATGAAGAAGAAATAAAAAATGAGTTACAAGAAGATGCAAATATATATGAAATAATGAGCGAAATATATAGTTGGTTTATATTACAAGATATATTAAAAGGAAAAACATATATATCAGAGGCAATGATTGAAAAGTATGAAAAATACTCAAAAGATTTAAATACATTAAAATCAGTGTATAAAAAATATTTGCCAGATGAATATAATAGCATGTTTAAAAAATACGAAAAAAACAATTATGTTGCATATCAAGGAAAAAGTAAAGGAAAGACATATAAAAAGTGTTCACCAGAAGAGTTTTTTTCAAATTTGAAAAAGACAATTGAAAAATTGCCAGAAGAATGTAGAGAAAAACAAGAAATTTTAAAAGATTTAGAAGAAAATAATTTCTTAAGAAGAATAAATGTAACTGAAAATGCTGCAATACCATATCAATTACATAAAAAAGAACTAGTAGAAATATTAGAAAATCAATCTAAATATTATAAGACTTTAGAAGAAAATAAAGATAATATATTAAAATTATTTGAATTTAGAATACCATATTATGTAGGTCCATTGTCAAAGGAAAACGGAAAATGGTCATGGATAGTTAGAAAAGAAAGTGGAACAATAAGACCATGGAATTTTGAAGAAATAGTTGATGAAGATGCAACAGCAGAAGAGTTTATAAAAAGAATGACAAATAAATGTACATATATATTAAATGAGGATGTTATACCAAAACAATCTTTACTATATTCTAAATTTTGTGTATTGAACGAGTTAAATAACATTAGAATAAATGGGAAACATATAGCAAAAGATACAAAAAAGCTAATAATAGAACAATTATTTAAAGAAAAGAAAAAAGTAACAAAAAAGATGTTAATTGACTTGTATAAAACTGAAGGTATAACTATAAAGCATATTGAAGGAATGCAAAATGAAGAAAGTTTTATGTCTAATATGTCATCATATATAGATATGAAAACAATATTGGGAAAAGTGGATGAAACAAATTATGAGCAATGTGAAAAATTAATTTATTGGATTACAATTTTTGAGGAAAAGAAAATCTTAAAAAGAAAAATAAAAAAAGAATATCCAGAACTTACTGAAGAACAAATAAATAAATTAATAAAACTAAGATATACTGGATGGTCTAGATTATCTAAAAAATTGTTAACAGGTTTAAAAGCAAATGATGGAGAAACAATTATAGAAAAATTAGAAAAAACACCTTTGAATTTTATGCAGATTATTAATGATAAAGACTATGGATTTGACAAACAATTAGAAAAATTAATGCCTAAAAAAGCAGGAAAAGTAAAATATAGTGATGTGGATGAAATTCCCACTTCACCAGCTAATAAAAGAGCAATATGGCAAACAATATGTGTAGTTGAAGAAATAGCTAAAATTATGAAAAGTAAACCACAGAGTATATTTATAGAATTTGCAAGAGCAGAAGATGTAAATAAAAAAATGAAAGATACAAGACAAAAACAATTATTAAAAAAATATGATGAAATAGAAAAACAAATAAAAGAATTAAAAAATTATAATCATAATGTATATTTAGATTTGAAACAACATCAAAATGAAAAAACATTAACTGAAAAAATGTATTTATATTATATACAAAATGGTAAATGTCTGTATTCAGGTAAACCACTTAACATTGATGAATTAAATAAATATGAAGTTGACCATATTTTACCACAATCATACATAAAAGATGATAGTATTGATAATAAAGCTTTGGTACTGAAAGAAGAAAACCAAAGAAAAAAAGATAGTTTACTTTTATCAGATGAAATAATAGATGCAAGGGCAGAATGGTGGAAAAGTTTATTGGATTGTGGATTAATTACACAAACAAAATATTACCGTTTAATAAGAAGAAAAATGTTAGAAACAGACTATGATAGAGAAAAGTTTGTACAAAGACAATTAGTAGAAACTAGACAAATAACAAAACATGTAACAAATTTATTAAAAAATCAATATGAAAATACTGAAATATATGCGATTAGAGCAGAATTAACACATAATTTTAGAGATAAATATAATATTTATAAAAATAGAAATGTTAATAATTATCACCATGCACAAGATGCATATATTTTAAGCATTATAGGAAATACGTTGCGAAAAGAATGGAAAGGAACAGAAGTATTTAAATATAGTGAATATGTAAAGCAATATATAAATGATGAAAAAACAAAATTTGAAAAAAACGGAATGATTTTAGGATTTATAAATAAACGTATTGAGATAGAAAAAATAAGAAAGGTAATGAACTATAAAGATTGTTATATAAGTAGAATGTTAGAAGAAGGAACAGGAGCTTTTTATAATCAAACTTTATACAGTCCAAAGGAAAAACCAGTAATAGCTTTAAAAGATAATAAAAGTGTTAATAAATATGGTGGATATTCAGGTGAAAAAAAGGCATATTGTACTATATATGAATATGCAAATACTAAAAATGAAAAAGAATATGAATTAGTTGGAATTCCAATTAAGGTATCATATGATATAAAAAGAGGAAAAGAAACATTAGAAAATTATATAAAAAATACATGTTTAGAAGGAAAAAAATATAGTGATTTTAAAATTATTAAAAATAAAATTTTAATGAATCAACAATATTTAGATGAAAATAATGAACTAATGAGGTTTTGTAGTGATTCAGAGATAAGAAGTGATAAAGAATTAATTACAAACGAAATATCAGAATTAATTTATTTTATGAATTTAGATGAGAGTAAATTAGATGATAAGCAAAAGGAAAAGTTAGAAAATGGATATACAGATATGTTTAATTATTTATTAGAAAAGTTGAATAAAGAATATAAAATATTTTCAACAATTTACAAGAAAATAGTTGATAAAAATATAAAATTTGAAGATTTAAATAAAGAAGACAAAAAGTCAACTATTAATGGATTAATTAGTTTAATGGAAACAGGACAAGGAAACTTAAAAGCCATTGGGCTAACAGAAAGAGAAGGAAGGAAAAGTAAATTAAGTTTTAAAACAAAAAAATTATTAGGAATGACTTTTATAGATAAGTCTGTAACAGGAATGTACGAAAGAAGGTATAAAATAAATGGGATGGAGAACGGTGATAGTAAGTAAAAATTGTAAATTAAGTTATAAAAATAATTACTTAATAATAAGAAGTGAAGATTTACAAATGATTCATTTATCAGAGATAGAAACAATAATTGTAGAAAATGGTATGGTGTCTATTACATCATACCTAATAAATGAATTAGCCATGCAAAAGATAAAAATAATATTTTGTGATGAAAAACATAATCCATCATGTGAAATGATGCCATATTATGGGGCTTTTAATACAAGTAAAAAAATACTTAATCAAGCTAAATGGAAAAAAGATATCAAACAGAAGACATGGCAACAAATAGTAAAGTATAAAATACATAATCAAGCAATGTTATTAAAAAATTTAGAAATAAACGGGTATGAAAAATTATTAGAATTTGAAAAACAAGTTGAATTAGATGATAAGACTAATAGAGAAGGACATGCAGCAAAAGTATATTTTAATTTATTATTTGGCATGGACTTTTCGAGAGACAAAGAAGATAATACAAATACTGCTTTAGACTATGGATATTCAATAATATTATCATTATTAAATAGAGAAATTGTAAGCCAAGGTTATATAACACCATTGGGGATAAATCACAAAAGCGAATTTAATCAATTTAATTTATCCTGTGATTTAATGGAGATATTCAGACCATTAGTTGATGAAATTGTATATAAGAACAGAGAGTTTGCTTTTGATAAAAAATTCAAGTATAAACTAATAGATATTTATAATCGACAAGTAATCATTAAAAACAAAGAACAATATTTATCTAATGCAGTTCCAATATTCATAACAAATGTGTTTAATTTTCTAGAAGATAAAGAAAGTAAAATAATTAATTATGAGTTTTAGATTTATGAGAATATTAGTATTTTTTGATTTACCGATGGAAACTGCAAAGGAAAGAAAAATATATTCAAAATTTAGAAAGTTTTTAATAAATGAAGGATTTATAATGATGCAAAAGTCAGTTTATACAAAATTAGCACTTAATAATTCAATAGCAAATTCTATAAAAGATAAAATATATAAAAGCAAACCAAAAGAAGGAATAGTACAAATGCTTACAATAACAGAAAAACAATTTAATAGCATCGAATATATTACTGGTAAAAAAGAAGAAAATGTATTAGATAATACTGAAAGGATGATAATATTATGAAACTAAGGATAAATGGATTTGATAATGAAATTATGTTTAATGAAGAATATATAAATGTGTTAACAATTAATAATGCAAAATGTTTTTCTAATATTATAGGAATATTAAATGATAAAATTAATGGTATTGAATCAAATGAAATATTTTTACTAGACGAAAAAAATCAAGAATTAAAGATGGATAAAAAAATGTATATAGTACTAGATATTTTTAATATAGATTATAATTCTAAAAAAATATTAAATAAGATATATGGAATAATAGAAGAAAATATTGAAAAAAATCAAGATTATGAAATTGATAAAATAGTTTTAGATTTAAGAAATTATATAATACAAGAAATTAATGAATTGCCATTTGAGTTTGTGATGAAAAGTGAATTAGATGTTTCAGAAATACTAAAATTATATAATTTAAAAATTGATGATAAAAATTATACAACTATTTTAGAAAAAGTAGAAATGTTAATTGATATAATGACAACGCTAAAGATAGCAGATATATTAGTAATTCCAAATTTAAAATTATTTTTAAGTAATGATGAACTGGTTGAATTATATAAATATTCATTGTATAATAATGTTAAATTACTCTTGATAGAGAGAAATACTAGTAAAAAGTTAAAATATGAAAATAATATTATAATAGATGAAAATTTCTGTGAATATATAATATAAATATTATCTAAAATACCACAACGGAGTCATTAACCGAAAAAATCTAACCCAAATTTGAGGTTTTAGAATTGTGTTATTTTAGATAGTAATAAAACATTTATTGTTGGTTGGATACCTACTATGGAGTTTTAGAATTGTGTTATTTTAGATAGTAATAAAACCAAAATAGTTTTATCCCTTAATTTTACGAAGTTTTAGAATTGTGTTATTTTAGATAGTAATAAAACTAGCAAGAGAAGTTAAAAGAAAAAAGTGCAGTTTTAGAATTGTGTTATTTTAGATAGTAATAAAACAGCTCTTGATTGGGAAAGAGAATATTTAAAGTTTTAGAATTGTGTTATTTAGAACAGTAATAAAAATACTTAAGTAGATTATAAATATACAAGTAAAAGGAATTTTTATAAAAAATTCCTTTTCTTTTTTCAAAATATTGTATATAATAAAAAAGTAAAAAAATAAAAACAAAAAGGAATGATAACCAAATGAACAAAAAACAAGCAAAAGAAAGAATCAAAGAATTAAGAAAGCAAGTAGAATATCATGCAAAAAAATACTATGATGAAGACAAGCCAGAAATATCGGACTTTGAGTATGATATGCTAATGGTAGAGCTAAGGAATTTAGAAAGTAAATATCCAGAACTAAAATCAGAAGACTCGATAACACAAAAAGTAGGAGGACATGTAAAA
>CAMMMI010000037.1 GCA_946497905.1 uncultured Clostridium sp.
AGTGGAAATAATTTAGGCACTATTTAAAATTAAGCACTGCCACGCACTCCACATGGCTCGTAAACGGAAACATATCAACAGGTTTAATACTCTTTATTTCATAAATCTTCTCAAATTTTGCTAAATCTCTAACTAAGGTAGCTGGATTACAACTTATATATACAACTTTTTTAGGTTGTATCTTTATAATATTATCTATACTTTTATTATCCAATCCTTTCCTTGGTGGATCAACCATTACTATATCAGGAATAATATTATCTTTATTTATCAATTTATCTAATATTTTTTCTACATCACCTGCTATAAATTCCGCATTAAATATATTATTTACTTTTGCATTTTCTTTTGCATCTTTTACTGCTTCTTCTACAATTTCTATCCCATATACTTTTTTTGCATATTCCGCCATAAAAAGTGAAATTGTTCCTATACCACAATATAAATCAAACACTATATCTTTTTTTGAAATTTTAGCTGATTTTATTCCAAGATTGTATAATTTTTCTGCTTGAATAGGATTTACTTGATAAAAAGATAGTGGTGATATCTTAAATCTATGTTCACCTAATATATCTTCAATATATCCATTACCATATAAAACAATATTTTCTTTTCCCATAATTACATTTGTATTTTTAGTATTAACATTTCTAACAATGGTTTTAACTTCTGAAAAATTATCTAATATTTCTTTTACTAATTCATTCTCTTTTGGAATTTTATTTCCATTTATAACAATTATGCACATTATTTCATTAGTTTTAATTCCTATTTTAACAACTATATGTCTTACTAATCCTTTTCCTGTTCTTTCATCATATATACTAATTTTATTTTCCACAATCCAATCAAATACAAATTTAGCTAACTTTTCATTCTGTTCGTTTTGTATAAAACATTTTTGAATTGGTATTATTTCATGTGTTCTATTAGCATAAACTCCTATTTGTGGGTTTCCTTCTTTATCAATCCCTATTGGATACTGTGCTTTATTTCTATAAAAATATGGATTTTCCATTCCAAGTGTTTCTTCTACTTCTATTTTCTTTTTTAAAGTTTTATTTACTAAACTTTGTACTGTGTTTTGCTTTATTTTTAAAGTTTCTTCATATTTTATATGTCTTAAATTACAGCCTCCACATCTTTTATATGTATTACAATCACTTTCTACTCTTTTTTCTGATTTTTCAATAATCTCTAAAACTTTCCCAAAAGCATGTGAAGATAGAACCTTTACAATCAATATCTTTACCTTTTCACCTTTTATACTGTTTGGTATAAATATTGTAAAGTTATCAATTTTTGCTATTCCTTCTCCATTAAATCCATTGTCTATTATATCTACAATATATTCCTGATTCTTTTTAACTGGTATCTTCATTTTCACTCCCTATTTAGAATAATTCTTTTTTTACTTCTATGTTTTTTACTTCTAAACTTTTTAATCTATTTCAATTGCTCCTGTATAAAGGCCATAATATGTACCTTTTTGTGTAATTAACTCATTATGATTTCCTCTTTCTATTATTCTTCCATGATCTAATACCATAATTAAATCTGAATTTTTTATAGTTGAAAGCCTATGAGCTATTACAAAAACTGTTCTTCCTTTCATTAATTTATCCATACCTTCTTGAACTATTTTTTCTGTTCTTGTATCAATACTTGAAGTTGCTTCATCTAATATTAATACTGGTGGATTATTTAATGCTGCTCTTGCAATTGATAATAATTGTCTTTGCCCTTGTGATAAACCTTCACCATTTCCTGTTATCATTGTATCATATCCTTTAGGTAAGTGTTTTATAAATTTATCTGCATTAGACAATTTTGCAGCTTCATATACTTCTTCATCTGTTGCGTCTAGTTTTCCATATCTTATATTATCTTTTATTGTCCCTGTAAATAAACTAGTATCTTGTAATACCATTCCTAATGATCTTCTTAAATCATCTTTTTTTATTTTTCTTATATTTATTCTGTCATATCTAATTTTTCCTTCTTGGATATCGTAAAATCTATTTATTAAGTTTGTAATAGTTGTTTTTCCTGCTCCTGTTGCTCCAACAAATGATACTTTTTGACCTTCTTTTGCTGCTAATGTTATATCATGTAATATTCTTTTGTTTTCTTCATAACCAAATTGTACATTTTCAAATTCTACTTGACCACGAAGTCTTGTGTAAGTAATTCTTCCATCTTTATGTGGATGTTTCCATGCCCACATTCCAGTTCTTTCTTTTGATTCTACTATTTTTCCATTTTCTAGTTTTGCATTTACAAGTGTTACATATCCCTCATCTTGTTCTACTTCTTCATCTAATAACTCAAATATTCTTTCTGCTCCTGCTAGCGCCATAACAATAGAATTCATTTGTTGTGATACTTGACCTAGTGGATTTGTAAATGCTTTTACATATTGTAAAAATGCTGCTATACTTCCTATTGTTAAAAGTCCATTTACTGATAGTATTCCTCCTATTACTGCTACTAAGACATATCCTAAGTTACCTATATTCATTATACATGGCATTAAAATATTTGCATACATATTTGCTTTTGTCATACTGTCACATAATTGTTCATTTAATTCATCAAATTTGTTTTTTGATTCTTCTTCATAATTGAATACTTTAACTACTTTTTGTCCTTCCATCATTTCTTCAATATATCCATTTACTTTTCCTATATCTTCTTGTTGCTTTACAAAAAATCTTGAACTATTACCACCTAGATATCTTGATACAAATATCATTAAAACTACCATTGCAAGTACTACTAATGTAAGATAAATATTTGTTGCAAACATTGCTATTAATACTGATATCATTGAGATACATGCTGAAAATACTTGAGGAATACTTTGACTAAGCATTTGTCTTAATGTATCAACATCATTTGTATATGTACTCATTATATCCCCATGTGTACGACTATCAAAATATCTTATTGGTAGTTTCTGCATATGGTTAAATAGCTCTCCTCGTATCTTATTTAATACTCCTTGTGATATATTAATCATTAATCTGTTATAAATATATGTAGCGATTACTCCTACAAAATATATTACTCCCATTATCATTATTACATTTAGCAATGATGTAAAATTAGGATTTTCACTACCTAAAAGTGGAGTGATGAAGTCATCTATTAAATATTTTATAAATTGTACTCCTAAAACTCCAACCAACGCACTAATTATTATACTTATCAATACTACTACTAATTGGAATTTATATCCTTTTGTAACATATTTTAAAAGTCTCTTTATTGTTTTTCCTTTACGTCCTTTTCTATTGACCATCTTCATCTCCTCCTTTCGTTTGTGATTCATATACTTCTTTATATATTTCGTTTGTTTTTAATAATTCTTCTGATGTACCTATTCCATCAATTTTGCCTTCATTTAAAACTATTATTTTGTCTGCATCTTCTATTGAAGATACTCTTTGTGCAATTATTATTTTTGTTGTATTTGGAATTTTTTCTCTAAATGCTTTTCTAATTAATGCATCTGTTTTTGTATCTACTGCGCTTGTAGAATCATCTAATATTAAAATCTTTGGTTGTTTTAATATTGCTCTTGCAATACAAATTCTTTGTTTTTGACCTCCAGATACATTTGTTCCACCTTGATCTAATACAGTATCATATTTACTTGGAAATTCTTTTATAAACCCATCTGCTTGTGCTAAATTACATACTTCTTCTAGTTCTTCTTGATCTGCATTTTTCTTTCCCCATCTTAGATTTTCTGCAATTGTTCCTGAAAATAATACGTTTTTTTGTAGTACCATTGCAACTTCTTCTCTTAGACTTTTTATATCATAATCTCTAACATCAATTCCGCCTACTTTTATTGTACCTTTTGTTACATCATAAAGTCTTGGAATCAGCTGAACTAATGTTGACTTTGAACTTCCTGTTCCACCTATTATTCCTATTGTTTCTCCTGATTTTATGTCTAAATTAATATCTCTTAATGCAAAATTCTCTTTATCTTCTTCATCTCCATATCTAAAACTTACATTTTCAAATTTTATAGATCCATCTTTTAGTTCTTTAATAGGTTTTTCTTTATTTTTTAATGTTGGTTCTTCTTCTATAACTTCTAAAATCCTTTCTGCTGATGATTGTGCCATTATTATCATAACAAAAACAAATGATAACATCATTAAACTTGATAATATTTGCCATGCATATGTTATTATACTTGATAATTGACCAGTTCCCATTTCTCCTCCAACTATAAGTTGTGAACCAATCCAAGAAATTAATATTATACATGTATATATTGTAAATTGCATAACTGGTCCATTAAAAGCTATTATTTTTTCAGCTTTTTTAAAGTTATCATATACTTCACCATTTACTTCTTTAAATTTTTCTTCTTCGTGTTCTTCCCTTACATATGCTTTTACAACTCTAATTGCACTTACATTTTCTTGTACTACTCTATTTAATTTATCATATTTTTTAAATACTCTTTCAAAGTTAGGATGTGCTTTTTTTGCTATATAAAATAGGATTCCTCCTAAAACTGGTATTGCTACAAAAAATATTAGTGAGAGTTTTGCACTTATTGAAATTACCATTAATAGTGCAAATATTAGCATTATAGGTCCTCTAACTAATATTCTAATAATCATCTGAAAAGCCATTTGTACATTTGTAACATCAGTTGTCATACGAGTTACTAAACTTGATGTAGAAAATTTGTCAATATCTTCAAATGAGTAATCTTGAATTTTGTGAAACATTTCTTTCCTTAAATTTTTTGCATATCCTGCTGATGCTTTTGCTGCAAATCTTCCTGATAACATTCCAAATGTTAATGATAAAATTGCAGATATTATCAATAATCCCCCTATTTCTACTATATATTTAACATCTCCATTTTTGATTCCAACATCTATAATTTTTGCCATTAATAGTGGAATTATTACTTCCATTATAGTTTCTAGAATAACAAATATTGGTGATAATATCGCTGATTTTTTGTATTCTTTAACATATTTAGCTAATTTTTTAAACATTTTTTTCTCCTTGTATAATATATTTAGGCTTTTTAAAGGTTACCTATAAACCTTATTAGTCAATTATATCTTTCTTTCTATTATGTATTTAAATTTTTTGATAATTTTTCTATTGTGCTAAAAAAATTTTTAATTTCTTCTTTTGAAATATCTTTTGTTAGTCTTTTTTCTACTTCATTTATTGCAATGTCTAACTTCTGTATTATTTCTAGTGCTTTGTTTGTTAAGATTATTTCTTTTAGTCTACAATCTTTTTTTTCAAATTTTCGTTTTATTAAATTGTTCTGCTCCATTAGTTGCAATATTCCGGCGATTGTTGCTCTTCTCATGTCAAACTCAATCTCTATATCTCTTGCATATACTTTTTGAGTTTGAGATTTTTTGTCTATAAATTTTAATATACTTGCCTGTACTCCTGTTATTCCATAATTAAGAAATGTTTCATCTAATGTTCTTTTTATTTTTCTTGACAACTTTTGTACTGCTTTTCCTATTTCTTTTCTTTTCATTTTGTTAGCCTCCTAACAGTTTATATAGTTTAATACTTTTTTTTGGATTTGTCAAGTAATACATTATGTGCTGATAGCATAAATTTTTGAAAAACATTTGACATATAATAAAAATATAGTATACTATATTTAGCTTAAGCAAGAAAATTATCGAAGAACTCAAATGTTCACGAGATATGTTGATCACATATCTCTTTTTTGTGTACATTTAAATGAAAAAGAAAATAAACAATTAAAGAAGAACTTGGCAAACTTTTGTTTACTTGTGTGTTAAGATATGATATACTATGAAAACGAGGTGATAATCTATGAACGATGAAATACACAACAATATTGAAGATGTTGAAAATTTATTACAAAGCATTAATTCTGTTGATGCAGTTGAATTTTCAAAATGGACTAAGGAAAAAGCAAATTTAAGATATAATGGAGAGTTACCTAAATTTCCGATATACAATAATTTTATTTATTGGTGTAACCTTGGGATAAATGTTGGAAGCGAACAAAATAAGTTAAGACCTGTTTTAGTATTAAAAACTCCCAAAAATTCTCCTATATGTACTATTCTTCCACTAACTACTAAAAGATTAAATGATCTATT
Organism: uncultured Clostridium sp.; assembly: GCA_946497905.1. Taxonomy (GTDB): domain Bacteria; phylum Bacillota; class Clostridia; order TANB77; family CAG-508; genus CAG-269. The sequence goes on from CAMMMI010000037.1 coordinate 6,150, forward strand.
TTGGTTTCATATTGATTTAGAAGAAATTGATTCTACTGTTTTAGTTGAGCAATTAAAAGTAGTTAGTAAATTAAGAATTACAGACCCATATAGAAAAAAGGGAAAATTAGTTACTATTTCACAAAATGACTGGGACAAGATTAATTCACAACTTGAAAGTCTATATAGGCTAAGACCACTGAAAAATGAATAAAAATTTCAAATTCTGCTTGACTTTCTGCCATGGAATAGTTTATAATTAAATTAATAAAACATTATTGTCCGTTCTGAAAAGAACGTAAATCATTTTAATCCGATAGCTCAAAAGGCTATCGTTTTTTATTGCATAGAATTTAAAGTTATTCATATACTATTATTACATTAGTGTCCATAGCATTTGCTATGTAAGTCATTAATATAGGAGAAAATCTGAAATATTGATTTTCTCCATTTTTATTAGCTATTATTTAGTTTATCTAATTCTTCTTCTACATTTTCCCACGGATATACAGAAACTATATTATAATTAATATTTAATTCATTGCACTTTTCTTTTCTAATAAAAACATAGATAAAAACAAAACACATCTGAATTATTCTATTAAATCTCCTCAATATAGTTATGAAAAAAATTTCGATATAATAAAAGAAAAATATAATCTTAAAGGACAAATAAGAACCGCCAATAATATTGTTTGTGAATACATAATAACATCAGATAAAGAATTTTTTGAATCCATTGGAGAAAAAGAAACTAAAAGATATTTTGAAACAGCCTATAAATTTGTATATGAATATAAAAACTTAGGAGAACAATATATCTGCCAATGTACATATGGATGAAGAAACACCTCATTTACATTTAATTTTCATTCCTGTTGTTCATACTACTGATAAAAAAGGAAATGCAATTGATAAAGTCGCTTGTAGTGAATTTTGGAAAGAAAAAGATAGTTACTTTCAATTACAAAATGCTTTTTATTCGTATATTACCCAAAATGACTTTAATTTAGAAAGAGGAAAATCATCTTCAAAAGAACATTTATCTGTAAAAGATTATAAAGAAATTACTAATTATGAAAAAACTAAAAAAACTTTAGAAGATATTAAAATTGAATTACCTAGTGTTCCTAATATTAAAGATTTTGGAAAATTAACAGTAAAAAGAGATGAAAAAATATAAAAAGAAATAATTGAACCAAAAGACCAACTTATTAAACAACTATATAATGATAATAAAAAATTGCATCTTGAACTAAAAAAACAAGTTAATCTCGTTAATACGGCTGAAAAATTCGAAAACGAAAAACAAACAATTTTGCAAGAACAATCTAATTTGGATCAAAACTATATTGAATTAGAAAAGAGTTATAATAAACAAACACAACAACTTAAAAATGATTATAATATTAAAGTTGAGGAATTAGAACAAAATTTTAATAAAAAATATAATGATTTATTGAAAGAAAATATCTACTTAAACAAAATTATAAATAAATTTATAGAAACTCTTGAAAAATTTATACATTGGATTTGTAAAAAGTTTGCCATTAGTGAAGAAGATGCACTTATTAGAGATTTTCAAAAAGAAACTAATACTTTTATTAATCCAGAAAAACAAATTAAATATGAATTAGAAAAAGAAACAGAAGAATTGTCTTTATAATGCTTTCTTTCTGTTTCTTTATACTATTTTTTCTTTGCAATAACATTGTAAATATACTAATAATTCTTTTTAATAAAATTGATTAACAGCCAATTATCTAGATTTCAAAAAATAGAAGAAAGATGGAAAAATCACCACCCTCTTCTTGTTTTCATTCAATGCATCTCTTTATATACATTTTCTTACTTAGAATACTCATCCTTTAAAATAGAATAATATTTTACATCTATAAATTTGTTTTTTAGAAATTCTTTCTTCCTTAGAGTCCCCTCATATTTAAGTCCATTTTTTTGCATTACCCTTTCAGAAGCTACATTCATTGAATCAAGTCTTGTTTCAATTCTTACTAAATTCATTTCATCAAATCCAAACTTAACTATTTCCTTCAAAACTTCTGTCATTATTCCTTTATTCCAATACTTTTTGTTAAGTACATAACCAATTTCAGCAGAAAAATTTTTTTCATCATATTGTACAAAATCAATGCTTCCAATCAGCTTAGAATTTTCTCTCCATTCAATTCCCCATGGTGCAATTTCACTTTTAGAATACTTTAGTAATATATTCTCAATATAATCTGCGGCCATATCTATACTTTTATATGTATCCCACGACAAGAATTTTGTAACCTCATCATCACTTGCATATTCATATAAATCATCAATATCATTTTTAGTAAATTTTCTAAGAATGCATCTTTTGGTTTCTATTCTTGGCAAATTAAAAATATTTTCTTGTTTTAACATATCCTCACAACCTATCTTTTCATATATATTACTAATTAAATAGATAATCTTTAATATGATTTTCCACATTCGTATGTTCAATTAATTTTTGTAGAGTTGGTTTTTCTCCAATCATGTCTATACCATTAAATATCGTATCTGTGTAAAATTCTCCTATAGAATTTGCAAAAATAACTCCTTTTGCACGAAAATCAACTTGATTTCTATAAACTCTTATTAACATTTCCTTTTCTAATTCTTGGTTTAATTCTTTTTCAAGTTTTTCTAGTTCTTCATCAGAAACCTTTATTTCGTCAAAGAAATCCTTACATTTTTCTGAATAATTCACAGGATAAAGTTGCCATTTTTCTATTTTATATTTACGCAAATATCTTCCTATTTCAATTATCGAATCATAGTTTATTTTTGTAACTACCGTATGTACACTAACTCTAACATTATTTTGTTTAAGTAATTCAATGTTTCTTTTTATTTTATTGACTTGATTTTCATCGTAAGGTCTAACTTTATTTGAAATATCATTATCCATACTATCTATTGTTATTCTAACTGTAGTGTTACTATTTTTTATCTTATCAATATATTTTTCTAAATTAGAAATTGTTCCATTTGTATCTATAACAATAGCACATTTACCATCTAATATATCAATTATAGAACCAATTTCAGGGCATAGCATTGGTTCTCCTCCAGTTAACCCTACTGTTAGTGGTGATAATGTCAACATATGTTTTGCTGTTTCTTTTAAAAGTTCTCCATTTAATTTTGCAGGATTCATTTTATTATTAGCACAACAATAAATACAATCTAAATTACATACGTCTGAGACCAACCAATTTATTCTAAATGGATATTTAACTTTTACATTTGATGAAATTGCATTTTTATTTTCTTCTAAAAATTTTTTAAATTTGTTTTTTTCTAATTTTTCATTTTTTGAAAAATATTCTTTTAATTCAACTCCTTCATAAAATTTATAAATATTCTTTACTATATCATAAACTGTTATACCATTTAATTCATCTCTTATAAATAATTCTTTATCAATATTATACATATATATTCTTCCTTTCTATTTTATTTTATTTTTCATATACAAATTAATATATTTAATCAACTTACTAAACTCGTTTCTTTTTCCTGCTGATACTCTTATACATTCTCCTAAAAAATTAGGATATGATTTTTTTATATTTCTAATTATAATCCCTTTTGTTTGAAGATACTCCGTTAAATCATTAACATCAATTGAATCTTCAAATCTTATTAAAATAAATCCTGTATTTACATTTATTATTTCTGTCATATATTTTGAATTTAAATTTGAAATAAGATATGTAAAATTTTTCTGAATTTTATTTATTAATTTTATATCATTAAATCTATTAAAATAATTTATCATAAACAATTCAGAAAATATGTTAATGGAAAACAATATTCTAATTTTGTTAATTTCTTTTGCATTAACTTCGTTTGTAATAATAAAACCACATCTTAAACCTGGCACTCCAAAAAATTTGGATACTGATGTAATAACTGACAAATTAATATTATTTATGGTTTCATTAATTAATGTTCTTTCATGATAGTCTGCATTAAATACAAGTTCAGTTTCATCTATTACAAAATGACAATTTTGATTTTTTCTTATAATATTCAACAATTTTTCTCTATTTAGAGTATCTAATGTAGGATTATTAGGATTGCATAAAAATATCATATCTACATTTTTACTTAATTCATCAATCTTGTTATATTCATAATATCTGTTATCTTTCAACGGAATTTTTATAATGTCACAATTATTTCTTTTACATGCACTTTCATATCCCCAAAATGTTGGAGTAAAAATTCCAACTTTCTTTATATTAGGTATTCTTAATAAATAGTCAAATGCTTCTGTAGAACCATTAGTAACAATTGTCGTTTCTATTGGGACACTCAATTTATCTGATATTACTCTATTTACCTTATTTGATGTTGCAGTTGGATAAGTTTTTAATAATTTTACATTGGAGGCCAATTTCAATCTCATTTGTTTATTTGGTAAATATGGATTTAAATTATTGCATAAAATTATTGTTTTTCTTTTCTTTTTATATCTATTTAATGCCTTCTTTATTTGTTTTATTAAATACTTTTCCTTTTCAATACTATTGCTTTTATATCCCAAGAACATTTCGCCTTCATTTCCAGTATTAGCATCACAATAAAGATTTTTTAATATGTTTTCTGGTGATAAATCATTCAAACTTGCATATTCAACAATTGTATTGAGTATAAGATCCCAAGCCTTTTTTTCATATTTCTTAATAATTTTTTTACAATTAATTGATATATGTTTTGTTGTAAGTATATTTAATATTAGTCTCTTCTTCATTTCTTCTGATGAGAGAAATTCTTCTGTTTTCACAATTGGATTTATTGAAACTATACCTTTATTTACAAAAGGATTGTCAATAATTGCATTTTTTATATCTTGATATGATAATATTAATTTGCTTTCGTATGGTACTTCATGATCAATTTTTAAATTATTTTCATAATGAAACTCTATAACTTTTTTAGTTATTTCTTCTTTATCTTTGGCACAAATATTATCACCAATAATGCATACATCCAAATCATTTTGATTAGTATCTAAAATATTTGAACCATATATTATTATTCCAAAATCCAATTTTGGAAATTCATTATACATTTCAGTCTTAAATTTTAAGCATAAACTATTCACATTATTTCCTCCATCTATTTCATTTTATTTACAATTTCTTCTGCTTTTTTTCTGACATATGAAAGCATTTTTGTTATATCATTTTTCTGTATATTATCATTTCCTGACATATACCTTAATGGATAAACAATTGTATCTTTTTTCAAAATCCCTAAATTATCAGGTATTGAAAATTGATGTAAATAATATATTTTTTCATTGTCCATAACTTCTTTTATCTGTTTGTTTATACTATTTAGTTCGTCAATACTGTATTTAATATTGTTTTTATTACCAACATACATAAATACAACTGAATTTATATTAATATCATTTAACAAAACAAAATCATTTGATTTGTTTATTTCATCTCCTAAAAAAATCGCCATTTCATGTCTTCGTTCTATTATATTTCCTATTTCTTTTACACCTAAATTTTTCAATACAAACCATGCTTTTAGAGATATCCAACTTTTCGAACCTATAAATGGTGTAACTTGTCCAAATGCATATGGTTCTTGCATTATTAAATCAGATGTTGATGATATCATTTTTATCTTTTCTGGTTCTTTTATTAATAATGCACTCAATGTATAGGGTATCATTAATACTTTATGAGGATCTGTTGAAATACTATCAAATAAGTCTAATCCTTTTATTTTATTTTTTAATTTTTCACTAAAAGCAAGTGAAAATCCATGACAAGCATCAGCATGTAACCAGATATTTTTATCTTCACTTTTAACTATTTCATAAACTTCTTGTAAATTTTCAATCGACATCGTTCTGCTGTCGCCTACATAGGCAACAACACACATTATTTTTCCCTTATTCTCCTTTATTACTTTTCTTAATTCTTCTAAGTCATATTTGAAATTATTTGTTGGTACTTCTATAATATTATCTCCACATCCTATCCACATACAACTACTTCTGATACTATAGTGCCCTATTCCCTTTGGAATGATTACCTTATATTCATTTGGATTTGCTACCCCTCTGCTCATTGTATTTTTTCTGTGGTTTTCTCTTGCTAAAAGCATTGCTGTTGCATTACTTCCAGTACCTCCATATGTAATAATTCCCCCAACATCATATATGCTTTTTATCTGCTTAATATTATAGCCTATTACTTCCCTTAGCCATTTAATTACAGCTATCTCCATAAATGTTGCAATAGGAGCACAAAAACTTGAATTTATTAAGTTTTGTTGAAGTAGATCAGTAAAAATTGCACCACTTAATCCTGCAATTGAATTTCCTGCATCAGGAAATCCCATAAAATTAGTTGTAGAAAAATTTGAACAATATGGTAAAATCTCTTCTTTGAATTTTTCTACTAACTTATCAAGTTCAACTCCTTCTATTGGTGTTTCTAAAATTTCTTGTATTTTTCCTTCTGTAAATTTATTTTGAGCAAAATTTTCTTGACATTTAAAATCTATCCCTATATCTATTACTTTTTTTAGTTCTTCCTTTACTTCATTTTTGTTTTCATTATTTAATACATTATTCACTTCAAACACAACCTTTCTTTTTCAGGTATATAAATAAAAGCAAAATCAGTCTTTAACTTATACTGTTTTGCTTTTATTATTATCTATTTTTATTAATATCAATTCTCTCGAAAAGTATTTCTATATTGTCAAGAGATATTTTCTCTTTTATTTGCATTTGTTTCCATGATGGTTTTTCAATTTTTAAATATTCTCTTAATTTACTAGATGTTTGTGGCATTATTGGTTCAATCAAATTAGATAAATTAGCAATTACATTAGTACAAGTATAAATAGTATTGTTAAATTCTTCTATATTCTCTTTCTTCTGTATCCACGGTTTTCTTTCATCATAATACTTATTTCCTATCTCAATCAACTCAACTATTTTACTACATGCTTTCTTAAATTCTAGATTTTCTATATATACAGAAACCACTTTATAAGTTTCATTAATTTTTTCAATCATTTGTGTATCCATAATTCCTAAAGGAATTTCCTCTAAACCTTTAAATCTTAAAGTTCTATTTACAAAATTCCCAAATTTATTAACCATATCAGAATTATGGACACTAATATAATTTTCCACCGTAAAATCTACATCTTTATTTTCTGGTCCATGAGCTATCATATAGTATCTTAGAGAATCTACATTATATTCTCCTATCATTTGTTGTATTGTTATCCCATTACCTTTACTTTTTGATATTTTTTCAGAGTTTATATTTAAGTATTGTGTTGCAACCATCACATCTGGTAAATGATAATTTTCTTCCATGGCCATCAATAAGGCCGGTAAAATTATGGTATGGAACGTTATATTATCTTTTCCATGACACATATACATTTTAATATTATAATCTTCTTTCCAAAAATCTTCCCAATTTAATCCTTTTTCTTCACAAATTTTTTGTGTCGCAGTAACATACCCTAATACTGCTTCAATCCATACATACATTTTTTTATCTTCAAAACCTTCAATCGGAATATCAACTCCCCAAGACAAATCTCTTGTTACTGCTCTATCTTTCAATCCTTCTTTTAAATATTTTTCAGTTTCATTTACTGATGCAATTCTCCAATTTTTTTGTTTTTCTTTGACATACTGTTCTATCTGATTTTGAAATTTTGACAATGATATATATAAATGGATATTTTCTTTTGGTATTGTTTTATTTCCACATTCTCTACAAGTTGCTCCAATTAAATCCTCTTCATTAGGAACATATCCACAATCACATTGATCTCCTTTTGTAACTAAACCACAATTAGGACAAATTAATTCCAATTCTCTATCAGCTTCAAATTTACCACAATGTTCACAATATGGTTGTAAGTTCTTTTTAGGATAAATATATTTATTTTTGTACATTTTTAAAAACATTTCTTCAACATGTTTTTTATGATATTCATCACAAGTTTTTGTATATAAATCATAAGAAAAATCCATTTTTTCAAAAATATCTTTAAATTCATTATGATACTTTTCTGCAATACCTTTTGGCTCTATGCTCTCACGTTTAGCTCTTTCCGTAATAGGCGTTCCATGGCAATCAGTCCCAGAAACATATAAAACATTATCTCCTAATAACTCATGATATCTTTTTAAAAAATCTCCAGAAATTAATGCTGCTAAATGTCCTAAATGTAAAGAACTATTTGCATAAGGCCAAGCCCCACCAATTAATACGTTTCTTCTATTTTTTGTTTCACTTTCTTTAAAGCAACCTACCTCATTATCCAATTAAAGTACCTCCTATTTAAATACATTCATAATATCATATATGGAATAATTTGTCAATATATTTTTATTTAATTTATTCGCTTTATTAGAGATATATGTATAAAAAAATAATAGTAGAATAATATCTATAATAAAGCGAATAAGGTGAGAATATGAAAATTAATAAATATAATAACTTTAAAAATATATCTGGCTCTGTTTTAAGAGAATTGAGATTAAAAGCCAACTTATCTCAACAAGATTTAGCAGAAAAATTGCAATTATTAGGTGTTGAACTAACTTCTAAAGAAATTTCAAAAATAGAAAATGATAATAGATTAGTTCAAGACTTTGAATTGTTTGCATTTGCTAAAATCTTTAATGTATCAGCAGATGTATTTAATGAAAAAATTGATAAATAATAGTAAATTAAATATTATTTGCTATTATCTTTTTTTATACTTTCTAGTATTATTCGTATTCCATCATAAAATCCGAGTTTTGTAAAATTTTTCATTTTCATAAGCCATTATTAAATTTTCCCTCATTAAATATTCTTCTAATGCTTTTATTATAGTTTCTCTTGTATTTTTAAAATGTGGTGGCAATGCTTTTATAATGCTAATAAGTCTATCATAATCAATTAAATATTTTTCTGTTATTTCAGATATTCGTTCCTCATCTTTTTGAGTCTTTCTATATACTTTCATCTTCCCTTTCTTTAAAAATAGTATCTAACATGGAATCTTCAACATATTCTCCAATATCTTCTATTTTTATCATAAATTACCTCCTTATTAACGATATTTCGTTTATATTATATCTCTAATAAAGAGATTTCCCCAATACTATTTTGACGATTTTTCGTCAGCGTTATTTCGTTAATTTTGCTATACTCATCTTATAATTAAGAAAAGAGGGATTTTATGCGACCTTCAGAAGCAGTTAGAAGAAGAATTATAAAGTTAGCAGATGAACGAAATATGACTTTGCATAGATTATCTTTGGAATCTGGAATATCATATTCTACATTAAATAGTTTTATAAATGGCAAAAGTGAAAGTCCTAAACTTGTTACATTATTACATATATGTGAAGGATTAGGTATTGAATTAAATGAGTTTTTTACAGATAAATTATTTAAAGATGTTGAAGAAGATTAGTATTTTCATAAATTTGTTTAGTAGCAATGTGGCTACTTTTTTTGTATCTCTTTATATTACTTTGCACAAAATTTTTTCAAAAATCGTTCAAAAAACATTCATTGATTTATTTTCTATTCCCTGTTACAATCTATTTACAATTTATTTTAAGTATTTTTAAATTTTTAGAAAAAAGGGAAAAAAAACGGAATTGATTATTACTAATTGTGATTATATAATTCCCTTAACAAATAAATTTAAAAATGAGTATTTAGCCATAAGTATTCATTTAGATTACTATGCTTAAAATTTATTAGCAAAAATTTAACCTTTTTTCTGGAGGTGTGCATAATGTCAAATAAAGAAAAAATAATTCATTTATTTTATACTAAACATTTAAAACCAGTTGATATTGCTTTACAACTTGATATTAGTAATAGTTATGTAACAAAAATAATAAAAAATGATTCTAGGTATCATAAGGAAAAAACTCAAAGAAAACAGCAAAATAAGATTAAACATAAAGAACAAACCATTGAATACATTAGAAAAAAACAAAAGTCCAATAAAGATAGTTATGAAGCACTTATATATCAACTAAAAAAGGATGCTGAAGAACTATCTTATTATTTTGACATTTCAAATCGTAGTTTTAGAAAATTTAATGCTAGTGCATATAAATACAACTCTAAAAGGAAAAGATTTGAAATAGATAGAAAATTAAATGTTTCAATCGATGTTCCGAAAACAGTTTATTAAAACAAAGGAGGTACAATTAAAATGGATGCAAAAGAACAATATTCTATTATGTTTACAAATTACCCAGATATTATAAATATTGAACAAGTGCGAAATATGTTAGGTGGAATTAGTTTAACATTAGCATATAGACTTATTA
>CAMMMI010000038.1 GCA_946497905.1 uncultured Clostridium sp.
ATTTTAGAATTTATTTATTCTGTAATGTTAACCGAATAATTACTAAAATTTATATCTATATCTTTCTTAAATAACGTAAAAAATAAAATATAATAATTGTATAAAATTTTACCAATTTTGGACACGTCCCCAAATTGGTAAATTGATAAATTTATAGAAAAAAAGGGCGTCCCCTTTTCCTAAATTTCTGGATAATTAAATATTTTTCCTCCTTCAGTAAATTGTCCACTGGCAAAATGATCTGTATTAAATTCATCCGCACTTTTCAAAAAATATTTATATCTAGAAGATTGGCTTGCTGTGCCACCTCCTACAACTACTGGATCATCCCATGTTGTATCTACTGCATACCATTTTCCATTTAATTGTACATAGTTCCAAGCATGATTTTCTGATTTTCCTTGCGTATTTGTTGCTTTTCCTACTACTAATACACATGGTATATCCATATTATCTAAAAGATATTTAAATGCTCTTGCATAGCCTTCACAAACCGCTTCTTTATTTATTAATGCTCCATAAATATTATATATATGTTGTTTCGATATTGAAGAATCATATGTTACATTATCTACTAGGTAATCATGTACCATTTTTATATCATCATATGTGTTTCCTGTCTTATTTTGTATAATTGAATTTTTTATTCTTTCTAATTGTGTTATTGCATTATCTACCTGCTCTCTTGTTGAAAATTCATCAGATAAATAATTTGTTTGATTTCCATTATTTATATAAACATTATATGTTACATTTCTTCCTGATGTAATTGTTTCTATGTTTAAATACATCTTATTAGGACTTAAATAAAAAATGTCTGGATTATCATATGTATATGCCTCTATTGCTGATTGATAATAATCTCCTAATATATCTTGTCCTCCATTTTGACTTAATACATTTGAAAATGTATTGCCTAATTCTATTTTATATGTTCCTGATTTCATGTTTTCTTTGTTACTTTCAAATGCTCTATATATTATTTTTGAATATTCTTCTAATTGGTTATAAAAATATTTGTCTACATTAACATTACTATAATCTACATTATTATTTCGTCCATTGTTTGTTCCTTCTATATCATTTAATGAGTTTTCTATTACTCCTGGTGCTTTTACTTCATTTTCAATTGTACCTACTGATGTGTCATCATTTAAATTTGTTTTAAAATCCTCTGCTACAACTGGTTTTTGCATATTTGATAATTCATCATATATTATATATCCAAAAATCCCTACTACACCTATTATCCCTAATACAATTAAAATCATTATTATTGTTGAAATTTTATCTCTCATATTAATTTATATCCTTTCTGTATAATTTTTCAACATTTCACTTTTGTTCATATCATATTAATTATATCATTTTTTTGTGATAAAAAAAAGTATATTTTTTGCTTTTTTACAAATAATAAATATGAACATGTTATAATTTATACGTAAAAATTTATTTTTCTATAAATATATCATTAACAAATAAAAATACGAGGTTAATATGAGTTTTGATTTTAAAAATTTTGTAAAGTCTATTTTTACATACACTCCAGAAAAAGAATATAATTTTAATTTATCTGAAGATCCTAGTATTGATAATAAAAATGTGGATAAACAAAATATAGAAACATCAGAAGATACAACTAAAATTTTTCAGAGTTCTACTGTAAATTTAGATTATATGAAAACTAAATATAATATCTTAATTAATAGTGATATTGTTCTTAGAGAATTTATTTTAAATGCTAAAGGTAAACAATATAAGGCTTTTATCGTTTATATTGATGGTATGGTGGATTCTCAGATTATGGATGATTTTGTTTTAGAGCCTTTGATGATGAGAAACAAAAATAATTTGTATGATGGCCCTCAGAATAAAGTTATTTCAGAAGCTGTTACAAATAATATTACTGTTAGAAAAGTTAAAAAATTTGATTTGTCTGAATATATAATGAATTGTTTAGTTCCACAAAATTCTATAAAACAAGTTTCTGATTTTGAAAAGGTAGCTTCTGGTATCAATTCACGGTAATTGTGCTTTATTTGTTGATACTCTAAGTATTGCTTTTGATATTGAAGTAAAAGGGTTTCAACAAAGGAGTGTTGAAAAGCCAAGTAATGAAATAGTTATTAAAGGTCCTCATGAAGCTTTTGTTGAAAATATTAGAACAAATACATCTTTATTAAGAAGATACTCAAATACAGAGGAATTAGTCATTGAAAATTTAGAGATAGGTACAATTACAAAAACTAAATGTGCTCTTTGTTATGTTCAAAATATCACTAATAATGATTTAATTGCAGAGGTAAAGTATAGGCTAAACAATTTATCTATTGACTCTCTTCTTTCTGCTGGTCAATTAGAACAATTAATTTCTGATTCTAATACTCTTGATGTACCACAAGTTTTGTCTACAGAGAGACCTGATAAAGCTGTTACTTATTTATTAGCAGGAAGAGTTATTGTAATTGTTAATGGTTCTCCTTATGCATTAATTATGCCAGCTATTTTAATTGATTATCTTGGCTCTCCTGATGATAAAAATTTAAAACCTAGTTTTTCTAATTTTTTAAAAGGTATTCGTGTTTTAGCAGCTTTTATTACTTTACTTCTACCTGGTCTTTATGTTGCTATTACTAGCTTTCATGAGGAGCTTTTGCCAACAGAATTACTATTTTCTATTTTGGCATCAAGAGAGAATGTTCCTTTTCCTATAATAGTTGAGATTTTGATGATGGAGATATCTTTTGAATTAATAAGAGAAGCTGGCTTAAGAGTTCCTTCTCCTATAGGTCCTACAATAGGGATTGTTGGTGCTTTAGTATTAGGCCAAGCCGCTGTTTCTGCTGGTATAGTAAGTCCTATATTGATTATAATAGTTGCAATCACTGGTATCGGTTCTTTTGCAATTCCTGATTTTTCTTTTGGTTTTCATTTAAGAATTACTCGTTTCTTATTTATTTTATTAGGATATATTGCAGGTTTTTTAGGAATTGCTTTAGGATTGTTTATCTACACTTCTTATTTAGTAGAAACAAAATCTTTTGGGGTTTCTTATACTCTTGGTCTTTCTCCATTAGATAATGTAAAAGGTAATAATTATTATTTACCACCTATTTGGAAGAGAGAATTTAGAGCTTCATTTTTGAATACTAAAAAGCCCAAAAAGCAAAGTAAAATTTCTATGATGTGGAAATATAAATAATATAGAATGGAGGTTTTTATAATGATAAAGTCAAAATTTACTACTGTAGAAGCAATTATGCTTGTTTTAACTATATTTTTAACTCCTTCTATTTTATCTATGCCTAAAAATTTGATAGATACAACAAGATCTTCTATTTTAATTAATATTGTTTATGTTACAATTATTGCGATTTTTATTGCTATACTGATTTATAGATTATTAAAGAATTTTCCTAGTTATGACATTATTGATATTTCTGAATATTTAGGTGGAAAGTGCTTTAAATCTATTATTGGTACTATTTTTATTTTGTATTTTCTAATAAGTTCTTCTATTTTACTTAGAAATTTTTGTGAATGTCTAAAAATGGTTTATTATCCAATGACAAGTGTAGTTTTTATTATATTAGCTTTTATAATTGCAACCTGTTTGAGTTCAAAACTAGAATTCTCAACAGCTGTTAAGGTTAATGTTATTGTTTTACCATTATTAGTTATTTCCGTTTTATTTATATTTTTTGCTAATATAAAAAACTTTTCTTTTGAAAATGTATTTCCTATTTTAGGAGAAGGTGTTTATAATACTTTCATTATAGGACTTGGTAATTTAGGTGCTTTTTTAGGAATTATTATTCTATATTTTTTACCACCATATTTAAAAAAGCCTGAAGATATGAAAAAAATTGCTATTACTACAACTATTATAGCTGGTATTTATATCTTATTTTGTGTTTCTATAATTCTATTTATGTTTAGATTTTTGCTAAATGTTGATGAAGTTATGCCACTTTATTATACTACTAGATATATAGAATTTGGAGACTTCTTCCAAAGGCTTGAATCATTTTTCCTATTTATTTGGATTTTAGTTTTGACATCTTTTGTAACTATTAATATCAAATTGTCTATGGATATATTTAAAAAACTTACTAATACAAAAAATATTAGTCCTATGGTATATAGTTTTGGATTAATAATTTTTGCAATAGCTATTTTTCCAAAAGATTATGCTGTTTCAAAATTTATTGAGAGCACACTTTATAGTTATTGGACCTTTGGTATTTCTTTTGCTCTAGGAATTGGAATATTAATTTTTGCTAATTTAAAAAAGAGGAAAAATGCACATCTTCCAAAACAAAAGGAGGTTTTAGAAGCAAATGAATAATTTGTTAAAAAAATTTTTTATTATAATCCTAATTATTGTGTTCCTTATTGCATTTTCTTCATCTTATCAATCCTCTAATATTGGAAATGTAGCTGTTGTTGTGGCAATGGGATTTGATATATCTGATACCAATAATTTAAATATAACTTTTCAGTTTACTAATGCTTCATCTGTAAGTGATACTGGATCAAGTGAAAAAACTGAACCTACTTTATTTAGTATTGACGCTCCCTCTATTAGTAGTGCTATAAATCTAATGAATACAAACATTGGAAAAGACGTGAATTTATCTCACTGTAAGTTAATTGTATTTTCAGAAGAATTGGCAAGTAGAGGAATTGAAGAAGAAATATATACTCTATCAAATAATCCAGATGTTAGACCTTCTGCTAATATTGTTGTAAGTAAATCTACTGCTAAAACTTATATAGAAAATTCAAAGCCTACATTAGATAATCTAATTACTAAATATTATGAAACATTTGTGAATTCAAGTCAATTTACAGGCTATAATTCTAATGCTACAATAGGAGATTTTTTCTATTCCATGACTTGCGATGCTTGTGAACCTTATGCAATGCTTGGTGGAATTAGTAGCCAGAACTCTTCTTCTTTATCTAATTCAAGTTCACCAACAGATAATACTATTAAATCTACTTTTAGTCCCGCTTCTGGTCAATATATATCAGAAAATACTGGTCTTGCTGTATTTAAAGGTTCTACTTTTGTAGGTGAATTGAATGAGATTGAAAATTTATGTTTTATGATTGTTGATAATAAACTTAGTGGCTTTTTGGTTTCTATTCCCAATCCTCTAAAAAATGATTCTTTTATTGATGTATATATGACTCCTGTATTGAATACAAAAGTGGATGCAAAAATAGTTAATGATTCCCCTTTTATCTCTATTGATTGTAATTTTTCTGGAAGAGTATATTCTATAGATGAAAGTGTTAATTATTCTGATATTGATACTTTAAAACAAATATCTAACTCATGTAATAGTTATTTGGAGTCTATTTTGTCAGATTATTTATATAAAACATCTAAAGAATTAAATGCTGATATTAACAAATTAGGTAAATTTATTAGAAAAAACTTTTTAACTGAATCTGATTATCAAAATTATAATTGGTCTAGTAAATATAAAGATACTTTTTTTGATATTGATGTTGATTGCTCAATAAAATCTTCATTTTTATTAACTAGAACTTAAAAATTAGGGAGGTTTTTGTATGTTAACTACTTTTGAATATTTATTTTTTGTTTTGTTTACGATTTTTGCTTTTACAAAGGCTTTGTCTTATGGTATTTATGAAATAAAACAGGAGAATAATAAGATTGGTGGAATTTTTGTTATTTTAGTGGGGCTTTTTGCTAGTATTATTAGTAATGTTGCTTTGTTTTTTAATAAATAAAGTTTTTGAGAACAATAGCGGGCTTTTTTAACATTTTCTCTGTTTATGATATTTCAAAAGCCCGCGTCATTGTTCGTACGCCAAATTTTACTTTAGTAAAATTTGTGTGCATTTGTTAGAGCGAAGCGATGTTCTTTTCTATTTTTCTAATAATTCAAAATCTACTTGTCTTAGCAATTTACTTGCATTTTTTACTTTTATTTCTACCTTATCACCTATTTTATAAATTTTATTAGTTCTTTCTCCTATTAGCCTTTTCCTGTCTTCATCATAAATAAAATATTCATTTCCTAAATCTTCAAATCTAATCAAGCCTTCAACTGTATTTTCTAATTGGACAAACATTCCAAATGATGTTATAGATGATATTATTCCCTCATACTCTTCACCAATCCTGCTTTCCATGTATTCAGCCTTTTTGATATCTTCTGCTTCTCTTTCTACTTTTGTTGCAATTTTTTCCCTTTCAGATGATTGGTTAGCTCTATCTTTTGCATATTCATTGTATATATCAATCCATTTTTCTGGTATATCATAATTATTTTCTATATACTCTGATATTATTCTATGTATAAACAAGTCTGGGTATCTTCTAATTGGTGATGTAAAATGGCAATAATATTTACTTGCAATTCCAAAGTGTCCTTTATTTTCTGCTTCATATCTAGCTAATTTTAATGTCCTTAATATCAAATTAGAAACTACCTTTTCTTCTTCTTTTCCTTTTACTTCTTCTAAAATTTTTGAAAATTCTTTTGAATGCATATTATCTTTATTTGCTTTTATTTTTAATCCAAAATTAAATAAAAATTTATTTAACTCTTGAACTTTTTCTAAATCTGGCTTTTCATGTACTCTATAAATAAATGGTGCTTCTATCCAATAAAATTTTTCTGCTATTGCTTCATTTGCTGATAACATAAATTGCTCTATTATTTCATTTGCAAAACTAGTTTCATATTTTGATATATTTTTTACTTTTCCATCAATATCTAATTCTATTTTACTTTCTGGTATATCTAAATTTAAATATCCTTTTTCTAACCTCTTATTTTTTAATATTTGTGCTAATTCTTCCATTAGCTTGAATTCTTTTATATATTTTTCATATCTTTTTACTATTTTTTCATCTGAATTATCTAATATTGATTGAATATCAGTATAAGACATCCTTTCTGTAACTTTTATTATTCCTTTTACTATTTCTGATGTTATTATATTTCCTTTATTATCTATTTCCATTATACAAGATAATGTAAATCTATCTTCACCTGCATTCAAACTACAAATACCATTTGATAATTCTCTTGGTAGCATTGGTATTACTCTACCTAGCATGTATATACTTGTTCCTCTTAATAATGCTTCTTTATCTAATAAACTTCCCTCTTTTACATAATGGCTAACATCCGCGATATGAACTTCTAATTTATAATTTCCGTTATCTAATTTTTCTACTCTTACTGCATCATCTAAATCTTTTGCATCTTCACCATCTATTGTAAAAATATTTCTATCTCTAAAATCTACTCTATTTGGAATATCTTTTTTATCAACTTGAGTTCCACATCTTTTAGCTTCCTCTACTACTGGTTCTGGAAACACTGATGGCAAATTATATTCTTTAATAAGTGAAAGCATGTCAACTCCTGCTTCATTTACATTACCTAATACTTCTATAATTTTTCCTTCTGCTTTTTTACCATTTTGAGGATATTTTGTAATTTTTACTAATACTTTATGATTATTCCTTGCTTTTCCAAAATCTTTTTTTGATATAAAAATATCTGTTCCAAAATTTTTATCATCTGGTACTACAAATCCAAATGTTTTATTGTTTTGAAAAATTCCAACTACTGTATCTTTTTCATGCTTCAATATTCTTACAACTTTTGCTTCTGCATTTTTTACTTTGTTCTTTTCTTCTATAATCTCTATTAAAACTCTATCTCCATTTAGGGCATTTAATGAATTTTCTTTGGAAATATATATTTCGTCATCTTCTCCTTCTAGCCTTACAAATCCAAACCCTTTTTGGTTTTTTCTATATATTCCATCATAATATACTTTATCAACTAGTTTGTAACGATTCTTCCTATTCTTTTGTATTTTTAGTTCAAGTTCTAATTCTCCTAAAACTTCTAGAAAATCGTTGTATTCTTTTTTAGGTACTCTCATAATTATGGCTATTTCTTTAGCCTTGAGCGGTACATAGTCCTCATCTTTCATTAAACTAAGTATTTTCTGTTTTTGTTCTTCCAAATTTATCTTTCCTTTCAATTTTTATTATATTTAATCTTAGTAGACTATTTCTTGCTTGGAAATAGTGAAATGTAGTAATATCAATTTTAAAAATTTTATTAAACAATGTGTCTTTAATTTTCATAACTCCCTAAAGCACCAAAAAGGACAGTCTATTCCTCTAATAAAAACCGTCCCTTTTATATTATGCCATATATATTATTCCTAATGCAATTGTTAATATAGCAAATACAATTGATAATATGACTGTCCATTTTTTTTGTTTTCCTTCTTTAGTTCTTCCTTTATTTTTTTCAAAAAAATTGTTTGTTGAAGATCCTGTTATTGTCGAAGATAAACCTGCGTCTTCTTTTGATTGTATTAATGCTAATATAATTAATGCTATTGCAACTATAAAGTATATTACAATCAGTATTCCTTTTGCTATTTCCATTTATTTATTCCTCCTAACGGCTTTTCTCTTTTTTATACTTATGTATTTTAACACATATTTATATAAAATGCAATTGTTTTAAAAAATATTTTTATGTAATAGAGGATACTCTATTACAATTCACAGCGATATCAAGGATAATAATACCAATAAATATTGGATTTTTCGGCTCAATACATAATACTACCTAAAAACGAGCAAACCAATCTGGCAAATCACTAAATATCATTTCTTCCTTTGTAACAGGATGTTGAATTGTTAATTCATAAGCCCATAATCTTATTTGTTTTCCTTTTCCCCTTTTTCCATATTTTTGGTCTCCAAATATGCTATGTCCAAAATTTGCTAGCTGTACCCTTATTTGATGATGTCTTCCTGTATGTAAATTTATTTTTACTAGACTTAGATCTTTTGCTTCATTATATTTTAGAACTTCATAATCCAATTTAGCAAGCTTTGCATTTTTCTTAGTTTCTTTTACAACTTTACTAATATTATTTCTTTCATCTTTATATAAATAATCTTCTAATATTCCTTTCGTTTTTTCTATTTTTCCATCTACTACAGCTAAATATTTTTTCTTAATACTCTTCTCTCTTACCTGATTGCTTAATCTTGATGCTGCTTTTGAAGTTTTAGCAAATACCATTATTCCTCCTACTGGTCTATCTAACCTGTGTACTAATCCTACATATACATTTCCTGGCTTTTGGTATTTTTCCTTTATATATTGCTTTACAATTGTAAGCATATCCATATCTCCTGTTTTGTCTGATTGTGAAGGAATGTTGGGTTCTTTTTCTACTACTATTATATGATTATCCTCAAATATTACTTTTAACTTGTCCATTCTTATCCTTTCTTTTTTTACCAATTTTAACATTCCCATCTTCCATAGATTCCACATGGTAATATTAATTTTGAGTTTTCCATTGGTAGTCCTATTTCTCCAGCTTCTATTTTTCCTTTAACTTTTTTTGCTACTGTTAAATTTAATATATTTTCTAATACTTTACTTGATATTCCTGTTGTATATGAATTTATTAAGAAAAATACTGGTTTGTTTGATAATACCTTTGTACATAATTCTACTAAATCAAAAATATTATTTTCAAATTGCCAAATTTCTCCTTTTGCTCCTCTTCCATATGATGGTGGATCCATTATTATTGCGTCATATTTATTTCCTCTTCTTATTTCTCTATTTACAAATTTAACCACATCGTCTATTATATATCTTACTTTTTTGTCTTGCAATCCTGATGATATTACATTTTCTTTTGCCCATGTGGTCATCCCTTTTGAACTATCTACATGACATACTGTCGCTCCTGCTGATAGACATGCTACTGTTGCTCCTCCAGTATATGCAAATAGATTTAATACTTTTATTTCTCTTTTTTCTGATTTTATTTTATTTATCATCCAATCCCAGTTTGTTGCTTGTTCTGGAAACAATCCTGTATGCTTAAATCCCATTGGTTTTATATTAAATGTTAAGTTTTTGTATTTTATTTGCCATTGTTTTGGCATTTTCTTACTGAATTCCCAAGAACCTCCACCTGTTTTGCTTCTATGATATGTTGCGTTTATTTTTTTCCATTTTTCTGGAAAACTTTTTTCTTTCCAAATTATTTGTGGGTCTGGTCTTGATAGTATTATATCTCCCCATCTTTCTAGTTTTTGGCCATCTGCCATATCTAATATTTTATATTCTTTCCATTCTTCTGCTAATCTCATATTCTTTTTAATAGCAAAATGCTACTATCCTCCTTGTTTTAGAATAGTAGCATTATACCATATTTGTATGTATTTTTCAAATTGTTTGAAGTATTTGTAAAAAGTTATATATCATGATTGTATTTGCCATTGAAAATGCTATTAGCGCTATGATTGATGTTGCTATTATTTTGTGTTTTTTTATTTTTTTTGCAATATTTTTTATTATATTATTATTTTTTATTTGTAGCTTGTCTAATTTTTCATTATATGTGATTTTAAATATCTCTTCTTTTGTAGTTTCCATACAATTCCCCCTTGTTTGTTTTTCTCTATATATGTATATGCAAGTTTATATTCTTTTATTCCTTAATTAATAATTTTTAGTTATTTATATTTCTAATTCAATTTATATAACTAAACAAGTAAAATAATTTAATCTTTTATATTATAATTTTCGACTTTTAAAGGTAGAGTACTTTTTCAAATACTCTACCCTTAAGGTAGTTAGTTTTTTTCCTTCCTTTCTTTCTTTTTAATTGGAAAATTTCTTCCAATAAAGATTCCTGCTATGGTAAATGCTAAACCATAGGCGATTAACGATTTCCAAGTAAATTTTGAATAAAACTCTACAAATGCTTTTATTGCATTTATAATTTGTTTTACTATTTCATCTCCTTGAAAAAATATTATACCTATAATTAGTACTACCATGAATAATACTAATCCCCCTAAAATAACTAAAATTCGAACTTTCATTCTTTCCCGCATATTGATACTCCTCCTCTTGAAATTGTTATTTTAAAGTTCTATCCACTTTTGGATATTATGTTTATTATAGCACAATCCATTGAATTTTTCAAATTTTTCATTTTTCTTGTCTTATTTTCCAAATTATGTTATTATTTTCTTGTAATATTAACTTGCATATAGTAGAAAGGAGAGTTATCCATTTGAAAAAATTTTTAATTTTTTTGTGTCTGATGATACCATCAATCATAGTATTATACCAGATACAAAAACAAAAAGAAAATATTAATAAAAGCCTGCCAGCAGGCTTAGCGATATTTTCTTTAAAAAAAGGTGGAACAATCTAAGTTTCACCTTTTTTGTTTTTAAGCTATTCTATTATCAATCTTTCTTTAATTATATTATCATTTCAAATATAATTTTTCTTTAATTACCTTATTATTTCAGAATTTTACTTTTCTTTTATTCTTCTTACAATATCCATATTTATTCCTTTGACATTTAATAATTCTTCATCACTTGCATTTTTTATTTTTTCCCAGCTACCGAATTCTCTTAAAAGGTCTTGTTTTTTTACTTTCCCAATACCTTTTATTTCATCTAATTGTGATTTTGTAATTTGCTTATCTCTTAATTTTCTATGATATGTTATTGCTGTATCATGTACAGTATCTTGAAATCTTGTAATTAAATTTTTTAAATCATCTGAAATTTGTAATTCTTTTCTGTTTTCATCCATTAAGGCCCTTGTTTGATGTTTATCATTTTTTACCATACCAAATACTTTTATATCTGCTAATTCATCTTGTTTCTCTTTCACTTCTTTTAAAACATTTATGATTGCTTGTTTTGTTGCTCGTATTTGTGTTATTCCTCCATCAGCAAATATTACATCTGGTAACTTTCCAAACCCTCCATTTGGATTTTCTATAGAATGTTTTAATCTTCTTGTTATTACTTCTTCCATACATCTTGGATCATCTTGCCCATATACAGTTTTTATTTTAAATCTCCTTGACAAATTCTTTTTTATGACTCCATCCTGCATTACACACATTCCTGCTACCATATATTCTCCAGAGATATTTGATATGTCAAATGTTTCTATTTTTCTTGGTAACTTTTCAAGTTTTAATACCTCTTTTAATTCCATTAAAATAGATGTTTTGTCTTTTTCTTTATTTTCTAATGTAACTTTACTATTTAATTCTGCCATTTCAACAAAACGTAGTTTTTCGCCTTTTTTTGGACTTTTTATTTCCACTTTTTTTCCTAACATTGTGGATAACCATTGTTCAATTACTTCTTTATCGTCTATTTCTTCTCTTACCATTATTTTATTTGGGATATTTGGATTATCTAAATAGTATTGCTTAATAAATCCTGATATTATCTCTTTATCTTCCATATCTTTTAAATCTTGATAAAAATAGTGTTCTCTTCCTATCATTTTACTGCCACGTACAAAAAATATTTCTATACATACTTCTAATTCTGATTTTGCTATTCCTATTACATCTATATTGTTTTCTGAAATGTTTGATACTTTTTGTTTTTCCGATATCCTTTCTATTGCTTGTATTCTATCTCTTAATTCTGCCGCTTTTTCATATTCTAGATTTTGGGCGGATTTTTCCATTTGCACTTCTAGTTCTTTTAAAATCTTTCCTGTTTTTCCTTCTAATAAATCTATTATTTCATTTATTTGTTTCATATATTCTTCACTTGTTACATATCCCATACATGGTGCTAGACATCTATTTATATGATAATTTAAGCATGGTCTTGTTCTTTCCTTTAGAGTTTTGCATTGACGTATCTTATATTTTTGTTTTATAAAATCAATCATTTCTTTTGCTGCTCCTGGATTTGCATATGGTCCGAAATATTTTGAACCATCATTTACTACTCTTCTTGTAAAAAATACTCCTGGATATTTTGATTTTATATCAATTTTAATATATGGATATGTTTTATCATCTTTTAATAAAACATTAAATTTAGGTCTATTCTTTTTTATCAAATTACACTCTAAAATTAATGCTTCTGCTTCATTATCTACGACTATATATTCAAAATGATCTATTAGACTTACCATTTTTTCAATTCTTTGTGTTTTATTGTTTTTTCTAAAATATTGTCTTACTCTATTTTTTAATGAAACTGCTTTTCCCACATATATTATATTGTCGTCTTTGTCTTTCATTATATATACGCCGTGGTTTTCCTGGAAGTTTTTTTAATTCTTCTTCAATATTAAACATATTTATATAGTCCTTCCTAAATCTTAAATTTAGATAAATCTATATTATTTCAACTTTTTCTAATTTTCAATATATCCTATATATGGTAAATTCCTGTATTTTTGATCATAATCTAATCCATATCCAATGACAAATAAGTCATCTATTCTAAAACCTATGTAATCTACATTTAATTCTATTATTCTTCTTGATGGTTTGCTTAAAAGTGTCGCTATTTTTAAAGAATTTACTTCTCTTGATTTAAGATATTTTACTAAAAAGTCTAATGTTCTTCCTGTATCTATTATATCTTCTATTATTATAACATCTTTTCCTTTTATGCTATTTGTTAAATCTTTATTTATTTTTATTTCATTTGTACTTTCTGTTCCTTTATAACTGCTTATTTCTATAAATTCAAATTCTACATTGTTTTTTATTTTTTTTGCTAGTTCTACCATAAATACAGCTGAACCTTTTAGCACTCCTAAAAATAATAAATCTTTTCCTTTATAGTCTTTTTCTATTTGTCTTGCTAGTTCTTCTAATCTGTTTTCTAGCCTTGACTCATTTATTAGTATTTTTATGTTTTCCATTTTTTATATTCCTTTCTTTTATTTTGTACTATTATACTATTCCTTCCTGAGGCACACATCTGGTTTGAAAAGAATTAAATTTTGAGTGGTCAAACCGAGTTTTAAATTAGTAAGGATATTTCCTGTACACTGATTAAGTTTCAAATGAAGTTTGACAACACCAAAATTGTAATTATCTCTCAAACTTTTCCTCTTTTTAAAATATGAAACTTTTTTTGGTTTTTTACAAATTTTGTTTCACATTTGTATTATAACACAAAATTATAAAAATACAAAATTTTCTGAATTTTTCTTGACAAAATTAAATATAATATATTATAATACAAAAAAATATTACGTTAATACAACACAAAGCTTTTAGAAATCACTTATAGAGAATAAGGGTCATTGGCTGTAAGCCCTTTAAGGTCAACCTAAAAAGTGAAACATGTTGGAGTGATTTAATTCAAAGTGGAAAATATTTTATATATTTTCAAGCTGGGTGGTACCGCGGATTTTTATTCGTCCCTGCATTATGCAAGGATGTTTTTTTGTGCTTTTAGTATTATATTATTTAAATTTGCTCAAAAAAACTCCATATTTTGATTGATATATAAGCAAAGGGACTCAATATCTGTTTATTTTAAATTTTTTTAATCTCCTTTTGTTTATATATAGAAGGAGGTTTTTTTATGAAGGAGTATAAAACTCATAGTTGTAATGAAATTAGTTTAGAGGATGTTGGAAAAAAAGTTAGGATTGCAGGTTTTGTTCAATCTATTCGTGATTTTGGAGGTCTAGTTTTTCTAGATATTAGAGATATGTATGGAATCACACAAGTTGTTACTTCTGCAAATGAAGCTGATGTTGATTTTGCTTCACATATTCCAATTGAATCTTCAGTTACCGTTTATGGTGAGGTAAAAAAAAGAGATGAAGAAACTGTAAATCCTAAATTAAAAACAGGTTTGGTAGAAATTCGTATTGAAGAGATTAAAATTTTAGGTAAAAGAACTAAAAATTTACCTTTTGAGGTTAATAGTAGTCAAGATGTTAGAGAAGATTTAAGACTTCAATATAGGTTTTTAGATTTAAGAGGTGATAGATTAAAAAATAATTTAGTATTAAGAGCGAAAGTTATTCAATTTATTAGAAGCCAAATGATAGAACAAGGATTTTTGGAAGTTCAAACTCCAATACTTACAAGTTCATCACCTGAAGGTGCTAGAGATTATTTAGTTCCAAGTAGGCTTCATCCAGGTAAATTTTATGCTTTACCTCAAGCTCCTCAACAATTTAAGCAATTGTTAATGGTTTCTGGAATTGATAAATATTTTCAAATAGCACCATGTTTTAGAGATGAAGATGCAAGAGCAGACCGTGCTCCTGGGGAATTCTATCAATTAGATATGGAAATGTCATATGCCACACAAGAAGATGTCTTTTCTGCTATAGAGCCTGTAATGTATAATACTTTTAAAAAATTTTCTGATAAAAAAATAGTTGAATATCCTTTCCCTAGAATATCATATAAAGATTGTATGCTTAAATATGGAACTGATAAGCCAGATTTAAGAAATCCTTTAATCGTCATTGATTTATCTGAGTTCTTTAAAAAATGTACTTTTAAACCATTTATTGATAGAACTGTCAGAGCCATTAAAGTTAAAAAACATTTATCAAAAGGGTTTCATGAAAAATTACTTCAATTTGCTATTTCTATTGGAATGGGCGGACTTGGATATTTAGAAGTTCAAGATGACTTAAGTTTTAAAGGTCCTATTGATAAATTTATTCCTAGTAATTTAAAGAAAACATTATTGGAACTAGCAGATTTAGAATGTGGAGATACTATATTTTTTATTGCTGATAGTGAAAAAAGAGCTACAGAATTAGCAGGTCAAATCAGAGCTGAACTTGGTAGAAGATTAGATTTAATAGATGAAAATGCATTTTCATTTGCTTGGATAATTGATTTTCCAATGTTTGAATTAGATGAACATTCAAACTTAACTTTTAGCCATAATCCATTTTCTATGCCACAAGGAGGTTTTGAGGCTTTAAATAGTGAAAGTCCACTAGACATTTTAGCATATCAATATGACATTGTATGTAATGGCGTTGAGCTTTCTTCTGGTGCTGTGCGTAACCACGATATTCAAATAATGTTAAAAGCTTTCACAATGGCTGGATATACTGAAGAAGAGGTTACCTCTAAATTTGGTGCTTTGTATAATGCTTTTCAGTTTGGTGCACCTCCTCATGCTGGTATTGCTCCTGGTATTGATAGAATGCTTATGCTTTTGACTGATTCTGATAGTATTAGAGAAGTTATTGCTTTTCCTTTAAATAGCAAAGCTGAAGATCTAATGATGGGTGCTCCTAGTAATGTAAGTAGGCAACAATTAAGAGATGTACACATTAAATAGGGGACGTTCCTTCAATCCCGAAAATTAGTGCCATTGGGGACGGGCTATTTTG
>CAMMMI010000039.1 GCA_946497905.1 uncultured Clostridium sp.
GAACGTCCCCTAGTAGTGCCAAAATAACCCGTCCCCTGTGGCAATTTTAAGAATTAAAGAACGTCCCTTTGAAAGGTTGACTTTAACAGATTTCATACATATAATATAAATAGCTATATTTATAATTAAATAAGCTTTTATATTATTATAAAGAAGGTGCCAAAATGGACACAATAGTATTAAAATTTGGAGGGAGTTCAGTTGCAGATAATGAAAAATTAAAAAAAGTAGCTGAAAAAATTATTAATTTATACGAGAAAGATAACAATATTGTTGTTATACTTTCAGCTCAAGGAAAAACTACTGACAGATTAATTAAAGAAGCAGAAGAATTGTCAAATTCAGTTAGTGATAGGGAAATGGATATGTTATTAAGTACAGGAGAACAAATTTCTATTGCTAAATTAAGTATATTACTAAATTCTTTAGGATATCAAGCAATATCATTAACTGGATGGCAAGCAGGTATTTATACAAACAATACCAATAAAAATGCACTTATAGAAAATATTAATACATCAAGAATTCAAAAAGAATTAGAAGAAAGGAAAATTGTTATTATAGCAGGTTTTCAGGGGATAAATGAAAATATGGATATAACGACATTCGGAAGAGGAGGCTCAGATACTACAGCTGTTGCTGTTGCTTCAGCTTTAAAAGCTAAAAATTGCTATATTTTTTCAGATGTTGACGGAGTATATACAACAGATCCTAATAAGATATCAGAAGCTAAAAAATTGTCAGCATTATCATATGATGAAATGTTAGAGATTTCAAGTGAGGGAGCAAAGGTTCTTCATAATAGAAGTATTGAAATAGGGGAGAAGTATAAAATACCTATTATTACTAAATCTACTTTTAATAATAAGCCAGGTACAGTAATATCTGATATTATTGAGGAAAATACAATTAAAAGTGTTGTAAAAAAGGATTGTTCTAGAATATCTATTATTGGTAATGGTATTATTAGAAATATAACTGCAATAAAAAATGTTTTAGATATTATTGAAAAAGATAAATTGGATATGTTAGAGTTTGATGTTTCAGAAAGTAAAATTAGTATAGTTTTTAAAAATATTATTAATGATGAAGTTTTGAGAGAAATTCATAAAATAATTGTTAATGAGGAAAGTTAAAAAACTCTCCTCATTTAATTTATTTAATCTTGAATTATATCCTTTAATAACTATTTGGTTTTTAGACCGTGATTCAATCATAAACAATCTCCTTTCTAAATTACAATTGTTAATATAGAAACAAAACTTGTTAAAAGAAAAACTTTTAAGTTAAAATAATTGAAACTTTGATGGAAATATCTCATATATTCCATCTGCATTGACTGAGTATCCATAATCTGGACTAAAATTTTCTATCCTAGTTGTAGATGGAAAATTATCTTTAAGGTAACATATGAAATTTTCCCTAACAGATTGTTCTCCATGATTTACTAAAATAGATTTTGGAGAGTTCAATTTGCTTAATAAATGTCGCCATAATTCATCTCTCTTGGCATGTGCTGACAACTCACTACTAATAACAATATCACAATATCTAGTTTTAGAATAACCAGCATATTCGATATTACATCCTTTAGGAGTATTAATTAATTCATTACCTTTAGAATTTTTGCTGCAGTATCCAGGAAATGCAATTAATACATCTTTTCTATTGATTGCTTTCTTTATAAAAGTTTTTACAGTACCATCTGATGCCATTCCAGAAGGAGAGATGACAATAGATGGATTAGGACTATCTAATAAGTTTGTACATATTTCATTTCTTTGTTTATTAGAAATAAAATGAAAATTTTCAGGTATAAAGTTTCTCATATTTGGATTTAATCCTAAATTATGAAATCTAAATCTGTTAGTTATTTCTCTTGCTGATGTTCCTCCTTGCCATATTGGAATGTTTTCAGAGAGTAACCCTTTGTCTTGCATTAATTTTATATAATAACATATTTCTTGTGTTCTTCCCATAGCGAAAGTAGGAATTATGACTTTCATACCTTGGTCAATTGCTTTTTTAATACTACTACATAAAATAGGTTTAAACCTTTCATCTGTAGAATCTACATCACCATATGTTGATTCACAAACTACTAGAGAATATGGTGTTTTACGATTTTTAGCTTGAATTTCTTTTACATCAAAAAATAGATTCTTATTATTATAATCTCCTGTAAAAAGTATTTTTATATCATCACTGTTATCATATGTGAATTTTACTTCAATTACAGAAGCTCCAACAATATGACCATTTTGAAAAAATGTAACCTCAACATTTTTCTTAGGAAAAATTGGCTTATTAAATGATATACCTTTCATTTGTGAAAATAGTTGATTAACATCTTCTCTAGTATAGCTTGGATATGCATTATATTTACAATTGACCTTCCAATCATCATTAATTGGAATATCAATTAGTTCATATCCAGGTTTTGACATGTAAATAGGACCTCTATATCCTTGATTTACAAGTAATGGTAATAAACCAATGTGATCAATATGATTATGTGTAATTAATACAAAATCAATTTTCTGAACACCAAAAGGAATGAAATCATTTAAATCTGGATAGCCTAAATTATCATTCCCTTGAAATTTGCCACAATCGACTAAAAAATGTATATTCCTATTATCAGGGAAATGTGTACTTACAAAAAAGCATGAACCAGTTACTCCTTTATGCCGTCCATACAAACGAAAATAAAAGTTATTACGTATAAGTTCCATATTATTTTCCTCCTTATATAATCAAAATAAACTTTTGATTTTAATATGCAATTCCATTATGTAAATAATATATCAGACTTTTAAAAAAGTCAACATAAATTTAATGATTTATGATATTTTTGTGTTCAACCTGTGAATTTTAAATTTTAAAGACAGAAGTTCCTTTTTCTAAGTTCTAATTGAGACAAACTATGAATAAATATAAATATCAGGAAAAATATTTATCAGATAGGGGAGGATATTATGACTATAGATGAAAGAAAAACAATAAATACTGGAGTAATTCAAAATTTAATATTAGAAAATAGAGGAAAGTTAAGCATATCAGGTGTATTAGATGTTTTAAGTTTTGATGACCAAGTTGTTATACTTGAAACAGAATTAGGTTTGCTTACTGTTAAAGGAGAAAATATAAGAATAAACAAGTTAAGTATTGATACGTCAGAAGTAATAGTAGAAGGTGATATATCAAATTTGGCTTATAGTGATAAAAGCACTGAAAAAGCTAATAAGGGAAGTTTAATAAGTAAGATATTTAAATAAAAAGGAGCTCAAATAATGATTGAAAATCAAGCATATTTATTTGGAATATTTGTTATTAATGGAATTTTAATAGGTTTATTATTTGACTTTTTTAGAATTTTAAGAAAATCTTTTAAAACTAATGATTTTATTACATATGTAGAAGACATAGTATTTTGGATTTTAACAGGAATAATTTTGTTATATTCAATATTTCTTTTTAATAATGGTGAAATTCGATTATTTATGTTTATAGCAGTACTATTAGGATTAATTATTTATATGCTTTCAATTAGTACCTATATTATAAAAGTAAATGTTAAAATAATTAACTTTTTTAAAACAATTATTCTTAAGATTATTAGTATAATATTAATTCCTTTTAAATATATAGTGAAAATATTTAGAAAAATATTTTTTAGACCTGTCTCATTTATAATTATCAATATAAAAAAATTTTCTACAAATTATTTAAAAAAACTATCTAATAAAATGAAAAATAATAAAAAAAGTGTAAAAATTTGAAAATAAAAGAAGGGATTAAGAAAAATATGTAGAATATATAATTGTAGAATAAATAAATATAAGTATGGAGCGAATGATGAAAAAATACAGTAAGTTAGTGAAAAGATTGTTTATAGGTGTAATAGGTGTTTATGTTGTAATTACTTTGATTAATCAACAAAAAACATTAAATCAATATGATGCTGAAAGTGAAAAACTAGCACAGCAGATTCAAGAACAAAATAATTATAATAGCGAATTATCTAAACAACAAGAAGATGTTAATTCTTTGGAATTTATAGAGCAAACAGCTAGAGAAAAATTAGATATGTATTATCCTAATGAAAGAGTATATGTAGATAATGGCATGTAATCCTTAGTGTTTATTAAGGATTTTTATTTTGTTAAAAACACTTTGAAATATTATATTATGATATTATAAAAGTCTAAGTTGTAATGTAATACAAATATAGTTACTACTTAGTCCTAAAGACAAAATAAATAAACAAATAATTGAAACGGAAATTTTTATAATTTTCTTTATTTTTCTAACTTTTTGTGCTATAATATTATTGTTACTTTTATTCGTTTTATATTCCCAGTTTAAAATTTAATATAATAAAGTAATATAAGTTTAATTTAAATATAATAAAATATCAAGGAGGAAATTAATGTTAAATAAATTAGAAGATATGACACTATTAGACTTGAAAAGTCTAGCAAAAGAGCATAATATAAAAAATATTTCAAAGCTAAAAAAGGAAGAATTAATTACTATTTTAAAACAAATTTTAACTAACAAAGATGATTCTATATTACATCCATTAGATGAAAATAATTCTAATAATAAACATGAAACAGAAAAACAATATGACAGTAACGGTGAACCTGTAATTGATTATAAATTGACAAATGAAGGAGATGAAATAGTCGAAGGAATTTTAGATATATTACCTGATGGCTATGGTTTTTTAAGAGGAGATAATTATTTATCTAGTGATAAAGATGTATATGTTTCAATGGTTCAGATAAGAAGGTTTAAATTAGATAATGGGGATATAGTAAAAGGAATTTCTAGATTTAAAGAAGGAGAAAAATTCCCATCCTTAATATTTGTTGGGGAAGTAAATGGTGAACATCCTGAGAAAGCAATGAAAAGAAAAAGATTTGATGAATTAATACCAATATTTCCTAATGAGAAGTTAAAATTGGAAACAGTATCAAATGATTATGCAACTAGAATTATTGATCTAATATCACCAATTGGAAAAGGGCAAAGGGGTATGATAGTTGCACCACCTAAAGTTGGAAAAACAACACTTCTTAAGAAAATTGCAAATAGTATAAGCACAAATAATCCAGAAGTTGAATTAATAGTATTATTAATTGATGAAAGACCAGAAGAAGTTACAGATATGAAACGTTCTATTAAAGGTCAAGTTATACATTCAACATTTGATGAATTACCAGAACATCATGTTAAAGTTGCAGAAATGGTATTAGAAAGAGCGAAAAGATTAATTGAACATGAAAAAGATGTTGTTATATTATTAGATAGTATTACAAGATTAACAAGAGCATATAATTTAGTTATACCATCTTCAGGAAGAACATTATCAGGAGGAATAGATCCAGCAGCATTACATAAACCAAAAAAATTCTTTGGAGCTGCAAGGAATATAGAAAATGGTGGAAGTTTAACTATATTAGCAACAGCTTTAATAGATACTGGTAGTAGAATGGATGATGTAATATTTGAAGAATTTAAGGGAACAGGTAACATGGAAGTTCATCTAGATAGAAAACTTTCAGAAAAAAGAATATTTCCCGCTATTGATATTAATAAATCAGGAACAAGAAGGGAAGACCTATTATTGACTCAAAAAGAAATGGAAACAGTTTTTGCTTTGAGAAAAGCTTTGAACAGTTTGCCTGTTGCAGATGTTACTGAACAAGTTATTAGTCAAATGACTCAAACAAAAAATAATGACGAATTTATTGATAAAATGGAATTATATTTAAGAAGATTTAAATAATTGCTTACTTCTTATTTTAATATGTTTAATCCATTTAATATTATATAAGTTAAGTAGGGAGAAGATGTATTAGTTTTCTTCTATTTTTTTATTATAATATAGCATAATGAAACTTTTGCTATTTTTTTTGCTTTTAAAATCTCTTTTAACAAAATAAAATGTAAAAGATATATACTATATATAATTTTTATTTATTTTACGTAGTTTTAGCCATAATTTTCTAATTTGATAGAATAATACAAATGTAGTATATTAATTTTGCCAACTTGCCGAGAGGCAGGAAGGAGGTTATCATTTACTTGAAAGAATTGCTAAAAGTGTGGAAACTTTAGTGGTATAAAATTTTAAAACTATTAGAATATTATAAAAAAGATAAGGGAGAGGACAAATAGTCCTTTTCTTTTTTTACACAACATTGCACAAAATCAAACTTTTGTGCAATTAGGCATAGGGGTAAAATATAAGACACCTTTTACAGATGTCCTTTATAAACCTTGCTATTACTAGCTTTTAGCCTTTTATATGGCTTTTATCTAACTATTTTTATTCATTATTATATATTTTTTCATATAATCGTTATTATTCGGCTATACAAATTTATATATTACTAATCATATTATATAACTTTATAATTTTTATTTCTAATTTTGTATCTTAATATATTTTTTCTTTTGTTTTTATCATTTTTATTTGCATACTAATATAAGTTATATTTTTTATCATATAACTTGTTATCTTTTATAAAAAAATTGCTTAAAATTGATTTTAGCCGTTTTCTCTAAAATAGTCCTATTTTTAGGACAACAAACTATATATTTTGTTTTATTAAGATGCTCTTGATTTATCAGATTGATTTATATGTTTTTTAGCTTCATTGTAAGTATCTTTATACATCTCTTTTACTTTATTTATTCTATATTCTATAGGAGCATATAAGAATATTTTTATTAAATTAGGATGGTCTTTTAATATGTAATCTGCACATCTACCTACAATCACACAATTTGTTTATAACTGTTTTTGTATCATTTTCTTCTATTATTTCTATTTTTTCTTTATATGTCTTTTTTAATATAAATACAGATATAATACAAGTCAAGAATTCAGCTATTGGGATAGTCCACCAGACTACATTGGTTACATTTCCAGACATTGAGAATAAATATGCAATTGGAAATACAAATACAACTAATCTTAATAAAGATATTATCAATGGTCTTAAAGCATATCCAAGTGATTGCAATACGCCTTGCACAGCAACAGAAAATCCCATAAAAATATATCCAATACTTGCTATCCTTAATGAAATAGTGCAAACTTCAATTATTTCTTTACTTGTACCTCCTGCTAATGCAAATAGACTTGATAATGGTTTTGCAAAAATTTCAAATACAATTGTTAATATAAATGTAACAATTACTGTATCAACAATTCCATATTTGATACACTCATTTATCCTTTCCTTATCTTTCATACCATAATTAAATGATAATATTGATATAATTGTATTAGATAGTCCAAAAGCAGAAAATAGAGCAATTTGTTGAATTTTATAATAAATTCCAAATGAACCAACAAGTATTGTAGGATCTGCTTTTGCCATTCCAAGTATAGCATTCATACCTGCCATCATAACAGAAAGTAATGCTTGCATAATTGTTGCAGAAATTCCTATTTTGTAGATTTCTTTAATTAGCTCAATTTTTGGTTTTATATATTTTATATTACCATTTATTTCTTTATTTTTAGTATAATGAAAAAACATTGCAACAAATAATGAAATAAATTGTCCTATAACTGTTGCCCAAGCTGCACCAACTACTCCCATTCCTAATGGAAATATAAATATATAGTCTAAAACAATATTTGCAATTGCACCTGATATTTGCGCAATAGTAGAAAGTATTGTTTTTCCAGTTGCTTGTAATAATCTTTCATAAACTGTATATCCAATTGAGCCTAATGATAAACAAGTACAAATTTTTAAATATGTAGTTCCCATAGATATTACTTCAACATTTCCTCCTGCAAACAATGAAATAAACCATTCAGAAGCAAAAATACCAAATAAAAAGAATACTATAAATATGCAGATACTTAAAAATATTCCATTTCCTGCTACTTTATTCACTTTTTCTTGATTTTTTTCTCCTAAACTTTTGGATAATAAAGCATTTAATCCTATACCAGTTCCAACTCCTATTGCTATAATTAAAATTTGGATAGGAAAAGCAATTGTTAGAGCTTGGTTTGCAATCGCTCCTTTTTCTCCCATATTTGCTACAAATACACTATCAACAACATTATATAATGCTTGTAGCACCATAGAGATAATCATTGGCAATCCCATTTTTAATAATAATTTTTTCATTGGTATTTCTGCCATTTTGTTTTTTTGTGTTCCTTCCATTTTACACACACTTTCTATATTTTAAGAACAAACCGTTTTTTATGGAATAGAAAAGAGTTACTTACTATTGTATAAAAAAATAACGTAAGTCCTTTTCTCTGGACTTACGCTTTCGCTACTCGATTTTTATATTATACCATAAATTAAATTTTTTTGTAATACTTTTTTAAAAAAACTTTTTTATTATTTTGTATAAAGTAATTTTTCTGCAATGGTTTTTTCTACATTTTTTAATATTTCACTTTAGCTTTTCTAATTTATAAAATTCTTTTAATGGAATATCATTTTCTTTTGCTAATTTCTTCACACTTTAAAATTAATTTAATCTAAATTAATTAATTCATATTTTGTATTTCCTAATCCGATTTCTTCTGCATAGGGTAATATATGTCTACCCATTTGTCTATCTATTCTTTCTTGCAATTTTTTTGCTCCTTCGTCTTTTGATGCCCATATCATATCAATAAATGCTTGGTCATTTGCAACTGGATCTAAAGAAGCTACTATTCCCAAATCCTCCATTACTGGATCTGTTTGATGTGCATCACAATCACAATCTACTGATAAGAAATTCATAACTGTTATATATAGAATTTGTTTATTATTGTCTTTAAAATAATCTGCTACTGCTTTTGCTGATTCTGCCATTGATTCTATAAATGCTTCTTGGTTAGGTAATTTATCCCATAATTCATTTGGATTTTCTGTTACACCTGCTGTATGAATATATGCTTTTCCATTTCGAGAAGC
Source organism: uncultured Clostridium sp. (assembly GCA_946497905.1). Taxonomy (GTDB): domain Bacteria; phylum Bacillota; class Clostridia; order TANB77; family CAG-508; genus CAG-269. The sequence goes on from CAMMMI010000039.1 coordinate 8,958, forward strand.
CACTCCTATTGATTGATTTTTTAAATTAGCTCCAAAACCTCCCATTGCATGACCTTTTCCATGTGCTAAGTTAAGCATTGAATCATATCTATCTAAATGTGTTCCTACCAAATTATATTTTAAATGTTTTCCATTTTTTACTGGTATTCTTTTTTCTCCTTCTGCGTCCATAATGTCTACATCTGCATAAGAAGTAAAACCATGTTCCTTAGCTACTTTTATGTGAGCTTCTGCTGTATTTCTTTCACCATCATAAGCTGTGTTACATTCTATGATTGTTCCATTTATTTTTTGTACAAGTGGTCCTATTAAATCTGCTTTTAAATATCCCCTTGACCCTTTTTCTCCAGTTGAAACTTTTACTCCTATTTTTCCTTTTAGTTCTACTCCTAAGGCCTCATATATTTTAATTAAATTTTCTGGAGTAATTTCTTTACAAAAATATACCTTAGATTTTTCCATTTTTAATCTTCCTTTCTTATCTTAAATTTTTTCTAAAAAATCTTTTCTTTTATTAGATTATATCTCAGCATATAATTTTATTTTAAATTTTCACTAGCTCTTACAAGTTCTTTTCTTATTTCTATATTATGATATGTATTTTCCTCCTTATATATTATATATAATCTAGAGTTTACTCTAAGTCAATACATTTTTAAAATTTTTTAATTTTAGTTTTTTTAGATTATTTGTTTATCCTTAAATTATAAATATATAAAGTCCATAACCTAATATATATGATAAAACATTAATAATTATATATACTATACTATTTATTTTTATTTTCTTCTTTATATAAATATTAAGTGGTATTACTAAAATTATAAATATTAGTATTATTGCAACTTCAATATATTTTTTATAATTTATCATTGAGAATGCTATTAATAAATAAAGCAAAAAACTGAAAAATCCTACTACAAAATTATATACTAGAGAAACAAGTAAAAATAATATTTTTTTCAATTTTTCATTGTTTTTATACATTATATCATCATTCATTAATAACACCTCCTATCTCCATAAATGATATATTAGTTTGTCTCTAATTATTTTAATTATATCTGCAAGATTTATAAATTTTATTAATAAAAACCAAATTCAAATGCTTATATACCATTATAATATCATAAAAATAAAAATTACTCTATAATTTTTATAAAGTAATTTTAAATTGTAAGTTAAACTATCCAATCTTTTCAATATCAATACGTGCATTTGGATATGTTACATTTTCAAATGATAATGCACCAAGTTGTAATATATCTCCTGCATTTAATCTTAATATAACTGTACTTGTAAGTGTATAACGATTATTTACAATATCTTCGCTAAGAACTGCTCCTTCGTTTAAAGTATCTGTTAAAGGAACATTATTGACCAAAAGTATAGCATTAAAATTAAATCTCGTTGAAGTTCCTTGGTCAATTCCTTCTAATTGATAAGATATCTGGTAAATTCCGTTTTCATTTATATTAATTTGGCTAGTTCCAGCTTCATGGCTTAATGCTGTTCCTTCTACTATTTGGTTTATTCCAAAATTAATAATTGCATCTCCTACCTGTGTATTATCTCCTGATCTTGCCACTGTTACTAAAATATCTTTATTGTTAAGTATGTTGCTATTATCAATTAAAATAACAATTAATAATATAATAGTGCTAATAAAAATCAAAAAATTAATAATAGATAGTTTTTTTATCGTCTTACAAACTTTATGACAACAACACATTTTACATTCCTCCTATATTATATAATATGAAAAATGTAGATATGTGTTGAATTGTTATATATAATATCATATTTTTATAATTTATAATATTCTTCATCACTTACTGGCTCACACCATTCATTTGAAGTATTTTCTCCGGGTACTTCTATAGCTAAATGACTAAACCAACCATCCTTTTTAGCACCATGCCAATGTTTTACATTTGCAGGTATTGTAACTATATCACCTGGCTTTAAGCTTTGAGCTTTTTTTCCTTCTTCTTGATACCAGCCTTCTCCTTCAACACATATTAAAATTTGACCTCCTCCTTCTGTTGCATGATGTATATGCCAGTTATTTCTGCACTTAGGTTCAAATGTAACATTTGCAATAAATATCTTATCCATTTTAGCTAATGGTTTTAAATAAGAATTGCCAACAAAATATTGTGCAAAATTCACATTTGGTTCTCCCATTCCAAAAAATCCACCATGTTCTTCTTTTTCTTCGTCTCCTTCATATACTTCTTTAGCCATTCTAAATGCTGCCCAAGCATTTGGCCATCCTGCATAAAATGCTATATGTGTTAAAATTTCAACCATTTCTGTCTTTGTTATACCATTATTTTTGGCTGTTTGTAAATGATATTTTAATGAGCTATCTATTATTCCTTTACTAATTAATGCTGTTATTGTAACTATTGACCTATTTTTTAAAGATAATTTATCTTCTCTTGACCACACCTCTCCAAATAATACATCATCATTTAATTCTGCAAATTTAGGCGCAAAATCTCCTAAATCTCTTCTTCCTGCTGTTTGTTTTACCATATAAAATCTCTCCCTTCTTAAATTATATATTTAATCCATTAACCCAATCTTCAAGTTCGTTTTCTGATACAGAACTTGAAAATCTCTTTCCTTCACACCATTTTGTATTGCTTGAACAAGATGGTTTTAATTCATTAAGTGTATTTCCCATTCCACTTCCTCCAGATGTTGCAAATGGTATTACAGTTTTTCCTGAAAAATCATAACTTTCTAAAAATGTATTTATAATAGTTGGTGCTACATACCACCAAATTGGAAATCCAACATAAACAACATTATATTCCTCCATATTTTTCACTGTTCCAGCTATTTCAGGTCTTGAAGAATGATCTTTCATTTCTATAGAACTTCTACTGTTTTTGTCCATCCAATTTAAATCTGCACTAGTATATGGGCTTTCTGGAGTTATTTCGTATATATCTCCTTTTACTACTGTCGCTAGTTTCTCTGCGACTCTCTTTGTTACCCCACTTGCTGAAAAATAAGCTACTAAACTTTTACTCATAAAAAATTCCTCCTTTTATACTAAAAAATAATTATATATTAAATAATTACTTTAATAATTACTTTAATAATTGATTTAATGCTTTGTAGGTTATTTCATAAATTGACATATATTTATAATTAAAACCTATAATTTTTACTGCTTCTCTTTGCTTTTTTGTTGCCATTGTATATGGATATATGCCATACATAAATGGAAAAAATGAATAGAGAAAATCTGTTTTTTCTTCTTCTGTCATTTGAGTAAAAAATTTGTCAAGGCATTCTCGAACTGTTTCCATAGATTTTGCAAATATTTTTTTAAATTCAACTAATTTTTCAAGTCTGCTATTTTCTTCTATATCATACAGATTCATAGATAATAATTTTAACATTTTTGGTCTATTTGCAATAGACTGTGCCATTTTTCTTGAAAACTCTTCTTTTGTTATATTATCATTTTTTTGTATCATATCTTGCAATTCTTCTATCCATAAATTATATTCTCTTCCCAATAACTCTAAAAATATTTCTTCTTTTGTTTGATAATAATTATAGATACTTGGTCTTGAAACAGAAATAAGCTCACTTATATCTTTTATTGTTATATTTTTAAAATTTCTAGTTTCATAAAGTTTTACACAAGCATCTATTATTTCTTCTTTTCTTTTATCTTTTAATTCATTTGACATATAAACCTATCCTTTTTATAAAAATTTTTCTAAAACATAAATTGACACTATGTCAGTATAATTAGTATATAACTTTCCTGACACAGTGTCAATAGTTTTTTATGAATTTTTAAAATGTAATTTGATTAACAACTATATTAGGTCATAGTAAAGCAATAAATATAGTATTTTTCGGTTCAATACATAATTCAAGAAATTCTAAATTAATTTTTTGATCCCCTTTCACTTAGTCCTCGCTTTGCTCGACGTGAACATTACCCAAAAAATTAATAAAGAATTTCTAAAATTACTCCAATCGCATTCAAAATACTATATTTATTGCTTTACTATGACTGTTAACCATTTAACATATTTATACTAATTAACTTATTTAATTCATCTATTTTATTTTTATAGAAGTTTGTAATTATTTTATAAGTATCAGGATCTTCTAAGTCAACATCAACCATTTTCAATAAATCAACAGATTTTTTTGTACAACCTTGGCTCAACATGTCAATATATTTTTGTATATAACCATTTTCGTTATTTAAAATCTTAGTTGCTATACAAATAGCTGAAGCTATACCTGTTGCATATTTATATACATAAAAATCGCTATAAAAGTGTGGTATTCTTGCCCATTCATATTTTATTTGTTCATCAATTATAATATCATTGCCAAAATATTTTTGGTTTAATTTATAGTAAAGATTATTTAAATCTTCTGATGATAACATTTCATTGTTTTCAATCTTTTCATGTACTTCTTTTTCAAATTCTGCAAACATAGATTGCCTATAAAATGTAGCTCTAATCATTTCTAATAATTCATAAATTAACTCTGCTTTTTTTCTATTGTCTTTTTCATTTTTAATTTGATATTCACTTAATAATAGTTCATTTACAGTAGACGCCACTTCTGCAGTCATTATTGTATAATCTGAATTTATGATATTTTGATTTTTATTTGAATAATAAGAATGTATGCTATGTCCTAATTCATGTGCTATTGTACTTACATCTCTCTTATTTCCTGTAAAACTCATTAATACAAATGGATGTACTCCATATACTCCTGAACTATATGCTCCACCTCTTTTGTTTTTCTTTTCAAATACATCTATCCATCTATTTTCAAAAGCTTCATTTAATATTTTATTATAATCTTCTCCAAGTATGCTTAATGCTTCTTTTACCTGCATTTTGGCTTCTTCAAATGATATTTCATCTTGAGTTTTCTCAAATGGATTTACATATAAATCGTACATATGCACTTCATTTAAATTTAATAATTTCTTTTTCATTGATACAAATTCATGATTTATATTTAGACTATCATTTACTCCTTGCATTAATGTTTCATAAACTTTAATTGTAGAATCATCATTAGTTGTTGCTTTTTCTAAAGATGATTTATATTTTCTTAGTTTTGATGTTACTACTGTTTTTTTTACATTTGATAAATACATTTCTGTTATAGTATTTATATATTCACTATATTTTTTATACATTAACTCAAATGCTTGTTTTCTTACATCTATACTACTACTTTTTAGATATTTACTATATGTTGCATCTGTTAGTTCTACTGTATTTTTATTTTCGTCAACTAGTGTTCCAAATTTAAATTCTGCATTTGTTAATACATCAAAAATATTTTCAGGTGCTGAAAATATTTCTGAATAACTTGCAATAATATTTTCTGCTTCTTTGCTCAAAATATGTTTTTTCTTTTCTAAAGCATCGTTTATATCTCTTTCATATTTGTTTAGTCTTATATCATCTTTTAAAAATTTCTTTATTATGTTTTCATCTGATGATATTATTTCTGGAGTTATAAATGATATTGCAACATTAAATTCAGATGATATATTTTCAACTTCCTTAAATAATTTTATTCCTTCTTGATTTCCCATATCTAAATGGTAGCTAAACATTCCATATGAATAGATTTTTTCAAAATTCATTAGTATTTTTTCATATAGATTATAGCATTCATATAAATTATTTGAGTTATCGCATAACATTCCTTTATACTTTTGAATTTCTTCTAAATCTTGTTTCATATTTGTAATTGCGTTTTCAAACTCATTTTTGTCTTTAAATAAGTCTGTTAAATCCCAATTATATTTTTCTTGAGTTTTTTCCAATTGAATTTCTCCTCTCTTTTTATTAGTATGTTTCTAATATTCTTTTAAGTTATCAAATTTTTAATTTATTGCACTTTACTATTTTCTATTTGTTATTTAAAACTTCATCTACTAATTTATTCATTTCTTGTATATTAGTATCTTTCATTCTTGATTTTATTGTTATCACAGGTTCTAATATTTTTAAATCTTTCATTTCTTGTAATATATTTTTCATACATTTTCCAGCTGATGGTGCCCATGAACCATTTTCTATTATACCTACTGTCCTTTTTTGATAATTTCTTTCTTTTAAACGATTTAAAAATTGTTCCATTGGTGGAAATAAACCTGCATTATAGCTAGAAGCACAAACAATTAAATCTGAATATCTAAAAGCATCTTCTACCGCTTCTGCCCAATCTTCTGTTGTTAAATCTGTAACTACTACTTTTTTTGCTCCCTTTTCTTGTAACATTTCAGCCATTTTATTTGCAGCATGTAATGTATTTCCATATATTGAAGCACATGCTATAAATATTCCTTCTTCTTCTGGTTCATAACTACTCCATGTTTTATATTTATTTATATAATATTCTAGATTTTCTTTTAATATTGGTCCATGCAAAGGACAAATCATTTTTATATCTAAAGTAGCAGCTTTTTTTAATAATGCTTGTACTTGTGTACCATATTTTCCAACTATTCCAAAATAATATCTTCTTGCTTCACAATCCCATTCTTCCTCAGCATCTAATGCCCCAAATTTACCAAAAGCGTCAGCAGAAAATAGTATTTTTTCAGTTTGTTCATATGTTACCATTACTTCTGGCCAGTGTACCATTGGTGCCATAAAAAATTGTAATTTATGTTTTCCTATATCTAATATTTCTCCTTCTTTAACTACATATTTTCTATTTGATATATCTATATCATCAAAAAAGTTTGATAATATATTGAATGTAAATGTATTACCTACTATTTTCATATCTGGATATTTTTTAGCTATTAAACCTATATTATATGCATGGTCTGGCTCCATATGTGATACTATTAAATAGTCTGGTTTTTCTCCTTTTAATGTTTCTTCA
>CAMMMI010000040.1 GCA_946497905.1 uncultured Clostridium sp.
AAAGAAAATCAAGAAAAAACAGAAAGTAAAGAAAAGGATATCAAACAAAAGGAAAATGAAAAAAACGATGTAACATCAAAGAAATTACCAAAAGAAGTAAAAAGTAGAATTTTAAAAAATCTCTTAGTAGCAGTAATGGTAGTAGCATATTTTCTAATATTAATATTAGCACATCAAAATATGAGACCAGAAAGATTAGCAGGAGACATAGAAATATTTGCGATAGCATATTTAGTATCTGGATTAATTGTTTTAGAAAGAGCATATAAAAAAGATGACGGAAAATTAGCAATTACATCTATAGAACTACTAGTTTTATCGTTTCACACATTGTCTATTAATCACATGGTTAATATATTAAAAAGTGATTTTAGTACATATTTATTAATATCATCAGGAGCATTTTCAATATATTTTATTTTAAAAACAATAATTATATATACAAAGGATAGAAAACAATATCTAAATAGTTTGAGTGATATTTCTGAAATAGTAAATGAAGATAAGCCAATTATAAAGGAAGCAACTAAAAAGACAAAAAAAGCTAATGTTGTAAACAATGAAAATGATATTAAAACACAAGGAAAAAAAGATATTAGTAAAAAGAAAAGTAACTTAAAAGATAATGACAATAAAAAAGATAAAGCAAACAAAACAGCAAATAAAAGAATAAACAGTAAGAAAGATGTAGTAGAGGGCAAAAAAACTACAACACAAAAAAATAAAGTAATAAAAGATACTAATAAGAAAGAAAACGAAAAGTTAAATACAAAAAAAGCAAAAACAACTCAAAAAAATAAAAAAGAGGTAAATAAAAATGATTAAAAGTATGACTGGATATGGAAAAGCCAATATTTCAAAAAATCAAAGAACTTATCAAATAGAAATAAAAAGTGTTAATCATAGGTACTTAGATATAAGCATAAAAATGCCAAGAGCAATTAGTTATTTAGAAGAAGATATAAAAAATTGTATTTCAAGTAAATTAAAAAGAGGAAAAGTAGATGTTTTTATAACTTTTGAAAACAATTCTTCAGAAGGGAAAAATATAAAAATCAATACAGAAATCGCAAAGTTATATATAGATGAATTAAAACGATTAGCAGAAAAAGAAAATATTAATTCAAATATAGAAGTAACAGAAATATCAAAATATCCAGATGTTTTAAGTATTCACAATGAACAAGATGATGAAATAATAAGGCAAGAAACCTTAGAAGCTGTTAATGTAGCAGTAAATCATTTAATTAATATGAGAGAAGTAGAAGGAAATAAAATATCAACAGATTTATTAAATAGGATACAAGACATAAAACAAAAAATTACAGAAATATCTTCATTATCTACTGGACTTATTAAAGATTATGTAGTAAAATTAGAAACAAGAATAAAAGAATTATTACAAAATCAAGAAATAGACGAATCAAGACTAGCACAAGAAGTTGTAATTTATGCTGATAAATGTTCAGTTGAAGAAGAGATTACAAGACTAGATAGTCATATATCACAATTTAGTAATTTATTGAATTCAAATGAAGCTGTAGGAAAAAAATTAGACTTTATAATTCAAGAAATGAACAGGGAAACTAATACGATAGGTTCAAAGGCAAATAACTTAGAAATAACAAATGATGTTATAGACATAAAAACACAAATAGAAAACATAAGAGAGCAAGTACAAAATATAGAATAGAAAGGATGATTTTATGCAATTAGTAAATATTGGATTTGGAAATATAGTTTCCGCAGAAAGAATTGTAGCAATAGTTAGCCCAGAGTCAGCACCAATAAAAAGAATGGTACAAGAAGCAAAAGATAATAAAACAGCTGTAGATGCTACATATGGAAGAAGGACAAGAGCAGTATTGATTATGGATTCTGGACATATAATATTATCAGCAGTTCAACCAGAAACAGTAGGTGGAAGAATAGATAAGACAATATCACAAGAAGAAATTAATAAACAATTAGTAGAAAATTCAAAATAATATGTTAGGAGGATTTTTTTATGATAGTAAAACCAAGTGTTACAGAATTGCTAACAAAAGCAAGTAACAGATATGAATTAGTTATTGCAACAGCAAGAAGAGCTAGACAAATAGCAGAAGGTTCAGAAATATTAACAAAAGTGAAAGAAGAATCACCAGTGACATTAGCAGCAAATGAGATTGCTGAAGGGAAGGTAACAATATGTTAGTAATTTTATCAGGAGTGTCTGGTTCAGGTAAGGACACTATAAAAAAAGAACTTATTAAAAGGATGAAAGATGTTATATCATTACCTTCATATACTTCTAGAAAGCCAAGAGAAGACGAAGAAGAGGGAGTACAATATCATTTTGTTAGTAAAGAAGAATTTGAAGAAAGAATAAGAAATAATGAATTTTATGAGTATGATGTACATCATGAAAACTATTATGGCACTTCAAGAAAATTGTTAAATGAGAAAATAGCCAGCGGAAAAATAATTGTTAAAGATATAGAAGTTAATGGGACAGAAAATTTAATTAATTTATTGAAAGATGAAACAAAATTAGTAACTATATTTTTAAAAGTCGATAAAGACGAATTAAGAAGACGTTTAATAGAAAGAGATAAAAACATAACTGAGGATGAAATACAATTAAGACTAGGAAGACAAGAATACGAGGAATCAAAAATTAAGTTATATGATTATGTGATAAAAAATGATGATTTAGAAAAAACAGTTCAAATAATTATGACAATTATAGAAAATGAAAATAAGTTAGAAAAATAGAAATATAATTATTTTCAATGCGATGATTTTGATAACTGAGATAAAAACTTTATAAGTTTCGTGTCTCAGTTTTAATGTTTGTATCTGTTTACGAAGCATTTTTTATACAATATGAAACAATATAAAACATATAATTTAAAGTAATTTTGTGATTTTTAGAAATAAAACGTGTAGAATTTTGTGCAATAACACAGAAATTTTAATGGAGTTTTGTGAAAATAGCATTGCATATTGATAGAATTTTGTGATATAATATGTATAGGATGGTGGTATATATGGAACTTTTGAAAAGGAAGATTGATAAATATTTGGTGGAATGGAAGAATAATCCAGAGAAAAAGCCGTTAATAATAAAAGGTGCACGTCAAATAGGAAAAACAGAGTCAATTAGAAAATTTGCAAGAAATAATTATAAAAATGTTATAGAGATAAATTTTATACTACAAAAGCAATTTAAAGATATTTTTGATGATGGGTTTGAAGTTGATACAATAATAAAAAATATCTCTTTAAAAAATCCTAATCTTGAATTTATTCCAAATGAAACACTAATATTTTTTGATGAATTACAGGATTGTATTAATTGTGCAACATCTTTGAAAGCATTTAGAGAAGATGGAAGATATGATGTTATTTGTTCAGGTTCACTTATGGGAATTAACTATAATGAAATAGAATCAAATAGTGTGGGTAATAAAGAAGATTATGAAATGTACTCAATGGATTTTGAAGAATTCCTTTGGGCTAAAGGTTATAAAGAAGAACAAATAGAAAATTTATATGAACATATGAAAAATTTAATACCATTTTCTGAAACTGAACTTTCAGTGATGTTTGATAACTTTAAAGAATATATGATAATAGGAGGAATGCCAGCAATTGTTAATTCATTTGTAAAGAATAATAATTATAGCGGAACATTAAAAATGCAAAAACAAATTATTCAAGATTATGAAGAAGATATAACAAAATATGCTGGAGGATTAGATCAAGGTAAAATTCTTAATGTATATCGTAAAATACCAGTTTTTTTAGGAAATGAAAATAAAAAATTTCAAATTTCAAAAGTAGAAAATGGAGCGAGAAGTAGAGAATATATCGGTACAATAGATTGGTTAAATAATGCAGGAATTATTAATGTTTGTTACTGTTTAGAACAACCAGAACTTCCACTTGGTGGAAACTATAATCCTGATAATTATAGAATTTATTTTAGTGATACAGGCTTGCTAATTGGTTCTTTAGATGAAGAAGCTCAAGATGACTTAAGATATAATAAAAATTTTAATACATATAAAGGTGCAATTTATGAAAATATAATTAGTGATATGCTTGTAAAGCAAGGATATAAACTGTATTTTTATAAAAATGAAAAAGGGACGATAGAAATGGATTTCTTTGTAAGAGATAAAAAGTCATTGATACCAATTGAAGTAAAAGCAAACGATGGAGCTACAGTTTCTTTAAACAATTTAATAGAAAACAAAAAGTATAAAGATATTGAATATGGGATTAAATTTGGATATAAAAATATAGGTTTCAATGGAAAATTTTATACATATCCATATTTCTTAACTTTTTTATTAAAAAGACTTTTGAAAGAGAAAAATAATTAAAATTAGTAATATACAAGGAGAAAAAATGGTTGCAGAAGTAATAATAAATAGAACAGCAAAAAAACTAAATACAACATTTGATTACAATATCCCCAAAGAGCTAGAAGACTATATAGTAGTAGGAAGTAAAGTACTAGTACCATTTGGAAAAGGAGAAAAACTAGAAGAAGGATTTGTAATAAAAATAAAAGAAAAATCAGAATATCAAATAAAAGACATCAAAAAAATAGAAGACAACTTAACAGACAAGCAAATAGCATTAGCAAAATGGATGGCAAAAAGATATTTTTGCAACATATCTGATTGTATAAAATTAATGTTAACACCAGGAACTAGAACAAAAAACAAAGAAAAACGAATACAAGACAAAACAATAAACATAGTATATTTAGGAAAAGACATAGGAAAAATAGATTATGATATAGAAACAGGAAAAATAAAATCAGAAAAACAAAAAAGAATATTAGAATTCATAAAAAATAACGAAGGTTCAACAATACAAGAAATAGAAATGTTTACAGACTGTTCAAGAGCCATAATAAATACATTGATAAAAAATGGATATTTAGAAATAATCGAAAAAAAAGTAGAAAGAGATCCACTTGTAAACAAGGTAGCAAATAAGACAAACAAATTAGTTTTAACAGATGAACAAAAAACTGCCTATGAAAAAGTAAAAAAGGCAATTGATAAAAATGTGTATGAGCAATTTTTGCTATATGGAGTAACAGGTTCAGGAAAAACAGAAATATATTTGCAATTAATAGAAGATGTAATAAATAAAGAAAAAACAGCTATTATATTAGTTCCTGAAATATCACTAACACCACAAATTTTAGAGAGATTTATATCAAGATTTGGAAAAGAAAAAATAGCAATATTACATAGCAAATTATCAATAGGAGAAAGACATGATGAATGGGAAAAGATAAGACAAGGAAAGTCAAAAATAGTAATAGGAGCAAGATCAGCAATATTTGCACCAGTAAAAAATTTAGGAATTATAATAATAGACGAAGAACATGATAGCTCATATAAATCAGAAGTAACACCAAAATACCAAGCAAAAGAGATAGCAAAATATTTAGCGAAAGAAAATAAATGTCCATTATTATTAGGTAGTGCAACACCAGACATATCAACATATTACAAATCTATTTCAGATACAAATTCAGAAATAGAGATTGAAACACTTTCAAAATCAGAGTTAGAAAAACAAACAAAAAAAGAAAAAATAACTTTACTAAAATTGACAAAAAGGGCTAATAAGTCATCATTACCAAGTGTTGAAATAGTAGACTTAAAAGAAGAACTAGCAAATGGAAACAGGTCAATGCTAAGTTTAGAGCTATATTCACAAATAGAAGAAAACATAAAAAATAAAAAGCAAACAATATTATTTTTAAACAGAAGAGGATATTCAACGTTTATTATGTGTAGAAACTGTGGCTATACAGTAAAATGTAAAAATTGTAATATCAGTATGACATATCATAGTTATGAAAATAAGTTAAAATGTCATTATTGTGGAAATGAAGAAAAACTAGTTACAGTATGTCCAGAATGCCATAGTGATAAAATAAGATATTTTGGAACAGGAACTCAAAAATTAGAACAAGAAATACATAAACAATTCCCAAATGCTTCAATTATAAGAATGGATGTGGATACTGTTACAAAGAAAAATTCTCATGAAGAAATATTAAATAAATTCAAAAATGAAAATATAGATATTTTAATAGGAACACAAATGGTAGTAAAAGGACATCATTTTCCAAATGTAACATTAGTAGGTGTTATTGCAGCAGATAGTTCACTAAATATAGATGATTATAGAGCAAGTGAAAGGACTTTTCAAATATTAACACAGGTTGCAGGAAGAGCAGGGAGGGAAAATCTACCAGGAAAAGTAATAATTCAAACATATAATCCATCAGAATTTAGTATTCAATGTGCAAAAAAACAAAATTACGATTTATTTTTTGAAACTGAAATAGCAATAAGAAAACAGTTGAAATATCCTCCATTTTGCGATATAATAGTAATTGGATTTAACAGCGAAAAAGAAGAAGATATAAAAAGAACAAGTAATATAATATATCAATATTTAAGTACTAGCCTAGACAAGACAAAATTTGTAATATTCAAACCAATGCCATCACCAATAGACAAAATACAAAATAAATACAGATGGAGAATAATTATAAAAGGATGTATGAACGAAGAAGCCAATAAAGTATTTAACAGTTGTTTAAAGGAAATATATAAAACAAATTTAAAAACAACAAGAATAACAATTGATGTAAATCCAAATAATATGATGTAACAAGATAGGGGGAAGAATAAATGGCAATTAGAAATATAAGACAAGAAGGAGACGAGATTCTAAAAAAGAAATCTAGAGAAGTAGAAATAATTGATGAAAAATTACAAACATTAATAGATGACATGATAGAAACAATGCATAAATACAATGGGGTAGGACTAGCAGCGGTTCAAGTAGGAATTTTAAAAAGAGTTATAGTAATAGACTTATATGATGACAATGGACCAATAGTCTTAATAAATCCAGTCATAATAAAAACAAAAGGAGAACAAGAAGTAGACGAAGGATGTTTAAGTTTCCCAAACAAATTTGCAAAAGTAAAAAGACCAGCAGAAGTAGTAGCAGAATACATAGATAGAGAAGGAAAAAGAATGAGAGTAAAAGCAAAAGAATTACTAGCACAAGCAATAGCACATGAAGTAGATCACTTAAATGGAGAGTTATTTGTAGAAAAAATGATACCAGGAACATTAGAATATATAGAGCCAGAAAAATAATAGAGAAAAAGGAGAAGAAGATAGATGAAAGTTGTTTTTATGGGAACACCTGATTTTGCTAAAAATAGTTTAGAGGCAATATATAATGCAAATCATGAAATATTAGCAGTTGTTACAAACCAAGATAGACCAAAAGGTAGAGGGATGAAAATGATACCAACTCCTGTAAAAGAGTATGCATTAGAAAAAGGTTTAAAAATATTTCAACCAGAAAAAGTAAGAAATAATAATGATTTTATAAATTCAATTAAGCAATTAAATCCTGATATAATATGTGTTGTAGCATATGGAAAAATATTGCCAAAGGAGATTTTAGAAATACCAAAATTAGGATGTATAAATGTTCATGCTTCATTATTACCTAAATATAGAGGAGCAGCTCCAATACAATGGGCTATATTAAATGGTGATAAAGTTACGGGAATTACAACAATGTACATGGATGAAGGCATGGATACAGGAGATATGATATTAAAAGAAGAAGTAAAAATAAATGACAATGAAACAACAGGAGAGTTATGGGATAGATTATCAAAAATTGGTGGAAAACTTCTAGTTGAAACTTTAGAACAAATACAAAATGGAACAGCTCCAAGAGAAAAACAAAATGAAAACTTTACTATTGCTCCAATGCTTAATAAGGAAATGGCAAAAATAGATTGGGATAACAAAAGTGCAATTGAAATAAAGAATTTAGTAAGAGGACTAAATCCAATTATGGGAGCATATTCGTATTTAGGTGATAAAAAATTGAAGTTTTGGAAGGTTGATATAGCTAATTCTTTAAATGTAACCATTGGTATTGATATTAATAAAATAAAAAATGGTACAGTTATAATCTCAAATGAAAAAGATGGTTTATATGTAAAAGCAAAAGATGGGATTATAAAGGTGATAGAGATTCAAGGCGAAAATGCTAAAAGAATGAGCATACTTGAATATTTAAGAGGAAATAAAATAAAAGAATATAGTGTTTTTGAATAATTTAAAGTGAAAATTTAGTAAAAACAGTTGTAAAAAAACTAAAAAATTGATATACTTATACGGAAGTTTAAGTATATCTTTTTAATTATATAGAATACAATTTTGTATAATTAAAAAATACAAAAAGGAGGTTCTTATATGGAAGAAGAAAACAAAGTAAATGAAGAAAATGGGGAAGTTGTTGAACTAGATGAGGAAATAAAAGCAGAAAATGAAGGAATTCAAATTTCAAATGATGTTGTAGCAGTAATTGCTGGTGTTGCTGTATCAGAAGTACCAGGAGTAGCTGGAATGTCAGGAGGATTTGCTGGAGGTATTTCAGAGGTTTTAAGTGGAAAGAAAAATTTAGCAAAAGGAATTAAAGTTGATATATCAGAAAAAAATGCAAAAATAGATGTAAATATAATTGTTGAATATGGTTCAAGAATACCTGATGTTGCATTTGAGATTCAAAATAGAGTAAAAAAAGCAGTTGAAAATATGACAGGATTAAATGTAGAAGAAGTTAATGTACATGTTCAAGGAGTAAATACAGACTCTGTATTGGAAGAAAACAAAACAAATCAAGAAAACTCAGAAGAACAAGAATAAAATCTTATAATATTGTAAATAAAATATATAATAAAAAATATAGAAAAAAAGGAGAAATAAAAAATGAAAATTTTAGAAAAAATCACATTAATAATATATTCTTATGTCATGTTAATATCAGCAGTAATATTGAGTTTGTTAATATTTAATTGGCTTGATATAAATTTAGTAGGAGATATAGTAAATAACATAATAACAGGGGAAACATCAAGTAAAATATTATTAGGAGTAAATATAGTATTTATTTTACTTTCTATAAAATGTATATTTTTTGATTCCACTTCAAAAGAACAAATAAAAGAAAGACAAGGAGTTCTTTTAGAAAACGAAAGTGGAAAATTAATGATATCTAAAGAAACTATAGAAAATCTAGTTAATTCAGTAGCAAAAACATTTGAAAATACACAAGATGTAACAACTAGAGTAGAATTAGACAAAGATAACAATGTTAAAGTTTATGCTAATTTAATAGTAAATGCAGATGCTGTAATAAAAGATTTATCAGTTAACCTTCAAAACAGAGTAAAGGAAAAAATAAAGAAAGCAACAGATTTAGAAGTTCAAGAAGTAAATATTACAGTAAAAAAAGTAGCGCCAGAACAAACAACAGAAGCATAAAAGAGAAAAAATTATAAATAAAAAGGAACGGTTAAGGTTAAAAATTTAATTCTTTTCCAACCAGATTATGACTTGAGAAAGGAATGATAAAAATGGAAAATTTCAAAGATTTTTGGAGTCAATATAAAGGAGCAATAATAGGAATCATAATAGCAATACTTATACTAATAACAAGATTACATGATTTAATATTAGCAATAGTAGTATTAGTATTAGGAGCATTCATAGGGAATTATATACAACAAAATAAAGAAGATGTAAAAACAAAATTAAAAAAATTTATTGATAAAATGTAATTAGAAAGAGGATATGTATGAACAGGTCAGCAATGAGAGAATTAGCATTTAAACTAATATATAGTCTAGAAATACAAAAAACAGAAAACAAAGAAGAGCAAATAGAAACATTTATAGAAAGTAACGAAGTTGAAAATGAAAATGCTAAAAAATATATTAAAGATGCTATTTTAGGAATTGAAAAGAACAAAGAAAAAATAACAGAAGAAATAAAAAGTAACTTAAAATCAGATTGGAAAATAGAAAGAATTTCTAAAATGGATTTATCAATACTAGAACTTGCAATATATGAGATGGTATATAAAAAATTGCCATATAAAGTAGTAATAAATGAAGCGGTTGAATTAGCTAAAAAATATGGAGAAGACACATCAAAAAACTTTATTAATGGAATTTTAGCAAGTGTCGTAAATTACCATTTTGGAGACGCGTCCCAAATTGGTAAAAAATAAAAATTTTTAAGGAAGATAAAGATGAATTATTCAGAAATGGCAATTACAGTAACTGAATTGAATAAGTACATAAAAAATAAGTTTGAAAAAGACGAGTATTTAACTGAATTATTAATAAAAGGGGAAATATCAAATTTTAAAAATCATTACACAGGTCATATGTATTTTACATTAAAAGATGAAAACAGTTTAATAAAATGTGTAATGTTTAAAACATATGCTCAAAAACTTAACTTCATGCCAAAAGATGGTATGAAGGTTATAATTTTGGGCGGAGTATCTGTTTTTGAAAGAGATGGAGTATATCAAATATATGTAAAAGCTATACAAGAAGATGGTTTGGGAGATTTATATACAAAATATCAACAATTGAAAGAAAATTTAGAAAAGCAAGGATTGTTTAATCCCGAACACAAAAAGAAAATACCTATGATGCCAAAAATAATAGGCGTTTTGTCATCACAAACAGGTTCTGTAATAAAAGATATCATAAATGTTTCTACAAGAAGAAACCCAAATGTATATATAAAATTACTACCAGTACCAGTGCAAGGAGAAGGTGCTAGTGAAAAAATAGCATATGGTATAGATTTTATGAATAAAAATAAATTAGCAGATGTACTAATTTTAGCAAGAGGAGGAGGATCATTAGAAGACTTATGGCCTTTTAATGAAGAGATTGTAGCTAGAAGTATATATAATTCAGAAATACCAATAATTTCAGCTGTAGGACACGAAACAGACTTTACAATAGCAGATTTTGTAGCAGATTTAAGAGCACCAACACCATCAGCTGCAGCAGAATTAGCTGTTCCTGATATATATGAAATAAACAAAAATTTAAATTCTTATAAAGATAGATTGAGAATGGCATTAATAAAAAAAGTAGAATTTATGAAACTTAGATATGAAAAATGTATATCAAGTTCAGTATTTAAAGAACCAACAAGACGAATAAATGATAATTACTTAAAAGTAGATATGTATATAAAACATCTTGAAAGTATCATAAGACAAAAATACAAAAATGAAAAAACAAAATATATAGAATTAGTATCTAAATTAGATGCACTAAGTCCATTAAAAACACTTTCAAGAGGATATTCACTAGTTGAGAAAGATAATGAAATAGTTAAAAGTGTAAAACAGCTAAGTGTAGGGGATGAAATAGAAATTAGATTTGCAGACGGGAAAGTTAATGCTATTGTGCCAAAGGGGACGGGCTATTTTGGCACACTTTAATTTAAAAAATTAAAATAGTTGATTATAAAACTAATAAGATGTGCCAAAATAGCCCGTCCCCTTTGGCACGTTTGGAGAAATGAAAGGAATGAAGAATGTGGATGAAAATAAAAGTTTTGAAGAACAAATAGAAAAGCTTGAGAATATTGTTAAGGAATTAGAAAAAGGAGATTTAAATTTAGATGATTCAGTTGCTAAATTTGAAGAAGGAATAAAAATATCAAAAGAATGTAATGACATATTAGAAACGGCAGAAAAAAAGATAACAATTTTAGTAAATCAAAATGGAGAGATAAAAGAAGAAAAATTTGAAACTGAAGAATAAATATAAAAAGGGGAGTAAAACAAAGAATGAACGATTTTATGACTTTTGTACAAAATAAATACATATATGTACCATTTTTTTTGTGGTTTGGGATACAATTATTTAAATTAATATATGATTTAGTAAAGACAAAAAAATTCAATTTTAAAAGAATAATGGGAGCTGGAGGAATGCCAAGCTCACATTCAGCAGTGGTTACAGCAATGGCAACAATGATTGGTAAATATGAAGGAGTTGGAACGCCAATATTTGCATTATCATTTTTATTTGCTTTTGTAGTAATGTATGATGCATGTGGTGTAAGAAGAGCGGCAGGAAAGCAAGCTAAATTATTAAATAAATTAGTAGAAACACCAGGACTAACAGGAGTACAAGTAACTGAAAAACTAGTTGAAGTATTAGGGCATACACCAGTAGAAGTATTTGTAGGAGCTTTAATAGGAATAATAGCAGGACTAATTATTTAAAAAGTAAATAATAGAAATAAAAAGTAAATGATAGAAAAAACAAAACTAATATGATAGTCCAAAAATAAATATAAGGTGGTGTAATTATGACAGATATAGAAATTGCAAGAAATACAAAATTGAAAAAAATAACTGAAATAGCTAACTCAATAGGGATTAATGAAGAAGATATAGAACAGTATGGAAAATACAAATGTAAAATCTCAAATGAAGTATATGAAAAGAATAAAAATAAAGAAAATGGAAAATTAATATTAGTAACAGCAATTAGCCCAACACCTCTAGGAGAAGGAAAGACAACTATGTCTATAGCTATAGCAGATGGATTAAGAAAAATCAATAAAAAATCTATATTAGCATTAAGAGAACCATCTTTAGGACCTGTATTTGGAATAAAAGGAGGAGCAACAGGTGGAGGTAAAGTGCAAATTGCACCAATGGAAGACATAAACTTACATTTTACAGGTGATATACATGCAATGACAGTAGCAAATGATTTATTATCTAGTTTAATTGACAATCATATATATTTTGGAAATGAATTAGGATTTGAAAAAGTAATATGGAAAAGATGTCTAGATTTAAATGATAGACAATTAAGACTTGTTGATACAGGTCTATCAGGAGAGAAAAAAATAGTCCCAAGACAAGACAAATTTGATATAACAGTAGCTTCAGAAATAATGGCAATAGTGTGTTTAGCAAATGATATAAAAGATTTAAAACAAAGATTAGGAAATATATTAATAGGATACAATAAACAAGGCGACCCGATTTATGCAAAACAGCTAAATGCTCAAGGTGCAATGGCAGTACTTTTAAAGGATGCAATAAAACCAAATTTAGTACAAACTTTAGAACATACACCAGCAATAGTACATGGAGGGCCATTTGCAAATATAGCACATGGATGTAATAGTATTATAGCAACAAAACTTGCATTAAAATTAGCTGATTATGTGATAACAGAAGCTGGTTTTGGTGCTGACTTAGGAGCAGAAAAATTTTTAGATATAAAATGTAGAAAAGCCAATTTAAAGCCAGACGCAGTTGTACTAGTTGCAACAATTAAAGCTATTAAATATCATGGTGGTGTAGAAAAAGAAAAAATACAAGAAGAAAATATAAAAGGCTTAGAAAAAGGAATGGGGCATTTATATAAACATATAGATAATTTAAAAAATAAATATGGTTTAAATGTAATAGTAGCATTAAATAAATATAATCAAGACACAAAAAAAGAAATTGAATTTGTAAAAGAAAAATTACAAGAAAAAGGTATTGAATTAAGCTTAGTAGAAGGTTGGGCAAAAGGTGGAGAAGGAGCAATAGATATAGCAAATAAACTAGTAAAATTAGTAGAACAAGAGGAATTTTTTCAATATGTATATGAATTAGAAGAAGATATAAAAACAAAAATAAAAAAAGTAGCAACAAAAATATATGGAGCAAATGACGTAAAGTACACAGAGCAAGCAGAAAAAGAAATAGAAAAAATAGAAAAATTAGGATATGGAAATTTACCAGTATGCATAGCAAAAACTCAATATTCTTTCTCAGATGATCCAAAAAATTTAGAATGCGACAATAGTTATGATATACATGTTAAGGGTATAGAATTAAAAGCAGGTGCAGGATTTATTGTAGTCTTAGCAGGAGAAATAATGACAATGCCAGGACTTCCAAAAATTCCAGCAGCAGAAAATATAGATATTGACGAAAATGGTCAAATTGTAGGAATATTTTAATGTCTTGTGAAGGATTGGTGGAGAATAAAGGAGGAAATATTTATGGCTAGACACTTTGTTATAATGAGTAGTTCATATACAGAGGGAAAAAGGATAGCATTGGATTATTCAAAACCAGAACAATTAGATAGTAAATTTTTAAAATCTCAAGTACAAAAAATAAAAGAGCATTGTGGCGAAGATGTATCAATATCAACACATTTTGTTGAAACAGAAACAGAAGAGTGGAACTCACTAGAAAAGGCAGATAGTTTTTTCAAAGACGTACAGGTTGTTGATAATATTACTGAATTTATAAGATTAATAATCAGAGATAGAGAACTAAAAGGTATAGATGTAGCAAAATATATATTATCAAAAATAAGATGTACACATTTAAAATTAGAAAAGCTAGTATATTTATGTTACGCAGAATATTTAACTAAAGAAAATGAAAAGTTATTTTCTGATAATATATATGCATTTCAACTAGGGCCAGTTGTAGAAACAGTATATGATAATTATAGACAATCTGGAAGTGAAGAATTAGACGAAGATGATAAAGATATTGAACCAAAAAATATATTAGAAATGCCAGCTTTAAGTAGGATACTTTTTGCAAGAATGGGAATAAAGAAAATGTTATATATAAATCAAGTAATATATAAATATGGGAATTATACAGCAGGCCAATTGGTAGATATTACACATAAAAAAAATACACCATGGGAAAGAAGCTATACAGGAGAAATATATACACATATAGATGATGAAACAATATTAAAATATCATAAAAATGAAAGATAAGCATGTTTCATTTGAACAGATTTGATTAAGATAAAATGCGAAAAGATGCCTTATTAGAGTCAAGTTCAAATGATACAAAAATGAAAGGAAAATAAAAATGAATGACAAAATTACAATAAAAGGAGCAAAAGAACACAATCTAAAAAATATAGATTTAGAAATACCAAGAGATAAACTAGTTGTAATAACAGGACTTTCTGGTTCAGGGAAATCATCATTAGCATTTGACACATTATATGCAGAAGGACAAAGAAGATATGTAGAAAGTCTGTCATCATATGCAAGACAATTTTTAGGGTTAATGGAAAAACCAAATGTTGAAAGAATAGATGGACTATCACCTGCTATTTCAATAGATCAAAAAACTACATCAAAAAATCCACGTTCAACAGTTGGAACAGTAACAGAAATTTATGATTATATACGTCTTTTATATGCACGTATTGGAGTTCCATATTGTCCAAATTGCCATAAAAAAATAGAGAAACAAACGATAGATCAAATAGTAGATAATATTATGGTATTAGAGGAAGGAACGAGAATACAAGTATTAGCACCAGTTGTAAGAGGGCGTAAAGGAGAATTTGTAAAACAATTCCAAGAATATCAAAAAGAAGGTTTTGTAAGAGCAAGAATTGATGGAGAGACATATGAGCTTTCAGATGATATTGAACTAGATAGAAAGAAAAAACATAATATTGAATTAGTAGTAGATAGATTAGTAATAAAA
>CAMMMI010000041.1 GCA_946497905.1 uncultured Clostridium sp.
GCAAGAAGAGAAATCTAGGAATACCAACAGTAACAGATAGAATAATACAACAAGCAATAGTACAAGTAATAAGTCCAATATTTGAAAAGCAGTTTAATGATAACAGTTATGGATTTAGACCGAATAGAAGCCCAGAACAAGCAGTAATAAAAGCATTAGAATATCTAAACGATGGGTATGAATGGATAGTAGACATTGACTTAGAGAAATTCTTTGATACAGTAAATCAAGACAGACTAATAACAATAATAGGAAAAACAATAAAAGATGGAGACGTAGTATCACTAATAAGAAAATATCTAAGTGCAGGAGTAATGGAAAATGGAGTAAAAAGAGAAACAAAAGTAGGAACACCACAAGGAGGAAATCTAAGTCCATTACTAAGTAATATAATGCTGAATGAACTAGACAAGGAACTAGAAGCAAGAGGACTAAACTTTGTAAGATATGCAGATGACTGTATAATACTTGTTAAGAGTGAAAAAGCAGCAAACCGAGTGTTAAACTCAATAACAAAATTTATTGAGAAGAAGCTAGGATTGAAAGTAAACGCAGAAAAGAGTAAAGTAACAAGACCAACAGATACTAAATATTTAGGTTTTAGTTTTTGGAGAGATAAGAAAAACAGATGGAGACCAAAACCACACATAAAATCATTCGAAAAATTAGAAAGAAAACTTAAAGAATTAACAAATAGAAGTTGGAGCATAAGCTTAGACAATAGAATAAAGAAAATCAATTATGTAGTTAGAGGTTGGGTAAATTACTTTAAAATAGCAGATATGAAGAAAATGCTAGTAAAAATAGACAAACACTTAAGAACAAGAATTAGAGTGATAATTTGGAAACAATGGAAAAAAATAACCAAAAAGTATAAGGCACTAAGACAACTAGGAGTATCACATGAAATAGCATTTAACTGTGCAAATACACGAAAAGGTTATTACCAAATTTGTAAAAGTAGATATATTCAGTTTGCTATTAATAATGAAAGGTTAAGAAAAAGAGGTCTAGTATTTCTACTAGACCAATATGAAAAAGTTCATATTTAATATAAATTGAACCGCCACTTGCGAGAACCGCTTGAGTGGTGGTGTGAGAGGGGAAAAACACACTAAGTGTTATTCTCTACTCGATTAGGAGGAAAATCAATGAAAAAGAATATTAGAAATAAAGAATATACAATGGAGGAGGCAGTAGCATACTTTATTTTAGGTTATAAAAGATGTAATGAAAATAATCAGAAAAGAGGACTAGAAGATATATTAAAAAATATATTAGAAATTGCAAAAGAAAATATTGATACAAACGAAATACAAGGTGTTAATACTAATTTACTGAAAAGAATAAATTTTAGTTGGAGCTTAACAAGTGATGATTTTGTATCTTATGCAACTTGTATTTTTTATGTGCTTATAAATAGAAAACAAAAAATAACAGATGAAAAAATTGTTAAAGAATTTTTGAGAGAATTACATTCACACCACCCTAGAAGGACAATGAAAGAAGCAGAACTAATACTTACAAAAATGTTTCCAGATTTGTTATAAAAATACATTGAAACTATTTAACAAAAATTATTCATAATTTTGGATTTGCAAAAATATTTTTAAATAGACAAGGAGGATAAGATTATGGAGAATACAGAAAATGAAAAAAATACCGTAAAAAAGATATATGGAACTGAAAATTTAAAAGATATATTAACTGATTTACTTGAAAAAATGTTTATAAAAGAAATTAAAAATGTGGAAAAATCAAAAAATAATTAAATTTGCACATTTTACTGAATAATAAAAACAAAATAGAATGGAATAGCAAAATGGTTATTTATTCTAGGGGAGGAGGGAAAATGTTAAGAATAAATAATTATAAAGTAGCCAAATATTTGCGTTTATCAAGAGATGACGGAGATGATAGAGAAAGTGAAAGTATAGAAAATCAAAGAGACATAGTAGACAGTTATATAAAAGAACACGAAGAATTAGAGGACTGTGGAGAATATGTTGATGATGGTTATACTGGAACGAATTTTAATAGACCAGGATTTAAAAAAATGCTAGAAGATATAGAAAATGGAAAAATAGATTGCATTATAACAAAGGATTTATCAAGGTTTGGTAGAGACCATATAGATACAGGATATTACCTTGAAAGATATTTACCAACTAACAATATAAGATATATAGCAATAGGAGATAATGTTGATACAGCAAAACCTGATGGATTACAATTTTTGACTTTCAAATTAAGTTTTAATGACTATTATGCACAAGACATATCAAACAAAATAAAAAGTGTAAAAAACAGAAAAATAGAAAAAGGAGAATTTCAAGGAGGAATTGCACCTTATGGTTATAAAAAAGATTCAGAAATAAAAAATCACTTAATAATAGATGAATATGCTTCAGAAATTGTGAAAGAGATATTTGATATGTATGTAAATAAAGGAATGTCTACGATAAAAATAGCTGAAAAGTTAAACGAAAGAAAAATTGAAGCACCAGCAGTCTATTTAAAAATACCTGTGTGTATGAAAAGAAAAAGCAAAAATCCAGAAGGTTATATATGGCAGAGTCCACAAATTGCTAAAATGTTAAAAAATGAAGTTTATATAGGTAATATAGTGGGAAGAAAATTTCAAAAGATAAGTCATAAAGTCGAAAAAGTAAGAGCAACACAAAAAGATGAATATGTTATTGTAAAAAATATGCACGAGCCTATTATAGATGAACTAACTTGGAGAAAAGCACAAGACAAATTAAATAAAAGAGGCACAACAATAATAAGAACAAATAATGAGCCATTAAAAGAATTTGTATATTGTGCAGAATGTGGAGGAAAAGCAACATACAGAATAAGAAAAAGTGTTAGAAAAAGTGGTTATATATGGGAACAAAGAACTTTTATATGTTCAAACAAAAATATTCATAAAAATAATTGTACTTGCAAACCAATAGAAGAAAATATAATAGTAAATAAAGTAAAAGAGGCAATTAAAGAAGAAATTGAGCAAGTAGGATATACAGAAGATGAAATAATAAATATTTTCAAACTAGCTGAAGAAAAGGTTGAAAGTAAAAAGAATATTTTGAAAAAGCAGGAAATGCAATTACAGGAAAAAGTAGAACAAAATGAAAAGGCTATGGAAGAGGTATATACTGATAAAATAAAAAAGATTATATCAGCAGATGATTTTGGAATATTCTATAATAAGTTACAAAAGGAAAAAAAGGAATTGCTTGCAAAAATTCATCAGATAGAAACAGAGCTAATAGAACTGCAAAAAGATAATAATGAAGAAAAATATTTAAACAGTATAAAGTTAGCCAAAAAATTATTAACACTTGAAAATCCCACCAAAGAAATATATTCAAATTTAATAAAGAAAATCGAATTTGATAGCAAGAAAAATGTTAGAGTTACACTCACTTTCGGAAAAGTACAATTACAAGAACAACTTAAGGAAGTAATATAAATTGATAAATACAAAGTATAAAGTAGCAAAATATATACGATTATCAGATGAAGACAGAGATAAAAAGGAAAGTGAAAGTGTAGAAAATCAAAGAGATATAATAGATAACTTTATAAAAAAGAATATTGATTTAGAAGAATTTGATGAATATGTTGATGACGGATATACAGGAGGAAATTTTGAAAGACCAAGATTTAAACAAATGTTAAAAGATATTGAAGATGGAAAAGTAAATTGTATAATCACAAAAGATTTATCAAGGTTTGGTAGAGACCATATAGATACTGGATATTACCTTGAAAGATATTTTCCAAGAATGAATATAAGATATATAGCAATTGGAGATGGAATAGATACAAAAGACGCAAAGGGGTTACAATTTCTATCTTTCAAATTAAGTTTTAATGACTATTATATACAAGATCTTTCAAATAAAATTAAAAGTGTAAAAAACAAAAAAATGAAAGCAGGAGAATATCAAGCAGGAATTGCTCCTTATGGATATAAAAAGGATACAGAAATAAAAAATCATTTAATAATAGATGAAAATGTAGCATATATAGTAAAAGAAATATTTGAAATGTATGCAAATAATGGAATGTCTACTATAAAGATTGCTGACTATTTAAACGAAAAAAATGTAACACCACCACGGTGTTTATATGAAAATGGCAAATACAAGAAATCTAAACAGTAAAAATCCTGATGGTAGGTATGTATGGTTAAGAACTCAAATAGGGAAAATTTTAAGGAATGAAGTGTATATAGGAAATGTAGTAAGTGGAAAGACAGAGCAGAAAAGTCCAAAAATAAAAAAGAAGTTTAGCAAAGAAAAGAGTGAATATATAGTAAAAGAAAATATGCACGAGCCTATTATTAGCAAAGAATTATGGGAAAAAGTGCAAAATAAGTTGAACTCATACCATACAGACAATAGAAAAAAATATGAATATCCCCTAAAAGATTTAGTATATTGTGGAGAATGTGGAAACAAAGTTAGATTCCAACACAATAGCAGTAAAAATAAGTCAGGAGAAGTTTATTGGGAAGGAAACACAGCAGTATGTGGAAAGAGAGCAGACTATAAGAGTTTATGTGATAATGTAGTTATTGGGGAAAAGATACTAATAAAAGCAGTAAAAGACACAATATCAGAAGAAATAAATAAAATTGAATATACATCAAAAGAATTAAAAGAAATATATAATAAAGCACAAAAGAAAATAAAGAAAGTATTAAATGGTACACAAAATGAGATAGAAATAAAAAATAAAGAACTAAACAAAATAACAGACGAAATTTCAAAGCTATATGAAAGAAAGTTATTAAAAGAAATAGATGTTGAGGAATTTACAGAAATTTATCAAAAAGCTACTGAAAAAAAGAAAAAAATTCAAAAAGAAATTGAAGAACTTAATAATAAAGAAAACAAGTTAGAAAAGAAATCTAAAAGTAAAAATGCAGAGGATAAAAAGATAATAAAATTAGCAAAAGAATTTTTAAAAATGGAAAAACCAGACAATGAAATATTAAAAAAGTTAGTTAAAAGAATTGAATTTGATAAAAACAAAAATATAAAAGTAGAATTAACTTTTGCAAAAAAAGTATAAAATTTGGAACAAAAGAGTATACATAACAACAAAAATTTTAAATATAACAATCTAGTAATTTCAAGGGTTACAGAGAAAAAGTGGTACATAGCCATAACTGGAAATCATACAGTTAATCATAAAAGTATGCCAGACTTAACAGAAAGTGAAATAAACGAAGAAGTAATGAAACTACATCAAACAATAAAAGAAAAATTTGGATATGAAATGAAATACATAAGACCACCAAAAGGAGAATTTAGTCAAAGAACACTAAAAATCACAAAATCATTAGGATATAAAACAGTAATGTGGTCATTTGCATATGAAG
Organism: uncultured Clostridium sp.; assembly: GCA_946497905.1. GTDB lineage: Bacteria > Bacillota > Clostridia > TANB77 > CAG-508 > CAG-269. The sequence continues at coordinate 5,399 of CAMMMI010000041.1, forward strand.
ACTGGAACGAAAACAATCAGCCAAATGAAGAAAAGGCAAAGAAAAAAATTTTAGACAATATTCATAACGGAGAAATAATGTTATTACATGGAAACTCAAAAACAAATACAAATATATTAGATTCAATAATAAAAGAAGCCAAAAACATGGGATATGAATTTAAAAGTTTAGATGAATTCAAATAAAATGCAAACTATAATGAACTTATCCCTAAAACGGATTTTATCTCAAGGAAGGAAGATATAAAAAATATGAAAAAAAAGAATTTAAAAAGGCTAGATAAAATTTTAGAATTGCCCCAAGAAGTATATTCCAATATCCCTAAAATAATAATAACAGGATTTGACGAAATGATTATAGAAAATTTTAAAGGAATATTAGAATATGAAGAATTTTTTGTAAGAATAAATACACACATTGGAATAGTAAGTATAAATGGTTATGAATTAAACTTAGAGAATATGACAGATGATGACATAAAAGTTACTGGAAAAATAGAAAGCATTGACATTGAAAGAACGATAGATTAAGAGGTATAATATGTTTATAAAAATAATTTTAAATTATATAATTGGATATTTAAGAATCTCAATAGAGGGCTATTATATTGAAAGATTTATAAATATATGTAAAAACAACAAAATAGGAATATGGAATTTAAAAAGAGATAAAGAAATAAATTTAAAATTTAATGTAGGAATAAGAGATTTTAAAGAAATATGTAAAATAGCTAAAAAAGTCAGATGTAAAATAAAAATTGAAAGAAAAAAGGGATTACCATTCTTAATAAATAGATATAAAAAAAGAAAAATATTTCTTTTTTTATTAATAATAATGGTTGCATTAATAATTTTATCCTCAAATTTTGTATGGAATGTGGATATAATTGAAGAAAATAATAATATACTAGAAAATATTGAGCAAGATATAAAAAATGCAGGATTAGAAACAGGAAAGTTAAAATCAAAAATTGATACAAAAGAAATTATAAATAAAATCAGACTAGAAAGAGAAGATGTAGCATGGATGGGAATAGAATTAAAAGGAACAAATGCAATAGTAAAATTAGTAAAAGCAGAAGAAAAACCAGAAATTATAGATGAAGAAGACTATTGTAATATTGTATCTGATAAAGAAGGTATAATTACAAAAATAAATGCACAATCAGGTACAGCAAATGTAAAAGTCGGAGATACAATAAAACAAGGAGATATATTGATAAATGGATGGATGGAAGGAAAATATACAGGAATTAGATATGTGCATGCAAAAGGGGAGATTGAAGCAAAAGTTTGGCATACTAAGCATAAAAAAATTCTATACAATACTACGGAAAGAAGAGAAACAGGGAATGTTGAAGAAAAATATCAAATTAAATTTAATAATTTTAAAATAAATTTGTACAAAACTCTTTCAAAATTTGAAATTTATGATACAATAGAAACAGAGAATAAATTCAAATTATTTTCAGATTTTTATTTGCCAATTTCTATAAATAAAATAACAAATAAAGAAATAGAAGAAGTACAAAAAAAATACAGTTTAGAAGAAGCAAAAAATATAGGGATACAAGAACTACAAGATGAATTAGATAAGGAAATAGAGGATAAAGATAAAATAGTAAGTAAAAATGTCAATACATATGAAAATCAAGATGGAGTTGATATTTATGTTACATATGAAGTGCTAGAAAATATAGGGACAAATGAGAAAATTGTATTTTGAAAGGGATGATATAAAAATATGGAAGAAAGAAGCTTAAGAATTACAGGTACAGATAAAACTTTTTTCAATAAAATCACAAGTACATTAACAAAAATGTTAATACCTACAAAAATAGGAATTAATGGAATGTTAATTTCAATAAAAAGAAATAGTTTACTAAAGGCATATGAAAATTATCAAGATGAAAGTGGTAATTATAATAAAGAAGAACTAACAAAAAAATACGATTCTGCATATGAAGCATACCTAGAATCATTAGATAAATATGTTATGAATTCTATATACAATAAAGTAAAAAATAATACAGCTTCAGAATTTGAAAAAAATGCGTTATCAAGATATTATGAAGTAACAAGCTTAAAAGAAAATGAATATGTGGAATATAAATATAGAAAACAAAAATATTTATTAGAACTTGATTATGAAGGAATAAAAGTATCTGGAAAAGTTAAACTTTTAGAAAAATACAACCAATTTTATATTAATAAAATGGATAATTTATATAAATCAATACTAAAAAACTATTCAATAAAATTAGCAGATACAATAAATGTTTATGACTCAACAAAAGACTGGATATATACAAAAATATTCTATACATTGGAAGAATATATTCAAAATATATTATCATTAAAAATTGAAAATAAAGTAGATGATAATTTAAAAAATGTTATTTCAGATTATGAAAAATATGAAACATATACAGTAGGAAAATTAGATATAAAAGATAATATAGAAAAAAATATGTTATTACTAGGAGTAAGCAGAAAATTATTTACACATAGTTTACCATTAATAGTAGCAGAACAATGTTATGAAAAACTTTTAAAAGATGCTAGAGTATTAGTACAAGACACAAAAATAGCAACAAAAAGAGAAAGAGCATATTCAATGTTAATTAACCTAATGGAAGATTATAATGTAAAACTATTATCTACAAAGGTATATTGGGAATCACAAAAACAAAAAGATGAGTACAAAACATTTTGGAATAACTATAAAGAAGTATTAAAATTAAAAGAAACAGATTTTATAGAATATGTAAAACAAAAAGAAATATTATTTATAAAAGAAGACTTAAAAAAATTACATTCTGCAAAAATAGATTATTCAAAAATTACTAAATACTACAAGAGAAAATTAGTTGATTATGGAGCTATGAAACAATTAAAAGATTCATATAAATCTCAAGGAAGTTACGTTAAAGTTAAGGAAGTAATATAAATGTTAGAAATAGTATATAAAGATATAGAAGAAAATAAAGAATATGAAGAAGTAATAAAAAAGGTAATAAATCGATGTTACAAAGAAGAAAAAATAGAAAATTCAAAATTATTTATAACAATAACTCTAACAAACCCAGAGAATATTCAAAAAATAAATAAAGAATATAGGGATATAGATAAGCCAACTGACGTGCTTTCTTTTCCTATGTTTGAAAAGGAAGAATTGGACAAAAAGATAGAAAACAATTCATTTGAATATGAAGATATTTTAGGTGATATTATAATTTCAATTGAAAGAGTAAAAGAACAGGCACAAGAATATAATCATAGTTTTGAAAGGGAATTAAGTTATATGGTAGTACATGGATTTTATCATCTTATGGGATATGACCATATAAAAGAAGAGGACAAGAATAAAATGAGACCAAAAGAAGAAAAAATACTTCAAGATTTAAAAATAGAAAGATAAAAAATATAAGTGAAAAAAAAGAAGAGATAAAATAAAACATTGGATAATATTTAGATTTAATTAAAAGCTAGATAAAAGAAAGGAATGTTTATATGAAAAAAGAAAATGGTGGTGTAAAATTACTAATATCTATATTAGTGGTATTAGTTATAATAGCAGGAGTAGTATTAGCATATAAAATAACAAAAGATAAGGAAGAAAATAATGTACAACCTGTTGCAAATGAAGATGAAGAAAAAATAATTGCAGAAATAGATGAAAAACAAGTTCAAATATTTAAAGGAAATGACAGACCAATAGCAGTAATGATAGACAATCACAACCAAGCTTGGCCACAAGCAGGTTTAAATCAAGCATATATGGTATATGAAATAATTGTTGAAGGTGGAGAAACAAGATTAATGGCAGTATTCAAAGGTGTAGACTTAGATAAAATAGGACCAGTAAGAAGTGCAAGACATTATTTTATAGATTATGCAATGGAAAATGATGCAATATATGTTCATTTTGGACAAAGTCCACAAGCACAATCTGATATCAAAAAATATAGTATAAACGATATAAATGGTATTTCAGAAGATGGATCAACATTCTGGAGAGTAAAAGATAAATATTCACCTCACAACGCAGTAACGAGCACAGAAAAATTATTACAATCAGCTAAAAATAAAAAATATAAAACAGTATCAACACAAGAAAGTGTATTAAATTATGTGACAGATGAAGTAAACTTAGAAGAAGGTCAAGTGGCAACAACAGTAACAATACCACATTCAGACTTACAAACAGTTCAATACACATATGATGAAGAAAATAAAGTATATAAAAGATTTGCTAGAAATAAAGCACAAACCGATTGGGACACAGGAGAGCCAGTAACAACAAAAAATATTATAATAACATTTTGTGAAAACTATACATTATCAGATACAGAAAATAAAGGAAGACAAGGGCTAAAAAATATAGGAACATTTGATGGATACTATATAACCAACGGAAAAGCAATCAAAATACAATGTGAAAAAACAGCAAGAGATGAACAAACAATATATAAAGACATGAATGGAAATGAAATAAAAGTAAATGATGGGAACACATTTGTAAATATATGTCCACCAAGTGCAAATGTAACATTAGAATAATTATAAAAATATAAAGGAGATAATCAAAAATGAACATTTATGATACTGCAAATAAATTAGCTAGTGAAATAAAACAATCAGAAGAATATGTGAATTATAAAATGGCAAAAGAAGCCTTAAATTTAAATCAAGAATTAAAGAAAAAAATATCAGAATTTGAAATGATAAGATATGATACACAATTAACAGCAATTCAAACAGGAAAAAATGACGAAGAAAAAATAAAAAAAATGCAAGATTTATATGCAGAATTAATAGAAAATAACGAAGCTCAAAAATACTTTGAATCAGAAACAAAATTTAATATAATTATTGCAGATGTAAATAAAATAATAGGTGAAGCAATAAGAGATGTTATGCAATAAATAAATTTATTATTGAAATATGGGATTATTATAAACTTTTTAAAAGGATAACTAATTAATGCAAAATTAATTAGTTATTTGTCGTGACATACAATATACAAGTATAAACAAAAAATATATATCTAAAAAAGGAGCAAAAAATGGAGTTTATAATAATAGCAACAGTTTCAATGATATTAGTTATAATTTTAAAATATATATTTGGTTATAATATCAAAAAAATAAAAAAACTAGGAGAAAATAACGAATTAGACGAAATATCAAAAAAATATCCTAGTAATATAGAGATGTGCAGAGAATATTTGGAAAAATTAAATAATCAAAATGTAAAAATAGAAGAAAATAAAGATACAGAAGCAAGTTTATATATAGCAATAACAAATAAAATTTCAATAGCAAATATCAGTAAAAGTTATACTAGAATACAAACAATAGCACATGAATGTTTACATTCAATTCAAGATAGAAAATTATTAATTTTTAATTTTGTTTTTACAAATTTATATTTAATATATTTTGTTATAATAACAATATTGGCAATGCTAAATTTATTACCTTATAAACTAGTGTTTTTAAATATATTATTGTTATTAGGATTAGTATATTATTCTGTAAGGATATATTTAGAAAATGATGCCATGATAAAAGCTAGATATCTAGCAAAAGAATATATGGAAGAAAAAAATATTTCTAGTATTGATGAAATTAATAAAATAGTATCAGGTTTTGACTATATTAATAATATAGGAATAAAATGTGTGAACTATAATTTGTTTTTGGGTATTATGGTAAAAGTTTTAATATTTTCGATAATATGTATTATTTAAGATTTTTACCAATTTGGGGACGTGTCCCAAATTGGTAAAATTTATTTGTCTAATAACATATTTAAAATTTTAGGATAAATACTACTTGCGTTTTTATTCCAATTATCAACAATTTGTTTTGCTCTGTCTCTAGAACCAGCAAAAGTTCTTACTTCAAATATAGTTTCGTTATTTTCCACAATTTTACACTTTACAGTGTATTCATTTTCATTTTTAGGTATAAATTCAGCAATAATTGAAGATTCATCTTCAATAGAAGAAAATTCTCTTTGAAATACATTATCAGCTTTAAGTTTTAAAATACCTGGTAAAACATCCTTTGTAAGAAGGTAAGCGTTTTTTCCTTCAGTGGTTATTTCTATTACTTGTTCTTCTTCTTTTGTGTAAATACCTACTAGCTTTGAATCTATTAAATCAGTGATAATTTGTTTAAAGTAAAAATAATTAATATCATTAATAGATGAAATAATTTTAAATAAATCATCTTGTTTTATATTTTTGTCTAACAAATATAAAATATATAATATTAGAACTTTATTCTCAGCTAAGGTAGTAATATTATCTGAATTTGAACTCATAAAATACAACTCCTTACATAATTTTTGACAATTATATCACAGTTTACAAAAAAAGTAAAATAAAACTTTTAAACTTAAAAAAATAGTGGTATAATAATTAAGATTTAAATACATAAAAAATAATAATGTCAAGTTGTTTTTCTTAACTTAACATTATTATACTAGGAGGTATTAGTAGTATGAAAAAAGGAAAAATAGTTTTAATTGGAGCAGGATTTGTTGGAATGAGTATGGCATATTCTATGTTAAATAGAGGAGGTATAAACGAGTTAGTTTTGGTAGACATTGATCAAAATAAAATAAAGGGAGAAGAGATGGATTTATCACATGGTTTACCATATGCTCCACAAAAAATGATAATAAAAGCAGGAGATTATTCAGAATGTAAAGATGCACAAATTGTAGTAATTACGGCAGGAGCTGCACAAAAACCAGGTCAAACCAGATTAGAACTAGCAGAAGTAAATGCTAAGATTATGAAACAAATAACAACAAATATAATGGAAAGTGGATTTAATGGTGTGATAATTGTAGCTAGTAATCCGGTAGATTTAATGACATATGTTGTATGGAAAGTTTCAGGATTACCCAAAAATAAAGTAATAGGTTCAGGAACAGTTTTAGATACAGCAAGATTACGATATTTAATGGCTGACTATTTTAAAATATCAAGCAAAAATATTCATGCATATATAATGGGAGAACATGGAGACTCATCATTTGTTCCTTGGAAACATGCATATATTGGTTGCAAAAAAGTAATTGATGTAATGAAAGATAATCATCATCCGATGGAAGATTTACAAAAAATTCATCAAGGGGTTGTGAATGCTGCTTATGAAATTATAGAAAAGAAAAAAGCAACATATTATGGAATAGGAATGGCTTTAAATAGACTTGTTAGAGCAATACTTGATGATGAGAATTCGATTTTAACAGTATCAACATATTTGGAAAATCAGTATAATCAAGATGATATATTTATAGGTGTTCCAGCTGTTATTAATAAAAGTGGGGTTAGAGATATAATAGAATTGGATTTAGATTCAATAGAACAGGAAAAATTGAATAATAGTTGTAATCTGATTAAAAAAATGAGAAAATTTAGCTAAACTGTTGACACAGAAGAGAAAACAATGTATAATAGATGAGCATGAATGAAGCGTTGAAGCTAAATGTGGCTACATCCTTACGGAAACATAGGATGGAGGGAACTTTAGTGGAGTATGTCATGGCAAAGACCAGGCGGTAAGTTTGTAAAAATAGCACTTATCCCAGAATTATCATGCATATTTTGGGTTTTTATATAGGTGAAGAACAAAACACCAGAGTGCGTTTTAACTTGCCACGGTAATTAAATAAAAAAAGGAGGGAAAAATTACAATGGCAAATCAAGTTGCAACAAGTGAAAAAATAAGAATAAGACTAAAAGCTTATGATCATGTAATTTTGGAACAGTCTGCTGAAAAAATAGTAGATACTGCTAAAAAAACAGGAGCAAAGGTATCAGGTCCTATTCCATTACCAACACAAAAGGAAATAGTAACAATTTTACGTTCTCCACATAAATATAAAGATTCAAGAGAACAATTTGAGATGAGAACACATAAAAGAGTTATTGATATTCTTTACCCAACACAAAAAACAGTTGATAGTCTAATGAAATTAGAATTACCAGCAGGTGTTGATATAGAAATAAAACTTTAAAATAGAATACATAAAGATATTAATTTAAAAATAAAACTGACCCAAAATCTAGGTCATCAAAACCAAGCTGAATTAAAGTTGATATAAAATTTTACAATGTAAGATGAAGTTTATAAGCAATAATTCAGCCAATAGTTAGGAGGAAAGAAAGAAATGAAAAAAGGAATAATCGGAAGAAAAATAGGTATGACACAAATTTTTGATGAAAAAGGAAATGTTATACCAGTAACAGTTATAGAAGCTGGACCATGTGTTGTAGCACAAGTAAAAACAATTGAAACAGATGGATACAATGCAGTTCAACTAGGATTTGGAGATGTAAAAGATAAACACATCAACAAACCAGAAGCAGGACATTTTGCAAAAGCAAAATTAGCTAACAAAAAACATCTAAGAGAATTTAAATTAGAAAATGTTGAAAACTATAAAGTTGGAGACGAAATAAAAGCAGATGTTTTTGAAGCAGGAGAAAAAATAGATGTTCAAGGAATAACAAAAGGAAAAGGATTCCAAGGTGTTATCAAAAGACATGGACAACATAGAGGACCAATGGGACATGGATCAATGTATCATAGAAGACCAGGTTCAATGGGATCAACATCTACACCAGGTAGAGTATTTAAAGGTAAAAAATTACCAGGACATATGGGAAGAAATACAGTTACAATACAAAACTTAGATGTAGTTAAAGTAGATATGGATAAAAATGTAATATTAGTTAAAGGTAGTGTTCCAGGAGCTAAAGGATCTATCTTAAAAGTAAAATCAGCTGTAAAGGCTACTAAATAGTGAAGGGAGGAAGAAATAATGCCAAAAGTAGACGTATATGATATTAAAGGTAAAAAAGTTAGTGATATAGAATTAGCAGACAGTGTATTTGGTATTACACCAAATGAAAATATTGTACATGCAGTATTAGTAAACTATTTAGCTAATCAAAGACAAGGTACTCAAAGTACAAAAACAAGAGCAGAAGTTTCAGGTGGTGGTAAAAAGCCATGGAGACAAAAAGGAACAGGTAGAGCAAGACAAGGTTCAATAAGAGCACCACAATGGATTAAAGGTGGTATTGCTTTAGGACCAAAACCTCGTTCATATAAATATAGTGTAAATAAAAAAGAAAAAAGACTAGCAATAAGATCAGTATTAAGTTCTAAAGTATTAGAAAAAGAATTAACAGTAGTTGATAAATTAGAATTATCAGAAATCAAAACAAAAACAATGGTAAAAGCATTAGCTGACCTAAAAGTAGAAGGAAAAACATTAATAATCCTTCCAGAAAACAATAAAAATGTTTTAATGTCATCAAGAAATATTGAAGGAGTTAAAACAATAGTTGCAAATAATATAAATGTATTTGATTTATTAAAATATAATAATCTAATTTTACCAGTAGATACTGTTAAAAAATTAGAGGAGGTGTACGCATAATGTTGCCAGAAGAAATAATAATAGCACCAGTTGTTACTGAAAAAAGTAATGACCAATTACAAGAAGGAAAATACACTTTCAAAGTAAACAAAAAAGCAACAAAAGTTGAAATAGCAAAAGCTG
>CAMMMI010000042.1 GCA_946497905.1 uncultured Clostridium sp.
CATCTTTATTTACTATATAACTTCTTCCACTATCTATATATTTTACTGTAAATGGACCTGTTCCACTTAATTCATAATCTATACCTTTTTGACCTATATTAGTTGTTAATTCTTCTTCTAAATATTCTTCTTTTATTCCTTTTCCTTCATTTTTTGCTAACGCTCCTGTTGCTGATAATTTTACTTTTTCTTTTTCTTCTGCTTCTTCTGTTTTCTGTTTTGCCGTTGTTGCCTTATTTAATATACCGTTTTCTCCTGTTAACATTGCTATACTTACTCCTGCCAATATCAATAACACTATTATTGTTATTACTAATGCTATTAATGTTATTCCTTTTACATATTTTTTATTTTTTCTTATGATTTTGTCTTTAGTTAATTCTTTACTTTGCTTTGTCTTAATTTCTTCTTTCACTTTATCTTCCCCTTTTCTTATGTTTTCATTTTTTGCTTTTTTTATACTTGTTTTCTATGATTTTCCATTTTATTTTGTAAATTGAACCTGTATTTTATCTCTAATCATTACAAATAAAATATGTATATAGCATTTTTTACAGGATATATAGTTTTCAAGGTTTTTTGTTTTTATAAAATGTATTCATCATTTACATTTTAAATTTTATCTTATCGTATTGTTTTTGTCAATGTTTTTCATTTCTTTTTTTGCTACTTTTTTATTTTTTATTTTTTCTTTTTAAGGATGAGTGCTAACTTGTCTTTATATGTATTTTCTTTTGAAAATACATATTGTTTATTTTCACTTTGAGCCTAAGTAACTTAAAGGTTCATATTGTTTCCTAATAGAAAAAAAATTACCAATTTGGGACGTGTCCCCAAAATGGTAATTTTTTTATTCTGGTTTTTCTTCTACTTTTTCTACTGGTTCTTCTTTAACAGTATCAACTGTTTCTTGAACTTCTACTTTTTCTGTTTCAATTGCTGGTGCTTCTTCTGGAGCTTTTGCTTCGTTAGATTCTTTTTCTACTTTTTCTTCAGAAACTGGTGTTTCTTCTGTTTTTGCAACTTCTTCTACTGGTGTTGTTTCTGTAGTATTTTCTTCTACTGTAGCACCTTCTTCAACAGTTTCAGTTTCTGCTGGTACTGGCTCTTCTGCTAAGTCTTCTTTTATAACTATCTCTCTGTCCTCAATTCTTGCTCCTACTTTTTCTTTTGTCTTAGCTGATTTACCAACTCTGTCTCTTAAGTAGAATAGTTTTGCTCTTCTTGCTTTACCAACTCTTACTAGTTCTACTTTTTCTACTAATGGTGAATGTACTAAAAATGTTTTTTCTACACCAACACCATATGATATTTTTCTAACTGTAAATGTTTGGTTTACTCCTCCACCTTGTACTTTTATAATAATTCCTTCAAATACTTGGATTCTTTCTTTGTTTCCTTCTTTTATTCTTACGTGTACTCTAACTGTATTACCAACTTTTAATTCTGGTATTTTGTTCTTCAATTGTTCGTGTTCAATTGATTTTATAATATCCATTTTAGAATTTCCTCCTTTTCTTTTTAATTGTCATGAATGTTACCCTACAGTTTTTAAATTTTATTTATATAATTATTTTACTTTTTTATTGAGTAACTATTTTTTATTTTCCTAATTGTTATTTAATTTAACAAATCTGGTCTTTTCTTTTTTGTTATTTCAATAGATTTATCTCTCCTCCATTTTTCAATATTTTCATGATGTCCTGAAAGTAATATTTCTGGGACTTTTTCTCCTTCAAATACTTCTGGTCTTGTATATTGCGGATATTCTAAAAGTCCATTTGAAAAACTCTCCTCTTGAATTGATTCTTGATTTATTACTCCTTCTATGTATCTACTTACACTATCTATTAATACCATAGCTGGAAGTTCTCCACCTGTTAATACATAGTCTCCTATAGATATTTCTTCATCTACTATTTTATCAAGAACTCTTTGGTCTATACCTTCATAATGACCACATAAAATTATTAAATGTTTTTGTTTTGATAAATCTTCTATTTTTTTCTGATTTAATATATTTCCTTGTGGGGACATGTATATTACTTTTGCATTTTTATTTTCTATTGAATTATACGCATCATATACTACATCTGGTTTTATTACCATTCCAGCTCCGCCACCATATGGAGTATCATCAACTTTTTTGTGTTTATCTTTTGAAAAATCTCTAATATTTATTAAATTAATATCTATTAGTTGTTTTTCTTTTGCTTTTCCTATAATGCTTTGATCTAAAGTATCAAACATTTCTGGGAAAAGTGTCAAAACATCAAATCTCATCTTTTCCTCCATTATATTAACCCTTTTATTAAATGAACCGTTATTTTTTTATTTTCTAAATCTATTTTCTTTATAACATCTGCTATTGCAGGTAAAAGAATTTGTTTTCCTAGTTCATTTTTTACTACATATATGTCATTACTTCCAGTATTATAAATATCTTCTACATTTCCTAGTAAATTACCATCTTCTTCAAATACTTCTAAACCTAGTAAATCAACAATATAGTATGTTCCTTCTTCTAATGGTTCTTCATTTTCTCTATCTCGTATTAGATAGTTTCCTTTAAGTATTTCTGCTTCTTCTATTTTATCAATTCCTACAAATTTAATTAGTATAAGATTTTTGTGGTATTTTACTTGTTCTATTTCATATTCTTTTTTACTGTTTTTTGTTTTAACATATATTTTTTTTAATTTTTCAAATTGTTCTATATCATCTGTGAATGGTTTTACTTTAACCATTCCTTTTATTCCAAATGTATTTACAATTTGACCAATTTCAAGATATTTTGCCATCTTTTTACTCCAATTATCCTATAAACTCAACTGTAACTCTTTTTTGTTCTTTGCTAGCTGCAGCTTTCATTACTGTTCTGATTGATTTTGCAAGTCTACCTTGTTTTCCAATTATTTTTCCCATGTCATTTTCTGCAACTTTAACTTCAAATACTATTGACTTTTCTCCTTCTAATTCTTTTATTTCTACTGCTTCTTTATTATCTACTAAATTTAAAATTATTGTTTGTAATATATCTTTCATTTCTATTCCTCCATTCATTTATGTATTTGTAAGCTAATCTATATCTTTTGTTTATTTAGCAAGATTATGCTTTTTCTATTAATTTTTTTACTGTATCTGTTGGTTTTGCACCATTTTTAATCCATTTTTCTAATTTTTCTTTGTCTAATACTATTGTTGCTGGATCTGTCATTGGATTATATGTTCCTATTTGTTCTACTATTTTACCATCTCTTGGAGATCTTGAATCTGCAACTACTATATGATAAAATGGATTTTTTTTCTTTCCTTGTCTTTGTAATCTGATTTTTACCATTTATTTCACCTCCTAGTTTGGGGACGTTCCTTTGTTCCCTAATATTAGGGATTATGGGGACACTCCTCGCTATTTATTTATATAAAATTTAAAAATTTAATAACTAAATTTAAGAATTTATAATAATTATTTTATTTTGCATTTTTTTATTGTTTAATATCAATTCTTATATTAATATCTTCCTTAAAATTCGTACTTTTGAAACTAAAATTTAAAGTTTTTTAATGCATTTTCATCTATGCCACTCATTAATTTTTTCATTCCACCTTTATTATTTTTCATTTTTTTCATCATTTTTTGTGTCATTTCAAATGATTTTATGAATTTGTTTATATCTTGCACAGTTGTTCCACTACCTTTTGCTATACGTTGCCTTCTGCTTGCATTTAAAAGCCTTGTATCTTGTTTTTCTTTTTTTGTCATTGAACAAATAATTGCTTCTATTTTACCAAATTCTTTATCATCTACTTTTAAATCTTTTATTTGATTCATTCCTGGTATTAATTTTAATAAAGATGAAAATGAGCCCATTTTTTTCACTTGTCTTATTTGTGCTAAATAGTCATCTAAATCTAATTCTTTTTTCTTTAACTGCTTTTCTAATTTTTCTGCTTGTTCTAAATCAAATGACTCTTCAGCTTTTTCTATTACAGATAAAATATCTCCCATTCCTAGAATTCTTTGTGCCATTCTATCTGGATGAAAAACTTCAATATCACTTAACTTTTCTCCTGTTGCTGCAAATTTGATTGGTCTTCCTGTAACTTTTTTTACTGAAAGTGCAGCACCACCACGAGTATCACCATCTAGTTTTGTTAAGACAATTCCATCTATCCCAAGTGCTTCGTTAAATTTTTCTGAAACATTTACAGCATCTTGACCTGTCATACTATCTACTACAAGCAATATTTCATGTGGCTTAACATTTGCTTTTAGATTTTTTAATTCATTCATTAATTCTTCATCTATATGTAAACGACCTGCTGTATCTAAGATTACAACATCATTTAATTTAGAAATTGCAACTGACATTGCTTGTCTTGCAATGTGTACAACATCCTTTGATGTTTCATTTGCAAATACTGGTATATTTAATTGCCCACCTACTACTTGTAATTGTTTGATAGCTGCTGGTCTATATATGTCACATGCTACTAATAATGGCTTTTTACCTTGTTTTCTTAGTATATTTGCAAGTTTACCTGCTGTAGTTGTTTTTCCTGAACCTTGAAGACCTACTAACATTATTATTGTTGGAGGATTTGGTGTAAAATTGATTTTGCTTTCTGTCCCTCCTAGTAATTCTACTAGTTCATCTTTAACTATTTTTACAACTTGTTGTCCTGGTGTTAATGATTTTAGTACATCTTGCCCAAGTGCTTTTTCTTGAATGGTTGCTATAAATTCTTTTACTATTTTATAATTTACATCTGCTTCTAAAAGTGCAAGTTTAACCTCTCTTAACATTTCTTTTAAATCAGATTCTGTTATTCTTGCTTTTCCTCTGATTTTTCTTGTTATTTCTTGTAATCTAGAAGATAGTCCTTCAAAAGCCATAATTCACAACTCCCATTCTTTTTTATTTTTTATTTATATTATACTAAACAGTTTAGTTCTTTTTTTATGTTTTCTAAAACACTTGCTATTTGTTTGTCAGAATAATCATTTTGAATTTTTGTTAGTTCTACTAAAACCTTTTCAATTTTCTTTTCTTGATTTAACGTCCTTTTCATAAACAATAGCTTTTCTTCGTATTCGAAAAGTTTTTTCTCCCCTTTCTTTATAATGTCTCTAACTGCTTGTCTTGTGATATTATTGTTTTCAGCTATTTCTGATAATGACAAGTCGTTATTGTAGTAGTCATCTAGAAATTCATATTGCTTGTTTGTTAATAATTTGCCATATAATTGGCATAATATACTTATTTGTACATTTTTTTCCATTTGACTACCTCTTTTCTTTTTGTAATGCTAATATACTTTACACTATTTTTTTTGATTTGTCAAGTCTTTTTTTAAAATATCTCATTTAGTCAACTACAATTTGTTATGATTCACGGCTATAGCAGACATAGTACAGCAATAAATATAGTATTTTTCGGTTCAATACATAATTTAAAAAATTCTAAATTAATTTTTTGGTGTCCTTTCACTTAGTCCTCGCTTCGCTCGACGTGAACATTACCCAAAAAATTAATAAAGAATTTTTAAAATTACTCCAATCACATTCAAAATACTATATTTATTGCTGTACTATGTCTGTTATAGCCGTGATTAATAGCTGTAATTTTCAATATAAGACATTTTTTACATTAATTCAAAACGGTATTTTTGTTTGATTTCTGGATATTTTTCATGGTCAACTTCTGATAAAAACATTTCTAATGGTCTTGCCCAAATCTCGTTATCGTCATCATGTGTATATATTACCATGTCTTCATTTGTTTCTGAATGTTTTGCAATGCAAATTATTTTATGTATTGTTCCTTTAAAATGCTTATATACTTGCCCTTCTTTCACTTCTCGTTTTTCTTCCATTATATGATTACCTCCTTTCACTTTTTTATAATTTTATTATTGTTATCAAACATTTCTTAGTATTAATGCTATAAATTATTAAAATTTAAAGTCCATATATGCATATTTTTTAGGTTCAAAATTTAATATACTATCAATATCTTGTTTAGCAGTATTTGATAATTGGCTAATTCTTATATATTTATTATCTTGTTTTACTAATGGATTTATATACCTTTTTTTAGCATTTATACTAACACAATATTTATCCTCAACAAACACATCACTTTCATGTATTATTGTAGCATTTTTCCAATATCTATAACATTCAGATATTTTTTTATCTTTATTGTTTTCTATCATATTTATTATCTCTTTTTCTGATAGCTGGTATAAATCATTTTTGTTGATAATATTTCTTTCAGCCATTTTTTTAATTATATCAGCTAAAAATTGCATTGATAGTTTAGTTTTATTCAATATATATGTTATGGATAACATTCTCATATTTTCAACAAATTTTTTAGCTATTTCTTTATCTTTAAATCCAAGTTCTTGAATACCATTTTCATTTTTTTGTATTTCTATATTTTGGTAAATTTCTTTTATTTCATCTAATGTCCATAGTTTCTTTACCACTCCCATACCATTTGAAAGTGTATATTCTAATCTATCACTTGATAATTGTGGTGTATCATTATCTGCAATAGGATATATATGATAATCATCTATTTCCTCTACTTTTATTCCATCTCTATTTAATAGCTCCATTATCTCTTTTGAATTTTTAATAATTTTAGTTGTTAATTCTTCTGTCGATTCTTGTTTCTCATAATCTCCATTTAAAAAATCAATACAATGTTTAAATGCTGGTGTTGCTATATCATGAAAAAGTCCAGATAAAGTTTGTTTCTTATCTTTGGTAAAATTCCATATTATCAATGATACTGCTACACTATGGTCTAAACTTGAGTACCATATTTCATTATTAAATAATTTAGAATAAAAAGTACCACAAGTTACACTAATGCCTGATTGTTTCTGCATTTCTGGTGTGTTTATATAGTCATTTAAAAAGTCTGGTATTTCATCTGATAGTATATTAAAATATTCTTTTATTGTTTCGTTTAAATTTTCAAAATAATTGTTCATTTTGTTTTCTCCTCTTTCCTTTATAACTTTATAATTTTTGTTTTAATATGTCATATTATATTAAATTTTGTTTATTAATCTTATTTTTTACTCTATCATATCATAAAAATTTTTTTAATTCTACATTTTTATGTAATATAAATAATTAAAATTCACAATGATACTGATAGATAGTACCATTGTGAATTTTAACCATATGAAATATTTATTAATTAGATTTTATTTATATATTTTTTGTATTTTTTTGATTGTTGCCAATCTCCATATTTTCGTGGTTCTTCATAATTTACTCGATTATATTTTGTATTTTTCCCTTGATAATTAGAATAATATTTTTCTAATCTTGATTGTTTTTTCTTTACACTATTTCCTTCTGTTAATAATTTTATTTTTTTAGTTCTATATTTAGACATTAGTTTTGTTAAATATGTTTGTCTGTCTTCTACATAAAAAGTAACAACATATACTCCAAATTCATTTAATTTAATTCCAACTTCTATTCTTCTTTTTGGAAATTCTTTTTTAGTTTCTTCTATTTTTTCTTCTATTTGTCTATCTGTATATGT
The DNA here is from genome assembly GCA_946497905.1 of uncultured Clostridium sp. Classification (GTDB taxonomy): domain Bacteria; phylum Bacillota; class Clostridia; order TANB77; family CAG-508; genus CAG-269. The sequence continues at coordinate 7,575 of CAMMMI010000042.1, forward strand.
TTTTGAATCAAAATAAAATTGCAAACGTTTTATATTATTCATAATATATCCACATCCTTATTAAATTTTATTCAAAACTTAATGCAATATTACAGTTCTAAATTTACATATATATTTTACCATAATTTTCTTGCCTTTTCAAGAATTTTTTTTGTAAACATATTGTATTTTATATTTTTATTGTGTTAGAATATATAATATATTATTTTAAGGGAGGATTTTACTTATGAAAAAGAAAATTTTATTAATTTTATTTTTAATTATTATTTTAATGTCAAACCTTTCTTTTGCGTCATATAGTACAGTTTCTATGACTGTTGTAGAAGAACCGGTTTGTGCTATCGAAATTGGAGATAATTCAAAATTTGAAAAAAAGTTAATTGGTAAAGATTTGACTAATAAAGAGGTCACTTTGCAATTACAGGTTACCAATCAAGAAGTGCCTAATAAATTGACTGGTGAAGTTATGATAGTAATAGATAATTCAGATAGTATGACAGATGAAATATCTGGAACAACTAGAAAAGATTTGGTTTTTGAATCTGCTAAAACTTTGGTTTCTAATTTACTACAAGATAATACAGCTTTAAATGTTGGTATAGTTAGCTTTTCTAGTAATTCAGATACATCTAAAGAAGGAACTCTTGAAGATGCATTTTTAATTTCTGAAATGTCTAATGATGTAACAACTTTAACTAATGCTATTTCTAACATTCAAACTAATGGTGCAAGAACTGATTTAGATGCTGGAATTCAATTAGCAACTCAATATTTTACTGATAACTCTACAAATAAATATATGATTGTTTTGACAGATGGTGTTCCTAATATTGCAGTTAATTATGATAAAAATTATTATTCTGATGACGTAATAGCAAAAACTAAACAAACTTTACTTAATACAACAAATAATGGAATTCAGTTATTTACAATGCTTACAGGTATTGTAGATGAAAATTATGTCCCACTTGGAAATAAATCATATGGTCAAATTATTTCAGAAATATTTGGAAGTACTGAAACACCTACTACAGGTAAATTTTACTATGTAACTGATGATAAAATTGAGGAAACTATTACTAATACAATTTATGAAGATTTGATACCTAAAGAAAAAACTTTTAAGGATTTTACAATAGTTGATTATTTCCCACAAGAGATAATTAATAACTTTGATTTTGCATATGTAAGTAATGCAACTCATGGCAATATATCAACTCAAGTAGATACTACTAATAATTCTATAACTTGGACTATTCCAGAATTATCTGCTGGTGAAACTGCTACTGTACAATATAAATTGAAATTAAAAGAAAATTTTGATAGTTCTATTATTAACCAAATTTTAGATACAAATGAAAAAGTTGATATAAGTTATACTGATCCAAATGGTGATATTCAAGAAAAAACTTCTGATGTTACACCAAAATTAAAACTTACTGAACCTCCAGCTGTTCTTCCAGCTGCTGGAAAAACTATTTTGATTGCATTTATAGTTTTAGCAACAGGTCTTTTAGTCTTTTCATTAATTAAGTTGACTGTTTTAAATAAAAAAATGAATTAAAAAAATTTATCTAAGTATTAACATTAGGAACAAATCGGAGATTTTTAATGCCAATTATTTATATTACTAAAATTATCTTTCGAAATAATTAAAATCAAGATTAGAATATATTACTATTTATATAGTATCCACTAATCTTGATTTTTTAATTTTCTCTATATTTTTTAACATTTTTACTGGTTAGTTTTTAATCTTGATTACATTCACCAGAAAATAATTGTAACTTAGATTGTAATATTAATTCCAATTTAGTGATAGTATTTATAAGATCTGTTGCACTTTGATTTACTTTTAACAATTGTTCAGGAGTTATATCATCTATTGCTATGGCAGTTTGTATTTTTTCTCCTTCTGCATTTAAGATATGAGAAAGTGCTGTTTCTTGTAAAGCAACAGATTCAATTATATCTGTAATTGCTTGACATCTTGAACTTGCTGTTACATTTACAGTTACTGTTGATGTGTTATTTGCTAAATTAGGATCTGGAGTTAATGAGCTAACAGTAGCAGTATTCGAAATTCTTCCTGATGAATTTTCTGAAACCGTTCCCCTTATTAATACTAGTTGTGAATCTCCTGGTTCAATTGTTCCAAAATTAAATGTTCCTTGCCATGGATAAAAATTATTTCCCCCATCTATCGAAAATTCTGGATTTAATATATTTGGTGATATATTATCAGTTAGTATAACATTTTCAGAAGCTGATGGACCTAAATTATTAATAACTATTCTATATTCTATCATGTCTCCTGGATTTACATTACTTGAATTAGCTGTTTTTACAACAGATATATCTGCTTCTTGAACTACTTCTTCAATTTCAACTTCTACTTCATTTGATACTACATTAAATGTTTCTGGTATTCCTCCTTCTACTGGTGTATAGTCATAACTTATATTTGCTCTATTTATTACTGGATTTTCTGTTGGAATTGAAGTTGCTGTTGCTGAAAAACTAATTGTTGCTGTTTCGCCTCCTTCAATGTCTGGAATGCTAAATCCTATATTGGGATTTAATCCTGGTTCAGATGTTCCATTTACTATTACAGAATTTGGCAAAAATGTTAGTCCTTCTGGAATTATATCTTGAAATATTACATTTGTTAGTGGACTTTCACAAGTATTTGTTAAAGTAACTGTAAATGTTACAATATCACCTAATCCAACTTCTGTATCACTTACAGTTTTTATTGGAGTAAATATTGGTACTTCAATTTCATTTAATGAAATATCATCTATTGCATAGTCATTACCTATTGCTTCTGGACCTTCACTTAAAAATTCCACTGTTAGAGTATTATTGTTTTGTGAATTTATTACAGTTCCAATTTGTTTCCATTCAGGAGTATTTGTATTAACTGGTATTAATGCTCCTAATGTTTCATGAAATATGACATTTCCATTTTCATCAAGTATTTCAACTCCTAATTGTGGGTTTGCATATCCCAGAGCTTTAAACATATTTAATATCCAACTGCTAAATAAATAATTAGTATTTGGTTTTACTGTTACTACATCTCTAAAAAATATAGAACCTGGTTCAAATCCATTTACAACCATCATTCTTCCAGTTTCGTTTCCTTCTGTATGGTCTGCTATCCTCCACCATGCTCCAATTCTATTACTTAAAGAATTATTCATAAGATTTTGAATTGTGTATTCCCCTGCGTCTGGAGTATAATTATCTGGATTTGGTAATACATAGGTGAAATCTGGTGCAATTCCTGGATACGGATTAGGGTTTGCACCTGTATTAGGTGCAGTTCCAGCTGGAAAAGTCCCAAAAGTTCCATTATCGGCTACATTTATTAAGTTGATTGGCGATATTGTTACACAATTATCTGTGATTGTAGAAATTGGAGTATATCTAACTGGTCCATTTAGAAAATCTACATTTGATATATTTGCACCATTGACAGTTATGAATACTGTGTTTGGTGTTGTTGCATCTAAATTTGTGCTTCCAGTTGGAGGATTACTAACATAATTAATTGGTGGCATTGCACCAATTGGAACTCCTCCAACTACTGCATTATTAAAATCTCCTGGAGTATTTACTGCTGGAGTTCCAAAAGATTCTACTACACGGTAACTCCCATTTGGTACATTTATAAAAGAATATTCACCATTACTATTTGTATATACTGCTAGCCTTGCATTTGTTACAACATTTTGTAATACAACAGGAACATTTGCAATTCCTTCCGTACTAGAAGCTGATGAAGCGGTTCTATTTCTATCAAATAATACTCTACCCGATACTACAGCCATTATAATTCCCCCCTTCCATTTTAGAAATAGCTATTTCTAATTTTCTTGATAACATGCATTCTAATTCTGTTATATCTCTAATAGTATTTCTAACACTATTATTTACTTCTAGTAATTCACAAACATTATCAGATATTTGAACTGCTTTTTGTATTTTTTCTCCTTCTGCATTTAATATATGAGAAATTGCTGTTTCTACAAGAGCAATTGATTCTATTATATCGCAAATACTATTGTTTTCACATTCACTACAACATTTACAAGTATCACAACTATTACAGTTATTACATTCATCACAATTATTACAACAATTACAATTATTGCATTTACAACAGTTATTGCAACAATCACAAGAATTACATTCATCATAATTGTTACAATTGCCACATTCATTACAATTATTACATTCATCACAATTACACTTCTTGCAACAACTATTACAACATTTCTTATTATGATCTTTAAAACATCTTTTTTGCGAATTATCTATTAAATTTTCAGAAGAAAGTATTTTTGCTATCTTTTTAGTTACTTTTTTTGAATTTATTTTTTTCATAGTAAATTCCATTCCTTTCTCACTTTACTATAAAGGCATACATAGTCATGAAAGTAAATTTCTTTCAAACTAAAAACCTCCTAATACATTTTATGTTTAGCTGTCATATTCTGTAACAAGGTGTCAAAAAAACACGTATATTATATTAGTAGTTTTATACTACAAATTTTTTTAAAGGAGATATTTTTATGGGTATGCCAGTTATTACTCCAGGAGAAAGTACAAGGAGTCAAGCGATTACAGATCTAATAGAATCTGTTGCTTTACAAGAAACTGCACTTTCTCATATAATAAATGCAGAAGGGGAAAAAATGCAAGCTATTATAGGAATGGAAGATATCTCTTCTGATGAGTTATTAGAGCTTAATAATTCTGTGCAAACTATGATAACTGCTATTCTTCGTCTTGAAATAATTATTCAGTCAAAGTTAGAATTATTTTCTGATGAATTATAAATACTTTTCACACATACCTATTTCATATGTGAAAATTGTATATTATGTTTAAAATGAAATAATTGAATATTTAATATAAAACAGTATTCTTTGCAAATTTGCTTTAGAATACTGTCTTAAATAGTTGGATTTATATGTTTTTTATCTGTCTCCTTTTCTTTTAGTTTTTATAACCAACACATATATTGGTTGGCCGTAAATATTGACCAACCCATGTGATTGATCTTTATTACAGAAGTCAATAGTGCCATCTTGAAAAATGTACCATTCACGTACTTTTCTTATTTGAGTGCCTCTATTGGCGAGCTCATTGTTACTATGCATCCCGATTGCTAAACCAGGATTTTTCACATACAGCCATTCAAATATATGGACTGTATGTTTGTAATATACTTTCCCTATTTGCTGTAGGAAAACTATATTATTAACTCCAAACATTTGCTCCCATTCGAAATTGTTTCGTTTGGGTATCAAATGTTCTAATTCAGATGTAAAACGCTTAAATGAGTCTGGCCCATGTTCGCGTTCTGTGTTTTTTTCTAACATCACCCTTTTCAATTTTCTTAGCTCTTCCTCATTAAATGTCCTTAATTCTTCTTTCATAATAATATACCTCCAACATTTTTTTCAACTCGATTTATGACATAATAGTATCACAAATTTTTTCAACTTTCAAGTTCTAAAATTATACCACTAATAAATTATTTGCATGTCAAAATACGATTCCTAACTATTCTAACCCATAAAATCAGATTCAAACGAATCTGATTTTATTAAATCTTGTAATTATTACCTCTTATTATTTACAATTATTATTCATATAAAATTTTTTGTCAGCTAATTTGTCTTGTACTCCACGAAGTGCTTCTCCAAATCTTTGGAAATGCACTACTTCTCTTTCTCTTAGGTATCTTAGTGGATCTATTACATCTGGATTATCTCTACATAAATCTATTAGTTTTTCATAAGTTGCTCTTGCTTTTTGTTCTGCAGCTAAGTCTTCTTGTAAATTGGCAATTGGGTCTCCTTTTGCTGCAATATATGCTGCTGTAAATGGTACTCCTGCTGCTGATTGTGGATATACATCCACACCATGTGGTGTGTGTTTGTTATCTATCCCAAAAGAAAATTTTTTAGGTAACTATTCATTTTGTATTTTCCATATATTACAAGTTGGTAAAAATATATTAAAGAATTAGGCTATTTATATTCAAAACCATCTTATAAAAAAGAATATGTAAAAAGAATGACTACTATTAGCTATTTAGCAAGTCTTTTTATTGGAAGTGGCATAGAATTTATCCCTAGTTTTGAATTAAAAGATGATAACTATTTTAGAACTCAATCAAGACCATTTGTTGGTAGTATTAAATTTAATGGAAATAATTATTTAGTATATTATATTTCAAAGAAAAGTACTAAAAGGTTTTGCAATTCTATTATTTATGATTTTCAAAAAGAACAGAAGTATAAACAAGCTATTTTGTTTATAGAAGATATAAATATGATAGATATAAAAGATTATGTTTTTGGTTCAAATCAGTTTATTATTTTTACATTCCCTTTTGAAAACTGGATATATGTATTTAACGAGCAATTTAAAATAGATTATGGAAAAATTTTAAATGAATTCGGATATAATAATTCTTTTATTAGTGAGTGGTATTTTTGTGATTATGAAACTAAAAATAAACAGTTTATCGTATTTTTTCCGTTTATTGATTGTGAAAAGATTTATAAGTTACGACTTTTTTATAGGGAAAATAGAAAATATATAGAAAATTTACATATAATTTGTTCAAAGAATGTAACTAATATTTTAAATAAATATTTTCCAATTTTAGAGATAAATGTTGTTGATTTTGAAAAGTATATAAAAGAGTTTAAAGTTTATCATTTATAATTAAATATTTATGCCCCTAACAAATTAAAAAATGATAAGTTAGAGGCATTTTTGTTACAGAAGAAATTATTTAGTTTGTTTATAATCTTTTAAAAATTGAATTAATTCGGAAAAAATTGGGCTTTGTGAATATTTTGGTACATCATATTCGATAAAGACATCTGCTACTGTTGTAGCACCTTTGTTCATAATTGATTGAACTCTTTTATCATTCATAATTCGACTAGAAACTTTGTCGAAAGAAAATCTACCTTCATCTTGATATTTTTTAGCCATCAAATCTGCTTCCATTTTATCACAAAGATAAGCAAATTGGGCTTCTGGGGTTTTTCTTTCATTAAACTCATCTATTAGGGACGTTATAAAACTCTTTTTTCTCATATTAGCTACAGTTTTTTCAACAGCTTCAGTTCCAAGTTCAGCTTTTTGAGTTGCACTAACTCCACTAAATGGATTTAAATCTCCTATGTTGATTTCTTCTGTCTCATGATAGGCTAACATAGAATTGACCTTAAAAATGTCAATATCTATGTCAAATTCAGAATAGATAGCAAATG
>CAMMMI010000043.1 GCA_946497905.1 uncultured Clostridium sp.
TTATCTGGATTATATCTCTCTTTCCATATTTTTTCAATATCATATTGTTCTTTTTCTTTTATTCTTTGTCTTTGATAAGTAGAAGCCCAGTAATCTCTATATAGATTAGCCAATATTGCTTTTGCCTCTTGAGATAAATTTTGATCTTCTATATTCTTTGTCTCATCTATTTTGAATTTATAATTATTGTTCATATATTTTGCATATAGCAAAATTTTATAGCTTGGAATTTTACATACATCTTCTCTTTTGGTATGTTTTAGTACTTCTATTACTTCTTTATATGCACAGGCATATTTTTCTGGGATCATTTTTTCTCCTTTTCTATTTTTCTTTTTTCATTTTAGAGTAAATATTTTTAGCTTTTTGTCTTATTTCTAAATCACTAGAAATTATACCTTCTTCTTGACGCGAAGATTCTTTTTTCACTAGTATATTAGAACTTGGCACTGTAGCTTTTCCAATACTATTTGCTGAAAAAACTCTTTTATTTACCGATAATTCTTCTTCCGTTCTTTCAAGTATTTCCTCTGCAGTCAAATTAATTCTTTGTTCTTTCTTTTGTATCAATCTTTTAAGATATTCTAACTTTTCTTCATTTGTCATATCTAATTTTTTACTATCTTTTTGATTTTCCATTTATAATATCACTCCTTACTAATATCATCATTTGCACTCATTGTTATTTTTTGACCTTCTGTCTTTTTATCACTCGAATATGCCCATGAATTTATAAAGTCTTGAATATCTTCCAATCTTAAATTTGTTCTAGTACTATGTCTTATAGTTCTTAAAACTTCTTGTGGTGTAAAATTCTGCAATAATTTACCTACTGATTCATTGCATTGAAATTCTTTTAAATCTTGTATTGCATATGTTTCTTGTAACGATGATGCAAATCTTATTAATTGTTTAGAAATATCATATTGCAAAAATTCTGGATTTAATCTTGCTTTATTAATAAATCGTGTTCTGTCCAGTGCATCTGCATCTTTCAAAACCTCTGCCATTTGTCTTACCTTTGATATTTGCTCATCCGGAATTCCATTTTTTCTGGCTATATCTATAAATACATCATTAACATTAGAAATGTTTCTTGGAATTTCATGAAATTGAATTATAGTACTAATTATTGATAAGTCTTCAGAGGAACACTTATCTTTTAGTTTTTCAACAGCAATTTGTGAACTTGATTCGGCATGTTCTTCATAAGCATCAGTTCTTCTACCAATGTCATGATATTTAGCAGACAACATTATCAATTCCAAATCATGTTTATCTTGAGCCACAGATTGTCCTATTAAGGTAGCATACAATAAAACATTTTTTATATGTCTTTGTCCATGGACTTTTAATCTACCATTAACATTTTCTTTTTTAATTTCATTTTCATACATAGCAAATTTAGTTGATAACCCAGAATCAGCTAAAGCTGTAGCAACATCTGATGATGATAATTGAATATCAATCATTTCTTGTGAAATACTAGAAAGGTCACTTTTTTTAAATTGTCTTTGCTTACTATCACAATTATTAATCATAACTAAAGTTGAATCTCGATTTATTCTTAAATTAGTTTTTAATTCATTAATATTAATCATTGCCTCTTCAATATTGAATGATGGTAGCGATTGTCCTAGTCCATGTTTAGCATCATTATATTTTTCCTGCTCACTTTTAACTGCTTTTTCTAACTCATAAATACACTCAATTGCTCTATCTGGCTCTTTTTGATATGACTTTTTTATTGTTTTTATTATTTCACCAGTGACACTATCAGATAATTTTTCAACTTTTGGAAAGTATTTTTTAGATATATTAAGGTGATATTCTCTATTACCTGCATAATTACTTTCGTAATCTACAATTATTTCTTTTATCAATTTTGGATCTAATGTTGTTTTAAATTCATTTAATTTTGTTTGGATTATTTCTAGTTGAGATTGTGCAATTTTTTCTCTTTCAACAACCATAATCGGTAATGGTCTTTTCTTACCATCTACTTCAATTGAAAAGTTTGATGCTGCTTTTCTTACAGATTCCCATTGTTTCATTGCCTCCGAATCAGTTAATCTATCTTCAAAATTATCGACAAAATAAACTATATAAGATGGTTGTTTTTTAAACATTTCATCTCCAGAAATATTTCTTCTTTCCCAGACTGTTTCATTATGCGTATGTCTAGTATATCCTAAAACATCATCTGGTAATAAGAACATTGATGGATATAATGCAGATATCTGATAACTATTTTCTTCGGACATTGAACATAAATCATAAGGTCCAGATAGATGTAATGCTCCAAATTCATAATCTGTAAAACCCAAACAACAGTATTTTACCTCTGCTGTTCCTAAATTCTTCTCGCCAACATAACTACAGCAACAGCCATGTGATGCTATTTTATCAACATTCCAACTTGCGTAATAATCATCTGGCTCATCCATACTTGTATAAGCACCAATTGAAGTTATCATCATCCTACATTTTTTCTTTCCATCGTGACCAGCTGCTAAATAGATATCTAAATCTTGTTCATCATTTATATCACTAATAACTTTATCTTCTGCTAACGGTTTAGTAAAACTTTTATTAAATTCTTGTGTAAATATGTATTTTAATTTTGCTTCATATGTAACCATTAAATCAGGTTTTACTACAAATTCTGGATTAATATTTTCAACATAATATCTTAATACCTCAATGGTATTCAAGTTAATTATTTTTTTCATATTTTCAAGTAAAACAAATTCAGATCTGCTTTTTTCATCTAAAGAATCTATAAAATTACTTTCTAAACTTTTACCATAAACATTTACTAAATTGATAGCTGTTGCTAAATCTATACCAAATGTTTTTTCAAAATAGGCTGTCTTTAAACTGCCTAATGTATTTCTTTCAATTAGCATTTCTATATAGTTTTCTCTTACAGAATCTATATTTCTTAATTCTTCAAGAGTAGAAATATCTAAATGATTGTTAGTCATTAACAAATACATTAAATTTTCTTTTTCTTCTATAGACAGCTCTTTGTCGTTTATTGACGTAAGTAAATTTGCATATTCAGAAGAATTTACATTGTCTAATGCTTTTTCTAAAATGGTAATCCATTCTAAATTATCCTTATATTTATCAACTAATTCATAAATAATTTCTGATTTTTGACTATTAGAAGATAATTTTAAAATTTTTTCTTGCAATTTGGGATAACAAGATAATATCTCAACTTGCGTTTTAGTAAAATGTCTAACTACATCATCAGATAAAAATCTAGGATTTATCGTTTTAGATATTTCATCATTATTAGTATATAACTCTCTTGTTTTTTGTAAAAATTGTATAGTATCCAAATCTAAATAATTAGACCATTTTGTTTCATCAACAGGTAAAAATAATTTAAGCAATTGGTCTTGGTTTAATTCACTTAACTGTAATCCAGAATTAATTGCAATATCAATTAATTTTAACATCTGATCTGAATTTGTTATTTCAACATTAGGTAAGAAGTTGGGATGATCAACAATGTAACTAGCCATTATATCATAGCTTGAACAGATTTTACTTTCTCCATGCTTTAAAGCATATTCATTTGTTATTTCATAACCACAAGATATTGCCAATTTGCATAATTCATCGTATTGTTCTTTATCTGCGATATAGCATACTTCAATTAAATTTGGTTTTAAAGGAATTGCTTTTTGCATAATTTCATAACTATAATTATACACTACTGTTGTTAATCCCCCATATCCATCTCCAATTGTTTCAATATCTGGTAAAAATCCCGCGTCTACAGCTAATCTGCATATCTCATCATATGCTTCACAAGGTTTAGACATAAAATTTCCAACTTTATCCAATAACTCAACTTTTTCTAAATAATTTGGATAGGATTTAACCATTATTTTTGCGGTCTCAGAACCATATCCAAATATCTCATCATCTTCTTTTGGTTTATACCCACTTTGAATAGCAAGTAAACCTAATTCGTCAATTTCCTTTCTAGATAAACTGGTACTTACTATAGTAATGTATTCTGGATTTTCAGAAATAATTTTTCTCATTGTTTCAAAATTACCAGTAAATAAATTAATAATGTCTTTTGTTTTATAACCGTTATCAATTAAATAATTGTACAAATCAATACTATAATTATTACCATATTGAATATTGCTATTAAGTGTCTGTCTTCTATCTATCTGGTACATTATTGCTGTTTCAGTAAATAGTAATTCATTTATGTTACGACTTTTATCGAAATAATTATCATCTTCTGTTCCCCTATATTGTTCAACAATTGTACCATTAAATCCATTATCAATGGCAATTTTTAATAATTCTTCTTTATTAGGTGTTTCATCTCTAATTATATTTATTAATTCTGGGTTATCCTGAACGAGAATTTTCATAACATCAAAACTATCAGCCAATCTAGGATTATCTTCTACATCTTTTACATTAGGAATATATCCATTATCAAGTGCTAAACGAGCTAAATCATAGAATTCATTTTGCGAAATATCCAAAGAATATCCTTCTTTTAGAGGTCTTGTTTCAATATATTTAATTGTTTCTGGTCTTCTTAGTATCAATGCTTGCATTAGCTTTGGACTTTTCTTTACATATTCACTATTTTTAACATCATTAATAGTTGGAACATACCCCATACATAAAGCAAGTTCATCAATTTGTTCTTTTTCACTTTTTTCTAGTATTTTACAATATTTAACCATTTCCGGTCTTTGCCTAATTACTCTAGAAAATAATAAGAAATTGCTATTCACAGAATAATGATTTAAAGCTTCTTCTGGTATATAACCTTGTTTCAATGCTTCAATCCAAAATTGCTCATATGTTGCACTAGTTGGCTCCAGACTTAAAAGCAAGTCTGGTCTTTTAGTTATCACTTTCTGTTGTGCTTGTGCATTCCCAAAGAATATAGAACTATTAATTATTTCTGAATTTAGTCCAATTGTGTCTATTATTCTATTAACTAAATTCGGATTATTTAATATATTTGTTCTTTGTATAAAATTTAATGATGGAACAAATCCTAAATCTAATACTCTATTCAACACTTCTTCATTTGCAAATACTTCCATGTGGCTTTCGATTATTTCATCATTTGGCTTATAACCACCATCCAAAAGTTTTGTCATGATTTCAGCACTAGAGAATTGTTGTATATGGTTATTGACATAATTATTAGTTGGAACATAACCATTTTCTAAGGCCATAGGTGTTAATTCTATCAGCCCACTTATGTTTTCTTCTATAAGTCTTTCAATTATTTTAGGATTCGATGCTATAGCAACCTTGCTAAAATGACTAGCTCGATGATAATGATCTTTATTCATTTGAACTAATAATTCTGGATTGTTTAGTACTTCCTGCTCCATCCTGTCTAAAATTCTCTCAACATATTTTTGATTAGTTAAACCAAAATTTCCAATTCCGTCCATACTAAATAATTCACTATAATTTCGTTGCTCCATTAATTTAATAATTTGATTATATATTTTTCTTTCTTTACCTGTAACAATATCTAATATACTCATTTTATTCTCTCTTTCTTGTGTACATAAACATACATGTATTTATTTTTCCATTAATTTTAATAAAATGTTATTATTTTATTGCAAAACTAGTAAAATATCTTTTGTACTATAATTCTAATAGTTCTAAATCTTAAAATCTATGATTGTTCTTCAACATAATTCCATTTTATCAGTAAAATTTTTCTCAATCGTTTTATCAGAAAATTTTTTTGCTACCATTTTTATTATAGGCTTCTAGGTTGTAATATTTCTTATTGTTGTAATTTGTAATTTATAATTAGCATATTGGTTATATCTGCAAAATTTTCTAAACTTAGTTTTTCAGCTCTTATGTTTATATCTAATCCTAATTTTTCTAAAATGTGCATACCTTCCTCTTTATTTATAAATACTTTTGCATTTGTTAGTGCATTTAATAAGGTTTTTCTTCTTTGCATAAATGCACTTTTTATAATCTCAAACATCAATTTTTCATTTCTAACTTTTACTTCTGGCTCTTTTCTTAATTTTAAATTAATAACTTTTGATGTTACTTCTGGTGCTGGTATAAAAGAATTTTTTGGCACTTCCATTATTCCTTTTGCTTTAGCATAATAATATACTGCATATGTAATAGCCCCTGTTTCTTTATCCCCTGGGCAAGCTATCAATCTATCTGCTACTTCTTTTTGTATCATTACAGTAATACTTTCTAAATCTAATTTTTCTTCTAATAATTTCATTATTATTGGTGTTGTAATATAATATGGCAAATTTGCAACTATTTTTGCTTTTTTTATTTTTCCCTTTTCTTTTTCATTTTTTATTATTTCATCTAAATCTACCTTTAAAATATCTTGGTTTATTATTTCTAAATTATCATATAGAAAAAATCTGTCTTGTAAAATTTTTATCATTTTATTGTCTAATTCAATACAGATTACTTTTCCTGCTTTTTCTAAAAGATATTTAGTTAATGTTCCTAATCCTGGTCCTATCTCTATTATTAAATCTTCTTTATTAATATTACTACTTTCTATTATCTCTTCTACTACTTCTTTATTTATTAAAAAATTTTGTCCTAATGATTTATTTGCTCTTATATTATTTTTGTTCATTATCATTTTTGTTTCTTGTAATAAATTTTCCATACTTTTTGTTTTATATAATCTCCTTATATATTTAGGTTTTTTTAGGTTAACCTATAAACCTAATTAGTTATATATATTATATTTCTTTTTTTGCTATTTTACAAGGTTTATTTTTATATACAATTTAAATTTTTTTATTGATTTTTATTATTTTTTAATATAGAATATAAATACAAAATTTTGCCAAAAAATTTTGTATTAGAAAATTTATAAAAATCTAAAAATACAATTTTCACTTTATTTCTACAATATTTATGGAGGTTTTCATGGATAATAAAAAAAATAATAATTCTAAACATAATAATCGTTCTAAAAACAATAATGTTGTAAAAATTAATACTGACTTTGAGTCTAAAAATTTTATATATTCAAAAAAATTAAAATTAACCTTTTTTGTTGTAGTTTTAATTTTTATTTTATTGATTGCTAGAATTGGATTTCTTCAATTTGTTCAAGGCAGTGAATTAAAAGAAAGTGCATATCAACAGCAAACTATTAATCAAATTATTAGTCCTAAGCGTGGAAATATTTATGATTCAACTGGTAAAGCATTAGCTATAAGTTCTCAAGTTGATACTATTACAATAAACCCTGAAAAAATAGTTGGAAAAAATGATGAAGAAACTAAAACTCTTAAAGAAACTGTAGCAAAAGGACTTTCTGATATTTTTTCATTAGATTATAATGAAACTTTTGAAAAAGTAAATAGTACTTCATCTGTTGAAACTATTATAAAAAAAGTTGAAAATAATAAAGTTGAAGAATTAAAAGAATGGATGAAAGATAATAAGATATCTGTCGGAATTAATATAGATGAAGATACAAAAAGGTCATATCCTTATAATAATGTTGCTTCCCAAGTTATAGGTTTTTGCGGAGCTGAAAACCAAGGTTTGAGTGGTATAGAATCAAAATGGAATTCTATTTTAACTGGTACTCCTGGTAAAATTGTAAGTTCTAAAGATGGAAGTCAACAAGAAATTCCAGATTCTGAAGAAACATATATTTCTGCTGAAAATGGTAGTGATTTAACATTAACATTAGATTTAAATATTCAAACTATTGTTGAAAAATATTTAAAACAAGCTGTTGAAGATGTAGGTTGTAAACAAGGTGGAAATGTTATAGTGATGAACCCAAAAAATGGAGATATTTTAGCTATGGCTACTTATCCTGATTATAATCTTAATGATCCTTATACTCCTAATTCTGTTTTAGCTCAAACTTATGATTCTCTTACAAGTGAGGAAAAAACAGAATCTTTATATAAAATGTGGTCAAATAAATCTGTAGCTGATACATATGAGCCTGGGTCTACCTTTAAAGTTATAACATCTGCAGTTGCTTTAGAAGAAAATATTACAACAACAGATAAGGAAGGAGACTTTTTCTGCCAAGGATATGAAGAATTTGAAGATGCTTCACGTTCTGAGCCTTTAAGAATAAAATGTTGGTCTCCTACTCCTCATGGTTCTCAAACTTTAAGAAGAGCTCTATGCAATTCTTGTAACCCTGCATTCATGCAATTAGGTGCTAGAATTACAGCTCCTACTCTTTATAAATATTATAAAGCTTTTGGTTTATTTGAATCTACAAATTCTGGGTTATATGGTGAACAATCTAGTATTTTTCAGAAGTTAGAAAATGTTAAAGAGGTAGAGCTTGCAACAATGTCTTTTGGTCAAAGACTTAATATAACACCTTTACAAATGGTTACTGCAATTGCTAGTATTGCTAATGATGGTGTTTTAATGCAACCAAGAATTGTTAAACAAATTACTAATACTGATACTGGTGCAGTAACTGAAGTTCCTGTTAAAGAGGTCAGACAAGTTATTTCTAAAGAAACATCTGAAGAAGTTAAATCTTTAATGGAATCTGTTGTTACTGATGGTAGTGGTAGACATGCTGCTGTTACTGGTTATAGTATTGGAGGAAAAACAGGAACTTCTGAACCTATTTATACTAATTTAGACGCTGGTTATGTAGCTTCATATGTTGCTATTTCGCCAGTTGAAGATACTCAAGTAGTTTTACTTTTGACTTTATATGATCCTCCTAAAGATAATAATCAAGGCGGTACTGTTGCTGCTCCTGTTGTTGCTCAAATGTTATCTGAAATATTACCTTACTTAGGTATTCCTTCTAGTGTAGACGCAACAACAAATATATCTTCTAATAATATTACTGTACCTGATGTGAGAAATAAAACTGTTGCAGAAGCTGAAAAAACTCTAAAACAAGCTGGATTTTCTGTAAAAACTTATGTTGATGGCGACGCTAATAATATTTTAGTACAAGATCAAAATCCTAAACCAGGTAGCTCTTTACCTAAAAATTCTGTTATTGTTTTATATGGTGAAAACAGTACAGTTTCTACTTCTGTAACTGTTCCTGATTTAAAGAATATGAATTATACACAAGCTTTTAATGCTCTTAAAGCAAAGAACTTAAATATTTCTGTTGAAGGTTCTGGAACTGTTATATCTCAAGATTATTCTAAAGATACTTCTGTTCCTGAAGGTACAATAGTAAAAGTTGTATTAAATCAAAGTTCGTCTAACCTTCATTAAGGCTAGACGAATTTTTTTGTAATTTTATTTATAACATCATTTATACTCTCATCCGGAGTTGAAGCTCCTGCCATAATTCCAATTGTCTCAAATTGTTTTAGTTTTTCTATGTCAAGTTCTTCTACTGTTTCTATACATACTGTATTACTACAATATTTATTAGCTATTTCAAATAATTTTTTTGTGTTAGAACTATTTCTTCCTCCAATTATTATCATGTAATCTGTTTTTTTAGCTATTTCTTTTGTTTCTTTTTGTCTTAATTCTGTTGCTCGACAAATTGTATTTTTTACAACTAAATCTATGTTGTTTTTATATAATTGATTTTTTAATTTTTTTTCTATATTATTAAATTTTTCTAAATTATATGTTGTTTGTGATATTAATAATACTTTATCTATTCTGTTTTTTAATATTTTTTGAATAATATTATTTAGTTCATCTTCTTTTTCTATTACATCATAATTTTCATTACAATAACTAATTGTCCCTATATTTTCTGGATGAGTTTCATTTCCACACAAGAGTATATAATAACCCTCATTTGCATATTTTTCAGCTATTTCATGTATTTTTAACACATTTGGACATGTATAATCTTTAATTTTTATATTTTTCTCTTTTGCTAATTCATAAATATTTTTAGATACTCCGTGAGCTCTTATTATTACATTCGCATTTTTTTGTTTTACTTCATTCAAATTTTCTATAAAAGTCATTCCATTTTTTTTAAGCTGTTCTACAACTTGCTTATTATGTACTATTTCTCCTAAGCAATATGAATTATTATTTTCTTCTATTTCTTTTTTTGCTCCTTCTACTGCTCTTTTTACTCCATAACAAAAACCAGCTGTTTTACCTAATATAATTTCCATATATACATCATCCTTATATATTTTCTATTTAATTTTTTAATGTTTTTTCTATAGTTATAATTATTTATTTATCATATTTAATATTTCTTCTTTTAATACATCTACTATCTCTTCTTGCTTTACTTTTTTTATTATTTTCCCTTTTTTAAATAGCAAACCTTCTTTTATTCCTCCTGCTATTCCTATATCAGCTTCTCTTGCTTCTCCTGGTCCATTTACAGCACATCCCATTACTGCAACTGTTATGTCAGCTTCAATTGTTTGTAAAAACTTTTCTACTTCTTTTGCTATTGGTATTAAATCTATTTGTGTTCTTCCACAAGTTGGACATGCTACTAATGTTGGTGATTTTGAATATAAGTTGCAATCTTTTAATATTTCTTTTGCAACTGCAATTTCTTTTATTGGATCATCTGAAAGTGATACTCTTATTGTATCACCAATTCCTTGTCTTAGCATACAACCTAATCCTATACTTGATTTTATTGTGCCACTAAATTCTGTTCCACTTTCTGTTATACCTAAATGCAATGGACAATCAAATTCTTTTGCCGCTTCTTCATAACTTTCTATACATAAATCTAAATTAGAAGCTTTAAGAGATATGGCATAATCTTTAAAATTTAATTTTTCTAAAATCTCTATATGCCTTCTTGCACTTTCTACCATTGCTTTTGCTGTTGGCTTTTTGTATTTTTCCAATAAATCTTTTTCTAATGAACCTGCATTTACCCCTATTCTTATTGGAATATGTTTTTCTTTACATGCATCTACTACCTTTTTTACTCTTTCTTCTGACCCTATGTTACCTGGATTTATACGTATTTTATCTACTCCAGATTTTATTGCTTCTAAAGCTATTCTATAATCAAAATGTATGTCAGCAACAATAGGTATATGTATCTTTTCTTTTATTTTACTTATTGCTTTTGCATCTTCTAAATCTAAACACGCAACTCTTATTATTTCACATCCTGCTTTTTCTAACTCTATTATTTGTTTTACTGTACTTTCTATATCTTTTGTCTTTGTATTACACATTGATTGTATTACTACTTTATTTTGTCCTCCGATTTGTACATTTCCTACCATAATTTTTCTTGTTTCATTTCTTAACATAGTTTTTTCTTTCCTTTCTTTTTTACCAATTTGGGCACGCTTCTAAAATTGGAATTTTTAAATAACTATTTGAAAGTTAATTATTTAAAACAAATTTCGTAAAGTAAAATTTGTGTGCACTGAGTTTTATCTATTAGATAACAAATAAAAAAGGCTTCCCTAAAATAGGTTATCCCTTTTTTATTTTATGATGAAGCTATATAATATCCAACTCCTCTTTTTGTTATTAATATTTTAGGTGCTGATGTATCCTTTTCTATTTTCTCTCTAATTCTTCTTACTGTTACATCAACAGTTCTTATATCCCCATAATATTCATAGCCCCACACTTTTTCAAGTAGTGTTTCCCTTGTTACTACTTGTTCTGGTTGTGTTGCTAAAAATTTTAGTACCTCAAATTCTCTTAATGTTAAATCTATTATTTCCCCTCTGACTTTTACTTCAAATTTGTCTAAATCTAGCTCTAGTTCTCCAACTACTATTTTATTTTCTTTTTTAGTTTCATTTATCTTTTTAAAGTCTTCGCTAGGATTTGAAACAGCTTCTACTTTTCTTAAATTTGCTTTTACTCTTGCTACAAGTTCTCTTACACTAAATGGTTTTGTAATGTAGTCGTCTGCTCCTAGTTCTAATCCTAATATTTTATCTATTTCTGAGTCTTTAGCTGTAAGCATTAGTATTGGAACATTTAACGAATTTTTTATTCTTTTGCATACTGATAAACCATCAAGTCTTGGCAACATTATATCTAATAGAATTAAATCTGGTTTTTGATCTAATGCCATATCAACTGCTGTTATTCCATCACTTGCTTCTATGGTTTTATAACCTTCTTTTTGTAGATTATATACTAAAATATCAACTATTGGTTGTTCATCATCTACTATTAATATTGTTTTTACATTTTTGTCTGTTTCTTCTTCCACACTAATACCGCCTTTCATAGCCTTATTTATATATATTTATATCATACTTATTTTTATTATACAAGTTATTTTATATAAAAATTATTAAATTTATTCATTTATTGTTACAATTCCTAGCTATATTGGACATAGTACCTCAATAAATATAGCTAGGAATTGTAACCATTTATTATTTTATTATCCCTCCACCTAGTACTATTCCATTTTTATCATAAAAAACTACTGATTGTCCTGGTGTAATAGCTCTTTGTGGTTCTTCGAACTCTACTTTTATTTTCCCATTTTCTTTACATATAATTGCTTTTGCTTCTTTTGCTCTATATCTTACTTTAGCATAACATTCTATTTGTGAATTTAAACTATCAAAAGCTAACCAATTAATATTTGTAGCATATAACTTTTTTGAATATAAATCTTTTTCTGTTCCAACTATTACTTCGTTTTTTTCTTTATTTAAGTCTATTACATATAATGGTTCTTTATATGATATTCCCAAACCTTTTCTTTGTCCTATTGTATAATTTATTAACCCTTGATGTTTTCCTAATATTTCTCCTGTTTTTAGTGTAATATTTCCTTTTTGCACTTTTTCACTTATATTTTCTTTCAAGAATTTTTTATAATTATTATCTGGTATGAAACATATTTCTTGGCTGTCTTTTTTTTCTGAAACTTGTAATCCATTTTCTCTAGCTATTCTTCTTGTATCTTGTTTGCTACTATAATTTTGAAGTGGAAATAATATATGTTTTAATTCTTCTTTTGGAATCGAATATAAAAAGTATGTCTGGTCTTTTTTTTCTTCTTTACATTTTTTTAATACATATCTATTATATTCTTCTGAATATTCTATTCTGGCATAATGCCCTGTTGCAACATATTCACATTCTAATTCTTTTGCCTTTTGTAACAGAATTCCAAATTTTATATTTTTATTACATTCTACACATGGATTAGGTGTTCTTGCATTTTTATATTCATTTATAAAATTATCTATTACATTGCATTTAAATTCTTTCTTATAATTTAATACATAATGTGTAATATTTAACTTTTCACAAACTTTTTTTGCGTCCTCTATGGATTTGTTTTCTCCATTCTTCTCCCATAATTCCATTGTACATCCTATTACTTCATATCCTTGTTGCTGTAGTAAAATGGCTGAGACTGAACTATCAACTCCTCCACTCATTCCTAGCAAAACTTTTTTCTTCATTTTATCTCATTCCTTTTTTAGCAATTTAGGGATGTGTTACATTTTGGACACGTCCCCAAATTGGTAATTTCCTGAAAAAGAACGTCCCTATTTCCCTATATATCTAATTTTATATGTACATCTTTTAATTGTTGCTCAGATACTTTTGAAGGTGCTCTCATAAGCAAATCTCTGGCTCTCTTATTTTTTGGAAATGCTATTATTTCTCTAATATTTTGTGAATCTGCAATTAGCATTATCATTCTATCTATTCCTGGTGCTGCTCCTGCATGTGGTGGTGTTCCATATTGAAATGCATTGTATAATGCTCCAAATCTTGTTTTTACATCTTCTTCTTTGTACCCTGCTATTTCAAATGCTTTTATCATTATTTCTGGATTATGATTTCTTACCGCTCCTGAAGCCATTTCGTATCCATTACATACTAAGTCATATTGATATGCTAATATGTCTAATGGATTTTTATTTTCCAATGCTTCTAGTCCTCCTTGTGGCATTGAAAATGGATTATGACTAAAGTCTATTGTTCCTTCATCTGACATTTCATACATTGGAAAATCTACTATAAAACAAAATCTATATACATCTTTTTCTAGTATATCTAACCTTTTTCCTAATTCGATTCTTACTAATCCTGCTATTTTTTGTGCTTTTTCAAATTCATCTGCTATAAAGAATATTGATGAATTTTCTTCTACCCCAAATTCTTTTTTTAATTGCTCTTTTATATCTTGAGTTATAAATTTAGCAATTCCTCCTGTTATTTCTCCTGTTTCTTCGTATTTTGTCCATGCTAATCCTTTTGCTCCTACTTCGTCTGATGTTGCAAATTCTACCATTTTATCAAAAAACTTTCTTCCTTGTTTTGCTCCATTTGGTACAACTATTGCTTTTATTGTCTTATCTTTGAATGCATTAAAATCTGAATTCTTAAATAATTTTGTTACATCTTGTATTATTAATGGATTTCTTAAGTCTGGTTTATCTATCCCGTATTTTTCCATTGCCTCTTTATATGGAATACGTAAAAATGGTCCTTTGTCGACTTTCCAATTTGTAAATTTTCCAAATGTGTATGGAACTACTTCTTCTATTACTTTAAATACATCTTCTTGTGTTGCAAAGCTCATTTCAAAGTCTAATTGATAGAATTCTCCTGGTGCTCTGTCTGCTCTTGGGTCTTCATCTCTAAAACATGGTGCTATTTGATAGTATTTATTAAATCCTGCTACCATTAATAATTGTTTAAATTGTTGAGGAGCTTGTGGAAGGGCATAAAATTCTCCTGGATTTAGTCTACTTGGTACTAAGTAATCTCTTGCACCTTCTGGAGAAGAATTTGCTAATATTGGTGTTTGTATTTCTGTGAAACCTAATTCATCCATTTTGTCTCTCATTGCTTTTAAGATTTTTGAACGTAATAATATATTATTATGTAATTTTTCATTTCTTAAATCTAAAAATCTATATTCTAATCTTAA